>DCUH01000098.1:0-47251 GCA_002327765.1 bacterium UBA2219 | reverse complement strand
CAACCAGCCCGGCGCCATGGGCAACGTCGGTGTCGGCGCGCCCGGTGCCGGCGTTAGGGATCCGGGGATCAACCAGCCTGGTGCGGTCGGAAACGTTGGCAGGCCAAGGGTCGGCGTCGGCGCGCCTGGTGCCGGCGTTTGGGATCCGGGCATCAACCAGCCTGGCGCTGTCGGCAACACCGGTCCGGCCCGTCGTTCGTTGCGCCGGTAAGCTATAAGGTATCAGACTGGTCTAATGGGGATGGCGGCCGCATCGCCTGGCGGAAGCCATGCTGCGCATGGCCGCCGGGCGCATGCCGGGTCTGCGGGCCACGGCCCGAGCCTTCATTCTGCAGAAGGCGCCCCGGGACTTCTGCGTCACCTACGTCAACGTTTATTGCAACCGGCCTCAGGGTATGAATCGGATCTATACGGACCTGTACCGGAACATCCTCGATGTGTTCAACGAATGCGGCGTTCAGATAATGAAAAAATGAGCAGGGACCAAGCAAGTTGATCTGTATGATGCGATTTTGGATAAATGGGGCCTGATATCCATACCATGAAAATCAGGGTAAAGAGTACGCAGGATTCAGATATGACTGTGGCAATTGTTATGGCGCTCCTCGCGGTATTTGTTGCCTCCTGTGCATCCACAAATCCCTACGCCACCAGCAGTGTGACTCGCGAAACTATTCACGTACAACTCCCGGCTGGTTCCGCCGACGTGGACGTGTACTGGCCGAACGCCGCGGCACCAGCACCGCTGGTGATAGTCGCACATGGGTTCTTGCGGCACCGCCGGAACATGTCGGGCTGGGGCCAGCACCTGGCTAAGGAGGGGTTCGTGGCCGTAGTCCCTGATCTGCCGACAGGATCAGACCATGCCCGCAACGGCCGATTCATTTCGGAACTTCGGGCATACTTGCTTGGGGATGAGTCCTGGAAGAAGCACATCGACCCGACCCGGTTTGGGCTGCTGGGATTCTCGGCCGGAGGATTGTCCAGTCTGTTGTCGGCGGCCTACTCTCCAGGTCTATCCATATGGGTTGGGCTCGATCCGGTCGACCGGGATGGTCTTGGTGTGAAGGCGGCGTCCATGGTCCGGTCCCGTGCCGTCGTACTCACCGCCGAGCCTTCGGCTTGTAACGCCCATGGAAACGCTCGCGACATCGTTGCCGCCTTGCCTCGGCACGAGCTTTTCAGAGTCGTTGGGGCAGTGCATGTGGATGCCGAGTGGCCCACCAGTTTCTTTGCCGAACTCGTCTGCGGTCGTTCAAAGGACGAAAGGCGCGCTGAGTTTCAGATGCGTGCGACGAAGGCCCTGAAAGAGGCATTCGCATTAACGCCTGTGGCCGGAGCCCGGGATACCGTTCTAACTGAGCACTGATCCGTTTGGTGCGGAGCAATCGCAGTATAGGTGTTAATAAGTCCGGGGTAGTGTAAAATTTTCTGTGTGAAATCAGAAATGTTCGGAAATAAAGCGCTTTTTCTATATAAGAGATCTGTCGAAGGAACCCAAACAGAAAGGAAAAGCGCCGATGAAGATGGAACTCCACTGGCGGTTGTCAATCGGCTTTTAATTTTGACCCGGGATTGACCTGCCCCAAGGGGATAACCTCTCCCTCGAGGTCGTGAATCTGTCGGCCGATCCTGCCGCAGCGTTATACTTTCCCGCATGAGCGACTTCACCCATCGTGATGTGGAACGGTTCGGCAGGCGGGTTTTCCGGCTTGGATTATCCGGTTCGTTCGGCCTCGACGAGGCGGGGTGCCGCGAAGCGTTGGAACGCTTACAGTACGTGTTCTGGAGCCCGCGGATGAGGGCGTTGACCCCCGCTCTCCGGGACGCGCTCGCGTTGGACCGGGAACGGTACTTCGTCTCCGCGGGTCCTCTCTTCGGTTACTTCCCGGGCGCCGTCCGGCGTGCCACCGAAAAGGCGCTCCGAACTCTCGGCATCGACCGATTGGATGTTTTCCAACTTTACTGGCTCGGGAAAATGTCCGCCTTCACCGGCGCGGTCCAGGAGGAGATGGTCAAATTGCGCGAGGAGGGAAAGATCCGCCTGCTCGGGGCCTCGATCCACGACAGGCCGCGGGCCGGAAAACTGGCGGAAGATTCGATACTCGATCTCCTGATGATCCGCTACAACGCCGCCCATCCCGGCGCGGAGCAGGATGTCTTCCCGCACCTGTCCCATCGCCATCCCGTTGTCGTCGCCTATACCGCGACGGCGTGGCGGAAGCTATTGCGACCCCCCACCGGTTGGAAGGGAACGGTCCCGACAGCAGGCGACTGTTACCGGTTCTGCCTTTCCAGTCCGCACGTGGACGTGGCGCTCACCGGCCCCCGGAGCACGGCCGAATTGCGGGAGAACCTGGCGGCGTTGGATAAAGGTCCTCTCTCCCGACAGGAGATGGAGGATATTCGCGCATTCGGGAGCGCCGTGCGCGGGTAGTCCGGGCTGCCGACCGGAGCAACGGACGGATATCGCCGGCGTCATCCCGGACATGAAGCACTATTCTCGAACCATGTTAAACGGGATGAGAAGATGCCTTTGCGTCCATCCGGCCTATTGGCGGGAGTGACCCNNCCGCCGATAGCCAGGGCACATCCAATGATCAAGAGATTTTTGACGATGTACTGCCCCTCGATGGTCAAGGCGAAAGGGAATTTCGTGAAACAATATTCAGGCAGCAGAACCAGCGGCAAGAATGTCCCGGGGATTTGCAGGATCAGCATGGGAATGGCCACGCGGATCAAAGGCCTAAAGAGAAAACACACGCCGATCGCGACCTCCCACCAGCCAAGGACCGGGATAAATATCTCCCTCGGAATAAAAGGAACCGTGCTGGCCGCCAAATCACTCGCCTGACTCAAGCCAAAAGGCTTAAGGGCTCCGAACCAGATAAAAATAACCGCTAAAGAATAACGCATCAAAGGCAAAGCCAGTCGCTGCATGCTCGTGCGAATCAGCAAGTCGAATTTGGCTACGGAAGCATTGCCATCAAACATGAATAATATTCCTCTTTTCTCGACCTTCATCTTCCGAGTCGCGGTCCGACGACCGGCAGCAGGATGGCCGCGTTGTGCCGTCTACGCTCCGTTTCTTGAGATGCGCTATTCTGCGCAACTGTTTCCCGCAACGGAATCATCCACACCACCATCGGAGAAATAAGTCCTCACGATTCCCACGGCTGACGACTTCCAATCGATTGCTCGAACCTCCCCCTGTCGTTCGGTCATCTTATTTGTCAGGTGGGGAGATACCTGCGTTCCCCTAAAAGAACCAACAAGAAGACTCAGGAGGGATCCAATGGAACACGTAGACTGCGGCGACGTGAAAGGCGGATCCGCCAAGGATATCGAATACAGCCTCAGGGGAGTGGATTTTCCGGCGGAGAAACCCGCCCTGATTCAGCACGCTATGGAACATAGCGCCAACAAGGTCGTGATGGACCGGCTGGACAAGATCGAGGACAGGGTTTACGAAAGCATCGTCGATGTGACGACGCAGGTCGGCAAGGCCGCCTGATCCCATCCGGTACGACACGAGCGCCGCCAGGAAGGAGATCCCTGGCGGCGCTTTTTCGTCCGCAACATCCCCCTACGGTCGTCCGGGAGGCGCGCGAATACCGAATGCTCGGATTCCCGGAATCTTCCCGCCTGCCGAAACACTCCCGGTTCGGCGGAAATCTAAACCTGCAAGAGATTCATTCGCCGACGGTGTTCCAGCAGCGGGACGGTGGAAAGGAGGTCCGCAGTCATGTCGAGGTTCCTTATCGAAGTGCCGCATGAAGAGGAAGAAGTGGCATGCGCCCGAGTCGTCGAGATCTTCCTCAAAACCGGTTCCCATTACCTGACCCATACGGACTGGGGATGCATGGACGGAGATCACAGAGCGTGGATCATCGTGGAAGTGGATACCAAGGAGGATGCCCGGCGCATATTGCCCCCGGCATTCCGGTCCAACGCCCGGATCGTGGGGTTGAACAAGTTCGACATCGGACAGATCGACGCGATCCTCGGCCATCACCGGCCGTCGAAAAAGGGGGCCGCATGATCGCGCGTTGACGACGGCGTTTTCGGCCGGCGGGGTCGCGGAGGCCGCTGAAAGCGCGGGGAGAGCATAATGAACGGACGCCCAATCATCATGGTCGTGGACGATGAGCCCGCCGATCTGGGATCGCTTCTGGACGCTCTGACCCGCCGCTACGGCGGGGACTACCGCGTCATCCCGCACCTGTCCTCGATGGACGCTTTGGCGGAACTCGAGCGCCTCAGGGACGGGGGCGAGCTCGTCGCCCTTGTCATCGCCGACCTGTGGATGCCGGATATGGCCGGGCCGGACGTGCTGGTCCGTGCCCACGGGATCTTCCCCGAGGCCCAGCGCGCGCTGCTGGTGGATTGGGGCGACCGTGCGGCCGCGCCGGCGATCCTGGAGAATTGCGCGATGGGACGGCTGGACAACTACCTGCACAAACCCTGGTCCCCGCCGGAGGTTCATCTCTATCCGGCCGTCGGGGAGTTCCTTGCGGACTGGACGCGGATGCACGGGCCGCGGATGGAGATCGTCCGGGTTCTCGGCGAGGATCCCTCCCCACGGGGCCGGGAGATCCGCGACCTGCTCGAGAGGAACGGGATCCCGCATGGCTTCTACTGCGCGGACTCCGGGGAGGGGCTGCGGCTCATCGAAAAGGCGCGGATCGACCCGGGCCGGCTGCCCTCCGTCGTGCTCCCCGACGGACATGTCCTCCCGGACCCCACGAACGCCGAGATCCTGGACGCGCTCGGGGCCACCGACATCGAGGAACCGACCTGCGACCTCGCCATCGTCGGGGGCGGCCCGGCGGGCCTGGCGTCCGCCGTGTATGCCTCCTCGGAGGGATTGCGCACGGTCGTCATCGAGCGAGAAGCGGTCGGCGGGCAGGCGGGAACCAGTTCGCTGATCCGGAACTACCTCGGTTTCCCGCGCGGCATCAGCGGCTCCGCGCTGGCCCAGCGCGCTTACGAGCAGGCCTGGCTCTTCGGCACGAAGTACGTCTTCGCGCGGGAGGCGATGCGGCTGGAGGCCCTCGGTACGGATCGTTTAGTGACTCTGGCGGATGGGACGGAAATCGTCGCAAAGAGCGTGCTCATCGCCACCGGGGCGGCCTACCGCCGCATCGGAATCCCGGAGATCGAACGCTTCGCGGGAACCGGGGTGTTTTACATCGTCCCGTATGACGTGCGCTTCGTCGCTGGGAAGGACGTCTTCGTGGCCGGTTCCGGGAACTCGACCGGCCAGGGCGTCGTCCACCTCGCGAAGTTCGCGAAGAGCGTGACCCTCCTGGTGCGGGGGGATTCGCTGGATAAGCACATGTCCGACTACCTGGTGCGCGAGATCCGCAACCTTCCGAACGTCGAGGTGCTCCTTCGCTCGGAAGCGGTCGAAGGGCACGGCGAGGGGCGGTTGGAGCGGCTCACGATCGCCGACAGGCGAAGGGGGCATCGGGAAACGCGCCCCGCCTCCGCGCTCTTCATCCTGATCGGCGCCCAGCCGCGCACGGAGTGGCTGGCGAACGCCGTACAGCGGGATGCCAAGGGCTTCATCCTGACCGGGGCGGACGTGAACACGGGGACGACGGGCCCGCCTCCCGGCCGTGTCCCCCGCAGGTTCGAGACGAGCATGCCCGGGGTCTTTTCTGCCGGGGACGTGCGCTCCGGCTCCGCCAAGCGCGTCGGGTCCGCCGTCGGCGAGGGCGCCGTGGCCATGACCTTCATCCACGAGTACCTCAGGGCGCCGGTGTCCATGGAGGCGGACGCCGCAGCCGGGTCCGTCGGAAAACGGGACATTGCGTGAATGCCGCCGATCGTTCCGGAAACGGGGGAGGATCCATGGGCCGGTTTGAGAAAACGCTTGTTCCTCTGGCGTGGGCCGTAGTTTTCGTCCTTTTCCGGACGGTCGCCCACGGCGGGGCGGAAGACATCGAGTCGCTCGCCCGGGCGAAGGCCCATCACAAGAATCCCGGCTTCACGAACCCCTGGCTCGCCGAAGAAAAGCCGGGGAACCTCCTTCGACTCCTGAAATGGAAATTCTCCGCGAATCCCTTCGAAGAGGAGAAAAGGGAGCGCCCCGTCTTCCGGACCGTCAAACCCGACGTTGCGAAGATCCAAAAAGGAGGCGACTCCATCACGTACCTGGGGCATGGGACGCTATGGCTGCGCCTCAAAGACAGGAACATCTTGACGGACCCGATCTTCGGGGACGTCACGTTCTTCATCGGCCGGTTCGCTCCGTTCCCTCTGGATCCGAAGGACCTTCCCCCCATCCAGGTCGTGCTAATCTCCCACGGGCATTTCGACCACCTGGACGGCGACAGCATCCGCCGGCTCGGCGCCGGGCCCCTTTACCTGGTCCCGCTGGGGCACCGCGACTGGTTCGAGGACGTGCTCCCCGGAGCGAAGGTCGTGGAGCTGGACTGGTTCGAGAGCCACACGGTCGAAGGCGTCACCTACCGGTTCCTTCCGACCCAGCATTGGACCAAGCGGACGCCGTTCGACACGAACCGCCGCCTCTGGGGTTCCTGGCTCGTCGAGGCGGGAGACCGGAAGGTCTACTACGCCGGCGACTCCGGCTACTTCGACGGGTTCGCGGAATACGGGGAAAAGTTCGGGCCCGTCGACGCGGCCCTTCTGCCCGTCGCGGCGTACGAGCCCCGATGGTTCATGTCCCGCTACCACATGAATCCCGACGAGGCGGTGAGGGCGTTTCTGGATCTTAGGGCGGAATATTTCATTCCGCAGCAGTGGGGCGTGTTCGACCTGACCGACGAGCCGATGGACGCCCCCCCGAGGGATTACCGGAAGGCCGCGGAAGAGACCCGCCTTCCCGAAGAACGGACCCCGCTCCTCCTCCACGGGGAAACCTGGCGCTTCCCTGAAAACAGAGGGTTCGCCCCGCGATGATATGGTTCCGAGGCAGCCTGTTTCTTCTATCCCCGGCCGTGCGTCCCTCCCGATCATGATCCCATGTCGCGCGCGGACGCCGGCGAAACCATGCGCAATAATCCATTTCAGGTCCGGCAAGGCGTTCAAGACGCATGTCGGAACCCGGGACGGCGTCGTCCCGCTGACCGGCGAGGTCGACTCGCAGGATGCCGCCAGGAGAACCGGGGAGATCGCGAAGAACGCAAGCGGGGTCAAGGCCCTCGCGGCGGGGCGTCGCGCGATGCGTCCGCGGCCCTGTTTCCGCCCGGAACAGGGCCGCCTCTCGAGATCCTGTTTAAAATTCGTTCCGGGAGGAATTCGCATGCGGATCGGGAAGACCATGTCGATCCTCGCGGGGGCGGCGCTCCTGTCGGTTCCGTTGCTGTTTTTTCCGGCCGGCGTTCACGCGGAAGGCCGGCAAGGGATCCGGCTCGCGTGCAAGGATTGCGAGCCGATCAAACTCACGGTCGCGAAGAAGATGTTCCGCTGGGGGAGCCCCGGCACGCACCACCTCACCAGGCTGAACATCCCGTGGGACACGAACGGCATGGCCCCCGGCGAGTACATGCTCAAGGTGGAGGTTTTCGTGTACGACGACATCGACCCCTTCGACAACGAGCTCGCCCTGAAGCGGCCGGTGATCCTCACCGCCCCGGGCGGCGGATTCCCCGGAAGGGAGCCCGCGGGGTCATCGTCCCGGTTTTCGTCCCGTTTTGCCGCGCAGCCACAGCGTTATGCCGGCGACCCCCGCCGCGATGACCGCCAGGGCCAGCATCGTCGACAGGAAAGCGTTTTCCGGCCCCATCCAGGCCGAAATCCGGATGACCAGGATCCCCGCTGCCACGCCGAGCGCCGACAGGGCGAATACCGTCTTGTAGAAATACGGCCAGGACCATCTCCCCTCCCGGCGCGCCCTGGTGAAAGCGGCGGCCCCCGCGCAGAGAATCAGCAGGAAGAAAACGACCTTGCCCATGGATCATACCTCCCTGCGCGAACCGGCCTCCGGGACGCGGAACGGGACATGCCCCGGGTTTCACTATAAGATGACCCTGGACGGATATCACGGGAGGAATCCGGAATCACCGACGTGCGGAAGACGACGAAAGACGACGCCCCCCCTCTCCGGGAGATGGTCCGGAAAGGCGTGTCCGGGGCGAAGCGCCTCGGGAAAACGGCATGCCGGGTGCTCGGCCTGGATTTCCTCCTGCCGCCGGGAGACCCGGTTTTTTTCGACATCGAGCTGAGCCATCGCTGTAACCTTTCCTGCAGGATGTGCTGGTACCACGGGACGCGGGGCATCGGCGACCGATACGGGGACCGGGAACTGACCCGCCGGGAAGTGTTCGATTTCGTGGACCGGATCGCCGGGTACAAGCCCGGCATATACATCGGCGGGACGGAGCCGTTCGTTCGAAGCGATTTCCTCCCGATCCTGGGCCACGTGAAAAGCCACGGGATACCGGTTTCCTTCACCACGAACGGGCTTCTGCTCGACAACGACAAGACGGCGGAGCTGCTGTCCATCGGGGTGGACACCATCTATTTTTCCATCGACGGCGACAGGGAGATCCACGACCGGGAAAGGGGGCGGGGGTCCTTCGAAAAGGCGACGGCCGCAATCCGGAGAATTTCGGAGTTCAAGAAAGCGCGATCGTGTTCCAGGCCCGTCGTCCGCGTGAACATGACGATCAACAACCGCCTCCTGGGCGGCGTCGAAAGAGCGATCTGCTCGATCCGGAACGCCACGAACGACGGGTTCGATTCGCTGGTGATCCACCTCCTCCGGTACATCACGCCCGGCGAGTTGTCGAAGCACCGGGAGGCGGTCCTTCGAAGCCTTGGCTGCCGCGCCCCGGGGGCCGCCAGCCACCTGGCGCCGGATTACGAGGTGCCGGATCCCGCGGCGCTGGCCGATGAAATCGCCGGAATCCGCGACTTGCCGAAAATTTCCATGTTCCCCGATCTGGGGCGCGGGGATCTCGTCCATTATTACTCCGATGGCCCGTGCGCCAGGAAGCGATGCATCGCCCCGCTGCGGGGGGTCGTCGTCAAGCCCAACGGCGACGTGCTGTTCTGCCCCGACGAATGGATCGACGACCACGTCCTCGGCAACATCCGCGAACAGGACATCGCGGAAATATGGAAAGGCGAAAAGGCGCGGAAATTCCGCTCCGCCCTGTTCCGCGTGAAGCAATTTCCGGCGTGCAAGAGGTGCAGCTGGATGTACGCGTTCGGGTAGGATATCCCCATGTCCGCGAAAGTCCTCTTTCTCGCGATGGATGCGGGAGACAAGCAGCTGATCGGGTCCCTCGTTTCGGACGGGACGATGGAGAACCTGCGCGCGCTGTCTGCCGGGGGATTGGTCGGAGACACCGTAAGCATGGAAGGCTTTTACGAAGGCTCCACGTGGCCTTCGCTGTACACGGGGGTCACACCCGCCCGCCACGGCTTCCACCGGCTGGTCCAGCTGAGGCCGGGATCGTACGGGTTCCACCGATGCGACGCCGGCGCCTTCATCGAAAACGACCCGTTCTGGGTTCCCCTCTCCTCTTCCGGCAGAAAGGTCGCCATCCTCGACATCCCCCTGTCCTTCATCACGAAGAACATAAACGGAATCCAGATGGTGGAATGGGGCTCCCACGATCCCATGTACGGTTTCTGCGCATGGCCGCGCGGGTTGAAGCGGGAGGTCCTGGCCCGGTTCGGAAACCACCCCTGGCGGGAGTCGTGCGACGCCTTTCCGCGGACTCCGGAAGGGTATCGCGATTTCCGGGACCGGTTGATCCGGGGCGTGGAAAAGAAAACGGAGCTGACGAAACACTACCTGCGCTCGGATCGCTGGGATTTCATGGCCCAGGTCTTCTCCGAAGCCCACTGCGCCGGGCATCAGTGCTGGCACCTTCATGACGCGAGCCATCCCTCCCACGACCCGGAGACCGCGTCCGTCGTCGGGGACCCGGTCCGCGACGTTTACGTGGCCATCGACGCGGCGATCGGGGAGATCCTTGCGGAAGTCGGCGACGACACGATCGTCGTTTTCCTGGCGAGCCACCGCATGGCGCACAACATCGGCGCGGAAAGGCTGCTGCCGAAGATCCTCGTCCGGCTGCATGCCGCCGAGCCGCTCGCTCCCCGGGGGGACGAGGCCCCCGGGAACTCTCTTTCCCGGGTCCGGGACCGGGTCCCCGAGTGGGCGAAACGGGCTCTCAGGCCGGTCCGCGACCGCCTGCGCGGGTGGCGGGCCGAACGCCGGGATCCTGTTCCGTATTCGTGTTCCCGCATCGACCTGGAGAAAAGCAGCTGCTTCCCGCACGAGAACGGGTACCTCGTAAGCGGCATCCGCGTGAATCTCGCGGGCAGGGAGCCCGCCGGCAGGATGCGCCCCGGGGAGGAGATGGATTCCTTCTGCCGGGAACTGGCCCGGGACCTCCTGGAGATCGTCGATCACGAGACCGGGGCCCCCATGATCCGGAGCGTGAAAAGAACGGATTCGTTATACCAGGGCGATAGGCTGAACCACCTGCCCGACCTGCTCATCGAGTGGAACGACGAGGTCCCGATCGGGAGCGCGGTGGCGGGGATACCGAAACGGAGCACGATACGGGTCACTTCGGGGAAGATAGGCATCGTCGAGGGGATCAACTGGGGCTGCCGCACCGGGGACCATCGGCCGGAGGGGCTTTTCATCGCCTCGGGAAAGGGGATCCGGCCGGGCCGCATGGACAGGACCGTTTCCCTTATGGATTTCGCCCCCACCTTCACGCAACTGCTCGGAGTTCCGCTGCCGGATGTCGACGGCCGGCCGATTCCCGAGATCCTGGAGGGATCGTGACGCCTAAAAACAAGGCAGCCCGAGGAGCGCCCCGGCGGGACGCGAACCGCGCTCCCCTTCCACAGGGAAATCCACAGGCTGCCCACAGAGAATGTGGATAAGACCGCTTTCCGGGAAGCGGTCACCTTATCGTCATGCCCTCCAGCGATACGGAGTATTCCCTTCGAACGGCGTCGTATTTCACGGCATATGCGACCGGGTAGTACCCGCGCTTTTCGTAGGAAGCCGGAAGCTTGATGGCTTCGGCGGCGTTGGTCCGGTTCTCCAGCAGATAGGCCAGCGAGATCATCGGCTCGTAAAACGTCACGTGCCCGTCGTAGGAGCCGTATATGAACGTCTTCCGGAACGGCTGGTTATGGAATTCCGGCCCTTCGGGATCGATCCAATGCGACCCCATTCGGGGCTCCTGGGTCCCGTCCGGAAGGATGTAGCCCGCCGGGACGAACTTCGCGGGCGGCTTCCTTGCATGCCGGGCCAGGTCCTCCTTCTTCACGGTGATCCGGTTCCTTTCCTCCGGGGTGATCATGTAGAAATGGAAATCGAAGTGGGGGACGTCGTACACTCCCGGCGGGACGTGCCCCGCGGGGTTCCAGTTCACCACGATGTGGTTGTACGGAGCGACCCCGGCGCGCTTCGGAAGCTCCAGTTCGTAGTCTATGGAATGACCGCCGGGCGGCGTCTTTTCCGGCAGGCCGGACAACGCCGACTCGGTGAAGGTCACGCCGATCGCGGCCGGCGTTCCTCCGGAATCGTATCCCACCCACGACCAGATCACGCCGTTCCCCATGGTCTTGAGCTCGCCGGGAACCATCCTCGCCTCCGGGCGGCCTTCCGGCGCGTCGGCCGTGAAGACCGGCAGCGCGACGATCAGCAGGAAAGCCGAAATCAGCGCGACGACCGGGAGAAACAACCCCGGCGTATTGTTTCGCGCTTCGCATGCGCAAAAGTTTTTCGCATTCCGATCTTCGTCCATCGCACACCTCCTTCCGCTGCCCCCTCCAGGTCCCGAAAATCGGGATTTATATGATTGAGATGGCGCGCCCCGGCGAACGGATGGCCGTTTCGCGAAGAAAGTCGGGGGCCGGCCGCAGGGCCGGCCCCCCGGGAAGGTCAGGTGCGGTCGGAGGGAGCGCCGGACGGGGCGTCCTCGACGCCGGGATCGCCCGCGCCGATGTTGAACCCCGCGTCGACGTAGTGCACTTCGCCGGTGACGCCGGAAGACCAGTCCGAAAGGAGGTAGACGGCGGCGTTGCCGACCTCCTCCCGGGTCACGTTCCTGCGGAGCATCGCCCCGCGGGCGTTCTTCTCCATCAGCCGCCGGAAATCGGCCACGCCGGAGGCGGCCAGCGTGCGGATCGGGCCGGCCGAGATCGCGTTGACGCGGATCCCGTCCTTCCCGAGATCGAACGCCAGGAACCGGGTCGACGCCTCGAGGGCCGCCTTGGCGACGCCCATCACGTTGTAGTTCGGGATGGCGCGCACCGCCCCGAGGTACGTCATCGTCACCATGGAGCCGCCCGGCCCCATCAGCCGCGCCGCCCTCCGCGCGCAGGCGACGAAGGAATAGGCGGAAATGTCGAGCGCGAGGTGGAAATCGGCGCGCGAGACGTCCCGGAAATTCCCTTTCAGGGAGTCCTTCCCGGCGAAGGCGATCGAGTGTACGAGGAAATCGAGCCGCCCCCACCGGGCCTCGACCCTGGCGAAGAACTCGTCCAGCTGGGCGTCGTCGCCGACGTCGAGCGGTTCGACGAAGTCCGATCCGACCGATTCCGCCAGGGGGCGGACGCGTTTCAGCAGCGTCTCCCCGAGATAGTTGAATCCGATTTCCGCCCCTTCGCGGCGGCAGGACTTCGCGATCCCCCAGGCGATCGACTTGTCGTTGGCGACGCCGAGGATCAGACCCTTCTTCCCTTCGAGAATCCCCACTGCGCACCCCCTGATGATTCGATCAAACATCATTTTACAGAATCCGGGCGAGAGACCGCCCGGTTTTCTTGAAGGGACCTCCGAAAGCTCCTTCCGGCAAGGGCCCGGGACGCGACGATTTGACCTGCATGTCCCGGCGTTCCCATCCATAATAGGAGGCGATGGAGCGATCTACCCGGGAGGAGGACCATGAAAAAGATCCGGCTGGACCCCGGCCCCTTCGTCCTGCCCATGCCCGTCGCGCTGATCGGCGCCATGGTGGACGATGCCCCCAACTTCATGCCCGCCGCGTTCGTCGGCATCGTCAATTACGAGCCCGTCGTTGTCGCCTGCGGGCTGAATCCCCGGCACCACACCGCGACGGGGATCTCGTCCAACGGGACGTTCAGCGTCAACCTTCCCGGGGCGGACATCGTGGAGGCGACGGACTGGTGCGGGCTCCATTCCGGCAGGCAGGCGGACAAGGGGGACGTGTTCGAGACGTTCTCCGGCCGGCTCGAATACGCGCCGATGATCAAGGCCTGCCGCCTGGCCGCCGAGTGCAGGCTGGTCAAGACGGTGGAATTCCCGGCGGACACGGTCTACTTCGGCGAAGTGGCCAACGTCTACGTGGACGAGGCGGCCCTGAAAGACGGCGCCCCGGACTGGCCCGTCATCGCGCCGCTGCTGTTCACCTTTCCCGACAAGGGATACTGGAAGCTGGGGGACCGCGTCGCGCAGGCGTGGAGCGTCGGGAAGGGATACCGGCCCTGAAGCCGGCCGGGCCGGGCCGTCAGGCGACCCAATCCCGCCGCGAGCGGTACGCCGCGACCCGCTCCGGCAGCCAGTCCCGCAGCCCTTCGGCCAGGTAGAAGCGCGGCTCGAGCAGGTCGTCCTCCCGTTCCAGCACCCCCTCCTCGACGGCGGCGGCCGCCAGCGGGGTCCCCGGGTAGATCCGGATCCCCGCGGTGATCCTCAAGGCGTCGAGTCCCAGCGAATCGGCGAAGGACAGGCTTTCCTCGACGCTGTCCTTCGTCTCCCCGGGACCGCCGAGCAGCAGGAACCCGTCCCGCGCGATCCCCGCTTCCCGGAACATCCTCGAAACCTCCTCCACGTCCTCCGCGCGGTAGTGCTTGTTCAACGCGCGCAGCATCCGGTCGGAGCCGCTCTCGAAGCCGAGGCTGACCCGACGGCAGCCGGCCTCCGCCATGAGGGCGACCAGCTCCGCGTCGACCCATTTCGGGTAGACGATGCACCACATGCGGATATCCAGCCCCTCCCGGAGGATCGCGCGGCAAAGGGCCTTCGCATAGAGCTGCGGGAGGTTGAAGGTGTTGTCGACGAAATTGAAGTCGCGCGCCCCGGCGTCTCTCAAGACCGCGAGCCATTCCGCGACGCGCTCCGGCGACCGCCTCCGGACCGCCCTCCCCTCGATCGCGGGATTGGGGCAGTAGATGCAGCCCATGGGGCAGCCGCGCCGGGTCTGGACCGGCACCCAGAGGTCCAGGGCGCCGATCCCGGGGGGGACCCAGAGGGCGGGTTCCGGCAGAGGAAGGCCGTCCAGGTCCGTCTCGAAGCGCGCGGGCGCGGAAGGCCTGCCCGGAAGGCAGACGCCGTGAAGGTCCGAAACCGGCGCGCCGCGGGCGAGCCGCTCCAGCAGGGCGGGGAACGCCGTCTCCCCCTCCCCCCGGACTCCCATGTCCGCACCCAGGCGCCGCAGGGCGCTTTCCGGGAAGATCGTGTAGCCCGCTCCGCCCAGCACGATGGGAGCGCGGCACGCCTCGCGGCAGCCCGCGACGACCTCCCGGATCGAATCGAGCAGGAACTTCGGGCGCTCCATGTTCTGGTCGTCGATGTTGCGGACGGAGATCCCGACGACGTCCGGGCGGACCTCGTCGAGAAGCACCGGGATCGAACGGACGCCGTCCTCGCGGAACATGAGGTCGGCCATCGTAACGGCGTGGCCCGCCTTCCGGGTAGCGGCCGCGACGCATGCCAGCCCCAGCGGGAGGGGCGGCATGTTCATCGTCTCGGTGTTCGCCGATATGAGCAGCACGTTCACGCATCCACCTCGAAGACCACGGTTCGATTCTATTCCCGGGCCGGGGCGGGCGAAAGATGCCGGATCCCCGGCGGTGCGTTTGTCGCGGCGACCGCCCCCGCTTTGGGTAAACTGGGAGGCGGAGGTCACTCATGCGCAACCACACGCGGCGATGCACCATCTGCGTTTTCCTGATGCTGATCCTGTGCGGAACGGGTCCCGCTCCCCCGGCCGCGGCGGGGGAACCGGCCGCCGTCCCCCTGCCCCCGCCGCAGACCAACGGCGGCAAACCGCTGATGCAGGCGCTCGCCCTCCGCGCGACCAGCCGCGCCTTCGCCCCCGACCCGATCCCGGCGCAGACGCTCTCGAACCTGCTGTGGGCGGCCTGGGGGATCAACCGCCCGGGGAACGGGAAGCGGACCGCGCCTTCCGCCCGCAACCGGCAGGAGATCGAGCTGCTGGTGGTCCGGGCCGACGGTACGTTCCTCTACGACGCGGCGGCCAACCGGCTGCTCCCGGTCGCTGCGGGCGACCATCGCGCGCTCACCGGCGTCCAGTCCTTCGCGAAAGACGCTCCGCTGACGCTGCTGCTGGTCGCGGACGCGTCCAGGATACCCGGCGGCGGGAAGGATCCCGAGGCGCTGCAGATGGCCTGGGCGGACGCCGGCTACATCAGCCAGAACATCTACCTGTTCTGCGCCAGTGAAGAGCTGGCGACCGGGGCCCGGGCGTCCATCGACCGGCCCGCGCTCGCCAGGGCGCTGGGATTGAAGGAAAGCCGGATCATCCTGCTGGCGCAGGGAGTCGGGCGCCCCGCCCGCTGAGCGCCGGCGACCGGGCGCGGCGACGGGACGGCGGCGGAAACGGGA
This sequence comes from bacterium UBA2219, assembly GCA_002327765.1. GTDB lineage: Bacteria > Desulfobacterota > Deferrimicrobia > Deferrimicrobiales > Deferrimicrobiaceae > UBA2219. The sequence continues at coordinate 31,656 of DCUH01000098.1, read as the reverse complement.
GCGACCGATGTTCGACGTCGTGGGGGTGGGGCTCAACGCGATCGACTACCTCGTGGGGCTGCCGAGGTTCCCGGTGCGGGGGGAGAAGCTGCGGATGTCCTCCTTCGCCCGGGAGGGCGGCGGACAGGTCGCCACGGCCCTCGTGGCGCTTTCCCGCTGGGGACGCCGGTGCAAGTACGTCGGGAACGTGGGGGACGACGACCACGGCCGGCTCTCGACCCGGCTCCAGTCGCTCGAGGGGATCGACCTCTCCCACGTCCGGGCCGTTCCCGGCGCCTCGTCCCAGTTCGCCGTGATCCTCGTGGAGGAGGGGACGGGGGAGCGGACCATCCTCTGGGACCGCGACCCGAAGATCCGGGTGTCGCCCGGAGATCTTCCGTTTGACGACATCCGCCGGGCGCGGGCGCTGCTCCTGGACGGCCACGACGTCCCCGCGGCGATTGCCGCGGCGGGGGCCGCGCGGGCGGCGGGCGTCCCCGTCGTCCTCGACGCAGAAAAGGTGCAGGAGGGGACGGAGGAGCTGCTGCCTCTGTGCGACCACATCGTGGCCGCGGGGCACTTCCCGGGGCTGCTCCTTCCCGGGGCGTCGGCGGAGGAAGGCGCCCGCAGGATACTGGCCCGGTACAAGCCCGCCACTTCGACCGTGACCCTCGGCCCCCGCGGGGCGTTCGGGACCGACGGGCGGGAGGAGGTCTTCTCCCCCTCCGTCGCCGTCCGGGCGGTCGACACCACGGGCGCCGGGGACATCTTTCACGCCGGCTTCGTGCACGCCCTTCTCGACGGGCTCCCCTTCCGGGAAATCCTGGCGTTCGCGAATGCCGCCGCGGGATTGTCCTGCCGGGGCATGGGGGGGCGGGCCGCGATCCCGACCGTCGAGGAGATCCGCGCCGCCGTTCTTGAGCGAAAACCAGATCGATAAATATTACAATTAAGGGAATCCCTCGCCGGTCGGAAAGGAGAACGCCATGGGAATGAACCGGAGACAGTTCCTGAAGGCCGGCCTGCTGGGCACGACGTCCGCCCTCGTCGGAGGAAGCGCGCTCGGCGGACCTCTGGGGGGTCTCGCTTCAGCGGCGCCTCTCGCCTTCCCCGCGCCCGTTTACCGGACCCTCGGCCGGACGGGGATGAAGATCACGGTGGTGAGCTTCGGCGCCATGCTGACGCCCGAGCCGGAGGTCCTGCGGGTCGCCTTCGACCACGGCCTCAACTACGTGGACACCGCAAGGGGGTACATGGGCGGCAGGAACGAGGAGATCGTCGGGAAGGCGCTGAAAGGGGTGCGGGACAAGGTGTTCGTGGCGACGAAGACGCCCTCGAGGTCGAAGGAGGACATCTTCCGCGACGTCGAGACGAGCCTGAAAAGCCTCGGCACCGATCGCATCGACGTCCTCCAGCTCCACAGCCTCAAGAACAGGAAGCGGGTGTACGACCCGGAGACGCGGGAGGCGCTGGCGAGGCTGAAGGAGCAGGGCAAGGTGCGCTTCTTCGGCGTGACCACGCACAGCGGCCAGGCGGAAGTGCTCGACGCCCTCGTCGAGGACCGCGACCGCTTCTTCGACGTGGCGCTCGTGGCCTACAACTTCACGAGCGGAAGGGACATCGCCGAGGCGATCGGCAGGGCCGCCCGCTCGGGCATCGGGATCGTCGCGATGAAGACGCAGGCCGGCGGGTACGTGACGGAGGCGGAGGGAGCGGTCAGCCCCCACCAGGCGGCGCTGAAGTGGGTCCTCCGCAACCCGGACGTCGCCGCCGCGATCCCCGGCATGAGAGACATGTCCGAGCTGAAGGAGGACGTCGCCGTCATGGGGATGCCGTTCCGACAGGCGGACGAACGGACCCTCCGGCGCTACGGGACCGCCATCCGCCCCTACTACTGCCACCTGTGCGGAGAGTGCGAGGGCGCCTGCCCGAAGGGCGTCGAGATCAGCACGATCAACCGCTGCCTCATGTACGCGGACGGGTACCGGGAACTCCGCCTCGCGCGGTCCGTCTACCGCGCCATCCCCGCCGGCGCCTCCGCCTCCGCGTGCCTCGACTGCGCCGCCTGCGCCGCCCGCTGCGTCCGCGGGCTCGACATCCCGGCGAAGATGAAGCGCGCCGGAAAGGTCCTGGCCTGACCGTGGGCGCCCCCTGCGCGATCCTGCTCGCGGCCGCGTGGCTGGCGCTCGCGCCGGCCGCGGCCTCCGGCGCCGCCGCGGAGAACCCGCTTCCCGCGCCCGCGTGCGCCGAGGGCTGGGTCCTCGACGGGAAGGTGGAGCGTTACACCCGGGAGAACCTCTTCGACCGGATCAACGGCGAGGCGGAAGCGTATTTCCCCTACGGGTTCGACCTCCTCTCCTCCGCGCGGTACGCGAGCCGGCGCGACCCCCGGGTCGCCGTCGACGCCGACGTCTACCGGATGGGGTCCCCGCTCGACGCCTTCGGCATCTACGCCGGCTACCGGCGCAGGGAGAATCCGGTCGTCCCGATCGGCGGGGGGGGCACGCTCTCCCCTTCCCAGCTTCTGTTCCACCAGGGAAGATATTTCGTCCGGCTTCAGGCGACCGGGACGGCGAGCCTGGGCGAGGAGGTGTTCCTGGCCTGCGCGCGGGCGATCTCGCGCCGCCTGACGGGGGACGCCGGGAGGCCGAAGGAGCTCGAGGCGTTCGCGATCCCGGAGGTCGTTCCGGGAAGCGAGCGCTACGTCGCCCGCAGCCTCCTCGGGTACGATTTCTTCCGCCGGGGGCTGGTGGCCGACGCGGTTTCGGACGGGGGGACGATGCAGCTGTTCCTGGTCCCGGAGGATTCCGCGGACGCCGCGGCCTCGGCCCTCGGCCGGTACCGCGACTACCTGAAGTCCTCGGGGGCGGACGCGCGGGAAACGGGGGGCCCGGGGGGGGAATCCATGACGGCCGCGGACCCGTTGTACGGAAACGTCCGGGTGTCGCGGGCCGGCCGCTTCCTCGTCGGCGCCGTCCGGGTCAAAGATCCCGCGGCGGCGGAACGGCTGGTCGACCTCCTTGCGGAAAGGATCGGGCGATGAACGCGAAGACGCGCGCGTCGAAGGCGCTGCCCGCCGCCGCCCTCGCCGCGGCGATCCTGCTGGCGGGGTGCCTCTATTCGAACGTGACGGCCCCCCTGACCACCGACATGAACCGTACCGGCGTGGGGAAAAAAGAGGGGCGCGCCTCCGCATACTCGGTGCTCTGGCTCGTCTCCTGGGGGGACGCCGGGGCGGCCGCGGCCGCGAGGAACGGCGGCCTGACGACGATCAACCACATGGACTTGCAGATCCGGAACGTCCTCTTCGGCCTGTACACGAAAGAGACCACCATCGTCTACGGCGACTGACCGGGGTTCCCCGCTTGGATAAGCGCCGCCTCTTCGCCCTCGCCATGGGGCCGGTCCTGCTCCTCGCCGGGTGCGGCAGCCTGGGGACCGTTTATTCCTTCCGGGGCGTCGGGCTGCTGTACACGCACACGGTCCACCCCCTGTCCCGCCACAGGGAACCGGCAACGGTCGTCCGGACGGCCGCCGCCAGCGGGAACATGAAGGAGATCGAGTTCCGCTACGTCTCGGTCCAGTGGGACGACAAGGCCATCGGGGAGATCGCCAGGAAAGGGGGCATCGAAACGATCCATTACGCCGACCTGGAAACGAAAAGCTACCTCCTCGGGATCTGGAAGCGCCACACGGTCCGCGTCTACGGAACGGCGGCGGAACCCGTCGTTGCCCTCCCGCCGGACGACCCCGGCGGAGAAAAATGATCCGGCGGATTCACGTGCGCATCGGAAGGGCCATCGCCGTGCCGCTCCTGGCCGCGCTCCTTTCGGCGGGCTGCGTGAAGCTGTACGCCAACTACAAGGGCACCCTGGACATCCGCCTGGACAACACGACCCTGGGGGCGAGGGAAGGCCGGGCCTCGAGGCACACGGTGCTCTGGCTGGTCTCCTGGGGGGACGCGGGCGTCGCCGCCGCGGCGAGGGACGGCGGCATCTCCACCATGAACCACATGGACGCGGAATTCTTCCAGGTCCTGTACGGCCTTTACACCCGGGAGACCGTGTTCGTCTACGGGGACTGACGCCCCTCCCGCTATTGACAGACGGGGCTGCGGCTGAAAGAATCCGCCGTCATGCCCTCTCGACGCCCCCGCGCCACGCTCGCCGCAAGCTGCTTCGCCCACTTCATGCACGACGGGTGCTCCGACCTCCTCTACATCCTCTTCCCCCTCTGGGCGAAGGAATTTTCCCTCTCCTTCGCGCAGGTCGGCCTTCTGCGCTCGGCGTACTCGGGGGCGCTCGCGCTGTTCCAGGTCCCGGCGGGGTTCCTGGCGGAGCGCCTCGGGGAGCCGCGCGTCCTGGCCGCCGGGACGTTCCTCACGGCCGTCGGCTTCTTTTGCGTCGGCGCCGCCGCGGGCTTCGTTCCGCTCCTGGCGTCCCTGGTGATCGCCGGCCTCGGGTCCGGCACGCAGCACCCGTTGTCGTCCTCCCTGGTCTCCCGGGCATACGAGGAAGGGCGCCGACGCGTGGCCATCGGAACCTTCAACTTCTCGGGGGACCTGGGGAAGGTGACCTGGCCGGCCGCCGGCGCCCTCGTCGCCTCGTGGGCGAACTGGCGCTGGGCGGCGCAGGGCATCGGGACGATCATGCTGGCCGCGGCGGCGTGCATCCTCTTCCTCCTGCCGATGGTCTCGGGAGGCCTCGCGGCCCCCCCGACGCCCGCGGCCCCCGGACGCCCGGCCGGCGGTTGGGGGATCCGGGACGCGAAGGGATTCGCCCTGCTGTCGGCGATCCACGGCATCGACAACGGGTCCCGGACCGTCTTCTTCACGTACCTCCCCTTCCTCCTGCTCGGCAAGGGAGCGCGGATGGAGCTGATGGGGCTGGCGCTGGGATTGACCTTCGCGGGCGGGGCCGCGGGCAAGTTCCTCTGCGGGCTCCTTTCCGAGCGGGTCGGCGTCATCCGGACGGTCCTCGTCACGGAGGCCGCGACCGGCCTGGGAATCCTTCTCCTTCTTACCCTTCCCGCGACGCCCGCCCTTTTCCTGCTGCCCGTCCTGGGGGTCGCGCTCAACGGCACCTCGTCCGTGCTGTACGGCACGGTCCCCGAGCTGGTGGAGCCGGAGCGCCGCTCGCGCGTCTACGGCCTTTTCTACACCATCGGCATCGGGGCGGGAGCGCTGTCGCCGCCCCTTTTCGGGGTCCTCTCCGACGCGGCCGGCGTCCCGGCGACGCTGTCGGTCCTCGCCGCGGTGATCCTCCTCACGCTGCCCCTCGCGCATTTCCTTCGCCCGGTCGTCGAAGGCAAACCCGGCCCGGCTCGGATAGAATAGGGGGAGATGCCTCCGCCGCCGAATCGACCCGATCCCCGCCCCGTCGCCGTCCTCGGCGCCACCGGATACATCGGCGCACGCCTGGTGCCGCGCCTCGTCGAGGCCGGCTGGCGCGTGCGGGCCGTCGGCCGCAACCCCTCCAAGCTGGCCGGTCGCCCCTGGGCCGGCGACCCGATGGTGGAGATCCGGGCGGGCGACGTCTTCGACCGGCCCGGCCTGGAGGCGGCGCTCGCGGGTTGCCGGGCGGCCTTCTACCTGGTGCACTCCATGAACCCGGAGGCGCGCGACTTCGCCTCCGCCGACCGCAGGGCGGCCGAAAACATGGCTGCCGCGGCGGAAGCCGCCGGGATCGAACGGATCGTCTACCTCGGCGGCCTGGGCGAGGAGGCGCCGCGCTTGAGCCACCACCTGCGCTCGCGCCACGAGGTCGGCGAGATCCTCCGGCGGGGCCGCGTCCCGGTGACGATCTTCCGCGCGGCGATGATCATCGGCTCGGGGAGCGCCTCCTTCGAGATCCTGCGCTACCTGGTCGAGCGGCTGCCGGTCATGGTGACCCCGCGCTGGATCGACACCCCCTGCCAGCCGGTCGCGGTCACCAACGTCCTCCATTACCTGGTCTCGTGCCTGGACAGCCCGGTGACCGTCGGGAAGTCCTTCGACATCGGCACGGAAGAGGTCTCCAGCTACCGGGAGCTGATGCGCCTGTACGCGGAGGAGGCGGGGCTGCCGAAGCGCTGGATCATCCCGGTGCCGGTGCTGACCCCCCGTCTTTCCTCCTACTGGATCCACCTGGTGACCCCGGTCCCCGCCGCCCTGGCGCGCCCTCTCGCGGAAGGGCTGCGCAACCCGGTGGTGTGCCGCGACACGGCGATCCGCGGACTGCTCCCCCAGCCGCTGCTCGACTGCCGGACGGCCATCCGGCTCGCCCTGGAGAAGCTGCGGCTGCAGCATGTGGAAAGCTCCTGGATGGACGCCGGCCGGGTGCCGCCGGTGGAGTGGAGCACCGGCGACGATCCGAGCTGGGCGGGGGGCACGGTCTTCCTCGACGACCGTCGGATGCGGGTCGCCGCCTCGGCCCGGCAATGCTGGCCGGCGGTGGTCGGCATCGGAGGCAAGACCGGCTGGTATTACGCGGACTGGCTGTGGCGGGTGCGCGGCGCGATGGATCGCCTGCTCGGGGGGCCCGGCATCGGCCGGGGGCGGCGCGACGCGCACGACGTTCAGGCCGGGGACGCCCTCGATTTCTGGAGGGTCCTGGCGGCGGAACCGGGCCGGCGGCTGAAGCTCGTCGCGGAGATGAAGGTTCCCGGCGAGGCGGTGCTGGAGCTGCTCCTGACGGAGCGCGCCGACGGCTCCACGGAGGTTCGCCAGCGCGCCCTCTTCCGGCCGCGCGGGCTGCTCGGGCTGCTCTACTGGTACAGCGTCCTGCCGCTGCACAACCTGGTCTTCGCCGGGATGCTGCGGGGCATCGCCAAGGCCTCCGGGGCCAGGATCCTCGACGGCCCCGATCGGGTCCCCCAACGAGAGGGGTCCCGGTGACCGGGCCTCCCGCCCCTCACTCCGCGGCGGAGAAGCGCGCCCGTATCTCTTCCACGCGGCTCCGGTTCTTTCCGAGGTCCGAGTAGCCCACGCGCGAGGCGGACCGGACCTGGATGACCCGGCGAGCCCGGTCCAGCAGGAATTCCGCGTCGTCGACGAACAGCCGGGTGCGCAGCTCCACCCGCAGGTAGCCCTCCCCTTCCTCGACGACCGAGGAATCGCCCCGCGCGGCGAGCACCCGCTTCAGGCGTCCGAACGCCTCGTCCGCGTCGCCCGTGAACGCCAACGGGTCGATCCGGTGCCGGCCGTCCCCGGCGAAGCTCGACACGCAATTGGGCGAAGAGGGGCACGGCGCCAGCGCCCCGTCCCTCACCCCCAGGTTGCCCGGCCGCTCTCCCGCGCACGCCGCCAGAAGAAACGCGATGATCCCCATGGTCCCCGCCCTCCACCTGTTTCGGCTCACGGCCCGTCTCCTTTCCGCAACGCCTCCGCCAGCCGGGCCACGGCCAGCNNCCACGGCCAGTTCCTTGGCCTTGGCCTCCACGTCCACGGTCATCGCCCTGTCCCGCCAGCACTCCGGGAAATCGGCCGGGTCGATGTAGTCCGCGTGGGGTTTGGGGTCGCCCGCCCTCCACCCGGCCCTGGGGGACGACACGTGGCAGAACGGCTCCCGCCCGGACGCCCCCCAGGTTTCGGCCGCAAGGTCCGTCGCCTCCTCCACCGAAAGACCGTCCGGGTTGCAGCGGTGGTGATGGACGTCGTAGACCAGCGGCACCGAGAGCCGTCCGCAGACCGGCAGCAGCTCCTTCGGGGCATAGGCGGAATCGTCGTTCTCCAGGGTCAGCCGGCTCCGGACGTTCTCCGGCAGGCCGGGAAACACCGCGGCGAGACGCGCAAGCGCCCCGCGCTTGTCGCCATAAACCCCGCCGGCGTGGATATTGATGACGTCGGCGCCCAACGCCTCGGCGAGCATCCCCTGGTACGCCAGTTCCCGCATCGAGCTTTCGACCACCTCCGACGCGGGGGAGGAAAGCACGACGAACTGGTCGGGGTGGAAGCTGAGGCGGATGCCGTTCGCGGCGGCGTAGACCCGGCTCTCTTCGAGCAGCCCGGCGATCGCCTCCCCGTCCGGAAGATCGTCGAGCCGGTACCCGGCGTCCGGGTGGGTCATCCGGGGGAACAGCGGCGACAGGATGCGGAAGGCGCCGATGCCCAGGCGGCGGACCGTTTCGAGCGCCCGAAGCAGGCTGGCGGCGTTGTGGAGGCACAAGCCGGACGCCTTGGCCAGGCGCCGGTCGCGCGGAAGCGCCAGAAGGGCCTTGGCGGTCGTCGCCCGGAACGCGACCGGCTCTCGGACAAAGATGCAGCAGAGGCCCAGGCGCATGTTATCCTCCTTGTCCGCGGCTCCTGCCGCAACTATAACAGAACCCCGCGAGGGGACAGGAGGCCTCCGATGCGCGTCAACCGGGAACGGACACGTCGCGGCCCGTCGCCCGCCGCCGTCTCCGCACTGTTGCTGCTGGCGCTGCCGCTCTTCCTTCCCGCGGCCGTCCTCGCGGATCCCGAAGCGCCTCTGTGGGAAGCGTTGAAATCGGGGGGCCACGCGGCGCTGATGCGCCACGCCGACGCCCCCGGCTTCGGCGACCCCCCCGGCTTCCGCCTCGACGACTGCTCCACCCAGCGGAACCTCTCCGAAGCCGGCCGGGAGCAGGCCCGCGCCGTCGGCACCCGGTTCCGGGACCGCGGCATCCGGGGCGTCCCGGTCTACTCCAGCCAGTGGTGCCGGTCTCTGGAGACGGCCCGGCTGCTCGGCCTCGGGGAGGTGACGCCGCACCCGGGCTTGAACTCCTTCTTCCAGGACGCCGGCCTGGAAGAGCGGCGGACCGCCGAGGCGAAGGCGCTGATCCGCCGCCTGCGGGGAGGGCCTTCGGCCGTCCTGGTCACCCACCAGGTCAACATCACCGCGCTGACCGGGGTGTTCCCGCGGGAGGGGGAGATCGTGGTGGTGCGCATGGAGGGGGAAGGCCTGGTCGTCGTCGGGCGGATCCGGTGATCAGCCTTCTTCCCGGGTGACGATCCCCAGGTATCCGTCCACCGACAGCATGTCGCCCGTGCGGATCCGGTGGACGGCGTCTGGCACCCCGGTGACGCAGGGGACCCCGTACTCCCTGGCGATGATCGCCCCGTGGATCAGCATCCCGCCCCTCCGCTCGACGATCCCGCCCGCCAGCGGGACCACGAAGGTCATGTTCGGGTCCACCGCGTCGCACACGAGGATTTCCCCCGCCCGCAGGGAGAACCGGTCCTCGTCCTTCCGGACGACCCGCGCGCGCCCCCGGGCGTATCCCGGCCCGGCGGGGTGCCCCACGAGCTGCCGGTCCCGCTGAAGAAACGACGGCGTCTCCAAAAGGGGGGGCTTGGGCTCCGGCGCGGTCCCGCTTGCATCGTTCAACTTTTCTACGGAGGTCTCCCCGCCGCGGGGGGCGGCTTCCGCCGGGTCCCGGCCTTCCGCCCTGCGGGCCCGCTCCTCCAGCGACAGGTCGCGCGCGGACTGCAGCCGCCCGAGGAAGATGTTGTCGTCGTCCCTAAGCCGGTAGCAGTCGCGGGCCAGGTCCAAAAGTTCCGCGGCGAAGGCCCGGGCGTCGCCGTCGAACCGGGAAAGGAACCGTTCCCGGAGGGCGCCGGCGTCCCGGCCGGCCATCGCATCGACGCCTTTCGGCCGCCCGGACATCTCCAGGAGAAGGCGGGACACCCCCCGGCGCCCGGCCCGGCTTCCCGAGGAGCCGAACAGGTTCCCGTACTCCCGGAACAGCCCGTCGATCCGCCGCTCGAAATCCGCGTCGCCCTTCCCGTCCCGGCGGACCGTTTCCGCGAGCGCCGGGTCCGCCCGCAGACGCTGCGCCAGATCGGCGAACCGGGCGTTCCGTTCGAGGGAAAGCATCCCCGTGCCCGAAAGAAGGCGGGTGAACTCGAAGGGGTCCTCGGGGGCGAGCGCGTCGTTGTAGAACTGCCCGAACAGGCGGACGCCGTGCGCCAGCGGGATGAAATCGCTCCGGTAGATCCCCTCCCACTTCCGCACGGCCTCTTCGCGCTTGCGGATCTCTTCCTCCAGGTCCGCGTCCGGGAGCCGCTCCAGGTCGAGGGACTCCATTTCCCGGGCCTCCCGGTCCATCTCGGGGAGTAGCTCCCGCGCGACCCGGTCCCGCAGCGTCACCAGGCTGGCGTGGCTTCGCCGGAGACCCAGATACCAGGCCCGGTCGTCTCCCCCGCCCGGCTTCGAACGGGTCGTCACGGGACGGGACTGCAGGACGAGGAGCGCCCCGCCCGCGAAGGACCATTCCATGTCCTGCGGCGCGCCGAAGGCAGATTCGGCCGCCAGGGCCGTCCGGAACACCGACGACGCCTCCTCCCCGGAAATCGGCGGGCGCCCCGCCAGCTCTTCCGGAAGGTCCGCGACGCCGGTCCCCGAGGCGGCCGGGACCACCCATTTCCGCCGCACCGGCGCGTGGCGGGACAATACGGCACCCGTTTCGCGGAGAAGGGTCCACCGGTCCGGCTCAACGGTTCCGTCCACCAGCCCCTCGTTCAGCCCCCACACGGCCTCGACGACCGCGCAGTCCGGGTCGGAGGGGCTCACGCCGAACACGATCCCCGACCGTTCCGCCGGGACCATCTCCTGGACGAGCGCCGCCATCCCGCTGCCCGACGGGTCCAGCCCCAGCTCCTTCCGGTAGAGCAGCGCCCGGTCCGACCACAAGGAGGCGAACACGAGCCGCACGCGGTCGAGCGCGGCGGAGGGGCCCTTCACGTTCAGGAAGGATTCGTGCAGCCCGGCGAAGGAGGCCTTGGCCCCGTCCTCCCCCGGCGCGGAGGAACGCACCGCCACCGGGCGGTCCCCGAAAACCCGCCGGAACCCGTCGCCAAGCTCCTCCCGCAGGTCGGCGGGCCATCCGGCGCGGTCGAAGAGGCCGCGGATCCGCAGCGCCGCGTCCCAGATCTCCTCCCACCGCATGTCCTCGAACCGCTTGCGCCCGAGCTCCCGCGCGATCGCGGCCGGCAGGCCGGCCGCCTCGACGAACCGCCGGTAGGCCCGGGTCGTCACGCAAAGGGCCCGCGGCACGGGGAATCCGTTCGATCGGAGGAGCGAAAGGGCGGCGGCCTTGCCGCCGACGAGCGACCGGTCCGCCGCTCCCGTTCCTTCGATGGAGAGGAGGACGGTCACCGTCGAACGTGGAGTTCCGAGACCGACTGGAAGCGGTTCACCACGTAGTAGGCCTCGACCTCGACCCGGAAAACGGCGCTGTTGGGGGATCGCGCGAAGGAGGACAGGGAGGGGTGCTTCCCCAGCAACAGCGCCAGGCAGGATTCCCGCTCCTCTCCCGCCACCTCGCGGGCGTTCCCGAGGATCGTCGCCGCCGCGGCCTCGGCGAAATCCTCCTCGCGGTTCGACCGGTTGTCGAGGAGAAGGGATACCCGGGGGTTGCCGGAAAGGTTGGCGTACTTCCGGGTGGGGCGCGGGGTCGCGAACACGAGCGTCTTCAGGTCCGGGGCGGCGGCGAAGGCGATCAGACTCGCGTAGGGGCTGCCGCGCTCGTCCGTGCAGAGGACCGCCAGCCGCTGCGTATCCGCCAGTTTCCGGACGACCTGCTCCAGGGCGACCGCGTCCTCCATCCCGTTTCCTCCCGGTCCCGCTCAAAGCGATACGGGACATGGTACTGTATACCATTATGGAAATGAACGCCCCGGGGAGATCGATGCGGCTGATCGGAAACGTCGTCCTGTTCCAGGCCGCCTGGTTCGCGTCCGTCCTCGGCGCGGCGCGGGGGCTTTACTGGGCCGGCCCGGCCGCCACGCTCGTGGCCGTCGCCGTCCGTCTCGCCCAGGCGCAGGACCGGCGAAAGGAAGCGCTCCTTTTGCTGTCCTGCGGGATCCTCGGCTTCGCGGCCGACACGGCCCTGGTCGCCCTCGGGCTCTTCCTTCCGGTCCGGGGCTCCTTCCCGGCGCCGTGGTCCCCCCCCTGGATGGTCGCCATGTGGGTCAACTTCGGGGCGACGCTGAACGTATCCATGGCGTTTTTAAAGGGTCGGCCCGTCCTGTCGGCGGTTTTCGGCGCCCTCGGGGGCCCGCTGGCGTACTTCGCCGGCGCGCGGCTCGGAGCGGCCTCCGTCCCCGAACCGGCATGGGCCGGCCTGGCCGCCGTCGCCGTCGCCTGGGGGATCGCGATGCCCGCGCTGTCGACGCTGGCGGGCCGGGACCATCAGGCGTCCTCCCTTCTGCGGAAGAGGTAGTGGGAGACGAGCCACTCCTCCCCGCCCCGAAACCCCCACACCTCCGCGCAGGCCAGGAAGAACAGACGCCACCGGTGGAACCATCGGTCGGCCTCGTCCTTCCCGTAGGCCTCCGCGAGGACCGGGAGGATCTCCTCCCTGCGCTCGTCCAGGTTCCGCAGCCAGCATTCCAGGGTTTCGCGGTAGTGCGACCCGGAAACGCGCCAGTGACCCTCGATGGAGAGGTCCTCCTGGAAATAGAGGAGGAGGTCGTCCGACGGCATGACGCCGCCGGTGAAGAAGGTGCGCGCCATCCAGTCGTCCCCCGACTCGTCCCGGAACAGGTAGGGGAACGCCCGATGGGAGAAGATGTGGACGAACAGCTTCCCCCCGGGATCGAGCCAGGAGGCGATCCGGCGCATCAGCAGGCGGTAGTTCCGCATGTGCTCGAACATCTCGACGGAAACGACGCGGTCGAAGGTGCGCCCCGGCTCGAAGACGTTGACGTCCGCGGTGACGACCTCCAGGTTGCGGAGCCCCCGCCCGGCGCACCGGGCGAGGATGTGGTCGCGCTGGGTCCTCGAATTGGACACCGCGAGGATCCGGGAGCCGGGGAATTTTTCGGCTATCCAGAGGGAGAGGGAACCCCAGCCGCACCCCAGGTCGAGGACCGTCATCCCGTCCCGCAATCCCGCCCGTTCGCAGGTGATCGCGAGCATCGCCTCCTCCGCTTCCGCCAGCGAGGAAACTCCGGGGGGGAAATGACAGCAGCTGTACTTCATCCGGGGGCCGAGGACCTTCAGGAACAGCTCCGTGGGCACCTCGTAATGCTGCTCGTTCGCCTCTTCCGTGGCGACGGCCACGGGGCTTTCGCGAAGCGCCTCGACCAGCTCCAGCCGGCGTCTCCCCTGCGCTTCCGTGCCGCCCCGCGACTCCCTGGCCAGCCGCCGCCGGCATATGGCCCGGACGCCCATGCGTACGATCGGATCCGGAACCCGCCCGCGCTCCACCCAGTCGATGACCTTTTTCAATGCGGGATCCCCTTTCCGCGAAACGGCGTTGCGACGCCAACAAAGTATCACGGCCGACCGCAGCGATCGCCGGTGTTCCCGGCACCCTGACCGAGCGTGTCGTTTGGATGCCGGAAATCCCCTGATGAATTCAGGCAAGGCGGCGAATCCGACCCATCGCGGCGGAATCCTAGACACAAAGGGAATTTCCGGAGGGAGATCTATTGGTCCCGATCACACCGTTTCGACCGAACATCCTGCTCGCCCTTTTCACGCTTTCGTTCTTCGGGGCTTCCATTCCCCTCGGCGCCTCGGGAAACGAGGGGAACGTCGCGGGGAGCGTGCGGGTCGTCGAAGGCGTATCCTTCGACGAAACGTACCGGGACGCGCGGGTGTCCCTGCGCCTCCACAACGCGGCCCTCCTGCGATACCGGGTGGTCTTCCGCGCGTACGTCGCCGGGCTTTACCTGCCCGAAGGGGCGGATCCCGCCTCCGTCCTCGGCGAGATTCCCAAACGGCTGGAAATCCAGTATTTCTGGGCGATTCCCGCCGGGGACATCGGGAAGGCGGGGGAGGAGGTGCTGTCGCGCAACGTCGACGCGGCGACCCTCTCTTCCCTCCGGTCCCGCCTCGATAGGATCCGGGCGGCCTACCGGGACGTCAAGCCGGGGGACCGGTACGCCCTTACCTACCTTCCCGGATCGGGCACCGAGCTTTCGTTCAACGGAACGCCCCTCGTGCGGATCGAGGGCGACGATTTCGCCGCGGCCTATTTCTCCATCTGGCTGGGGAAGCGGCCGCTCGACCAGGGGCTGAAGGACAACCTGCTCAAGAAAGGATGAGGACCGGCATGAGAACGATCCTTGGGTTGACGGCCGCCGTCGGGCTCGCAATGATCCTTGCCGGGTGTGCGGCTTCCCGCCCGCCGCTCGCGACGGTACCCCGCGTCGACCTCCCCCGCTTCATGGGCGACTGGTACGTGATCGCGAATATCCCCACCTGGATCGAGGAGGGCGCCCACAACGCCGTGGAGTCCTACCGGCTGGACCCGGACGGCACGATCGCGACCACGTTCACCTTCCGCAAGGGAGGCTTCGACGGCCCCCGCAAGGAGTACCGGCCGAGAGGCTTCATCCGCGACACCGCGACCAACGCCGTGTGGGGAATGCGGTTCGTCTGGCCGATCAAGGCCGAATACCTGGTCATCCACCTGGACGACGATTACACCCGGACCGTCATCGGGCGGAGCAAGCGCGATTACGTCTGGGTAATGTCCCGGACCCCCTCCATCCCGGAGGAAGAGTACCGAAGGATCTCAGACTGGCTGGCTTCCGTGGGATACGACACCGGCAAGCTTCGGAAGGTCCCGCAGAAATGGCCGGAGCCGGGGAAGAAATGACGCCGCGAATGCCGTTCCTTCTGTCGGCGGTCGTTGTCGCGGCTTCCCTTTCCCTGTCCGGAGGATGCGCAACCGTGCGCGAGCCCGCATACAAGGTCGTTTCGGTGAACGACGGCTACGAGGTCCGGGAATACGCCGGCTACCTGGCGGCCGAGACGACGGTCTCCGGGCCATGGAAAGATGGGCTGCGCGAAGGGTTCCGCAGGCTCTTTTCCTATATCTCGGGAGAAAACGAGGGGCGCGCGAAGATCGCGATGACCGCCCCGGTCCTTTCCAGCGATCCGGAGAGGATCGCGATGACCGCCCCGGTCCTGCAGGAGACGGGCGCCGGCGGGGAGCAGGTCGTATCCTTCATCGCGCCCGCGGAATACAAGACGGAAACCCTGCCGGTCCCTAAGGACCCGCGGATCCGGATCCGGGAGGTCCCGCCGTTCACGGCCGCCGCCCTGCGTTACGGCGGCTGGACCGACGCGGAAACGGTGGAAAAAAAGACCCGGGAGCTGCGGTCCCTCCTGGAGCGGGACGGGCGGACTCCCGTGCCCCCGTTCCTGTCGGCCCAGTACAACCCGCCGTGGACCGTCCCCCCGTTCCGGCGCAACGAGATCATCGTTCGGATCCGCTGACCGTTTCCTCGCCAAAGGAAACGGCCGGGGAGGGATATCCCCCCCGGCCGCCTCGAGCCGTACGAATTGGCTTGTTTGTAAGACTTCAGGCCTTGGTCACGTTCGAGGCCTGGGCGCCCTTGGGCCCCTGCGTGATCTCGAACTGGACCTTGTCCCCTTCGGCCAGGCTCTTGAAGCCCTCCGCCTTGATGGCGCTGAAGTGGACAAACACATCAGGCCCTCCGTCCTCCTGGGTGATGAATCCGAATCCCTTCGCGTCGTTGAACCACTTCACGGTGCCTTTAGCCAAAACGGCCTCCCAAAAAATTGTTCTTGCTCAACCCAGGCGGTAAGGCCCAAATCGACCAGAACTTTGAGCGTATCACATCCACGGTTATTTTTACTCATCATTTTTCGGGAAGCCCCTGCGATTCCGCTTCCCGCCATGCGGCGTCGACCTGCGCCTGTATATCGCCCAGCAAGACCTCGTTTCTCCGCGGGTGGAACAGGTGGGCGAATCGCCCCTGGACTTCGAGATACTCCTCCACCGGCAGGCGCTTCTTCGGCGCCCTGGTGAAGGTCACCCTGCCGTCGAAATATTCCTTGAGCGGCCAGACGCCGGTTTCCACGGCCAGCTTGCCGATCCGGGCCGCCTCGGCCGGGTCGAAGTCCCAACCCGTGGGGCAGGGCGCCAGCGCCAGGATGAGCCGGGGGCCGCGCAGCCCCTTCGCTTTTTCGATCTTGCGAGCGAGGTCGAGCGGCTCCGACCCCACGACGGTCGCCGCGTAAGACGGCCGGTGCGACACCCATACGGCGAACAGGTCCTTCTTGAACCCGGGGAATCCCGAACGCCCCCTGCTCGTGGAGGTCCTCGCCCCGTGGGGGGTCGCCCCGGAATGCTGCTGGCCGGTGTTGCCGTACCCCTCGTTGTCGTAGCAGACGTAGATGAAGTCCAGCCCCCGCTCGATTGTACCGGAGGCGGCGGACAGCCCCATGCCGTACGCGGAGCCGTCGCCGGTCAGCACCACCGCGGTCAGGTCCTCCTCCGGGGAGATGCGCCCCTTGGACAGCAGGATGTCCAGGGCGTCCCGCACCCCCTGCGCCCCGGCGGGCGCAGAGGCCATCGCGGAGTAGAGCCAGGAGCCGCCGAACGGGGTGTAGGGGTAGATGGCCAGCAGCGTCATGCACCCCGCGGCGTTTATGAAGACGGTTTTCTCCCCGAGGATGTCGTAGATCTGGTGCAGCGCCTCCAGCCCCCCGCACCCCGCGCACATCGCCGTGCCGGTGCCGAGCAGGTGCGCGGCGGGCAGGTCCTTCATGGTCCGGAACCGGGTCTCGCTCATGGCCTCCGCTCCCTTGCCCCCCGGGCCAGGGCGATCGCCTGCAGGTTCCTCATCTCCTTCCGCTCCGCCTCGGTGAAAAGGAGTCTGGGCTCCGGGGCCCGCCCCTCGGCCGCCGCCCTGCGGGCGACCGCGGCCATTTCGCAGAACTCCTCCGAGGCGATTTCCCGGCCCCCGAGCCCGCCGACGAAGCTCGCCAGGACGGGAGACGGACCGGCGCATCCCTGGAGGGCCGCGGAGATCTCGGTGTGGAGCACCCCGCCCCGCCCCGGGGACAGGTTCTGGTCGACGACCGCGATTCCCCGCTTCCCGGCCAGAGCTTCCCGAAGAGCCGCGGAAGGGAACGGCCGCAGCATCACCGGGCGCACCAGCCCGACCGCCTCCCCCGCCTCGCGGAGGCGGTCGACGGCCGCCTTGGCCTTGGTGGCGAAGGAGCCCATCATGACGAAGACCACCTCGGCGTCGTCGCAGCGGTACGTCTCCACCGCGGGGAAGGGCCTCCCGAAGGCGCGGTGGAACTCCCCGGCGATCGAAGGGAACACCGCTTCCGCGTTGAGGGCGGCCAGGTGGACCTGGTACCGGAAATAGGAGTATGGCGAACCGCCCAGCACCGCCACCGCCTCGCTGAGCGGGGCGCCGGCCCGGAATCCCAGGTTCCCGGGATCGAAGGGGGGCAGGAAGCGGGCCGCGGCCGCGGCGTCCGTTATCTCCACGGGCTCGCGGGTGAAGGAGAGGTGGAAACCGTCCATGTTGACGATGACGGGGAGGCGCACCCGTTCGTCCTCCGCCAGCCGGTAGGCAACCAGCACGCCGTCCAGCACCTCCTGGCAGGTGGCGCAGTGGAGCTGCAGGAAGCCGCTGTCGCGCGCCGCAAGGATGTCGTTGTGGTCCGGCTCGAGGGTGATCGGGGAGGACAGCCCGCGCGAAACGTTGACCAGCACGAAGGGAGCCCGCCAGCCGGCGGTCGTGTAAAGCATCTCCATGCCGTACAGCAGCCCCTGGCTGGAGGTCGCGGTGAAGACGCGGACCCCGGCGGCGGCCGCAGCGCCCGCGGCGGTGACCATGGAATGCTCCGACTCCAGCGTCGTCATGCGGCAGTCCATCTCGCCGGTTTCGATCCACCGGGAGATCGTCTCGATGATCTCGGTCTGCGGCGTAATGGGGAAGGCGGGCAGGTACTCGATCCCGGCCAGGCGCGCGCCCCACGCGGCCGCGACGTTGCCGGTCAGCATCGTGCGGCTCATTTTTCCCCTCCGGCGGATTCCGCTCCCCTTGCGTCCCGCTCGGGGATCGCGTCGATCGCCCGGTTCGGGCACTGCGAGAGGCACACCATGCATCCCTTGCAATGGTCGTAATCGATCCACGGGCGGCCCGCTTCATCCACGCCGATGACGCCGTCGGGGCAGAGCGAGCCGCAAACCCACCAGCATCCCCTGCAGCGGGCATGTTCGATGACCGGGCGCACGGTGCGCCACAACCCGGTCTTCACCAGGGTGCTGGTCACCCCCGCGTGGGTGGCGGGGGCGGAAACCCGGGCGTCCTCGAACGGCAGCTCCACCCAGCCCGGGGGCGGGATGGGTCCCGCCGGATGCGCGGGGTCCGGTTCCACGCATCCGCGCAGCGGTTCCATCAGTCCGTACGCCCAGCGGGCGTGCTCCCGGTTCCTCGCGATCACCTCGTCCGCCAGCCCCTCGAGCTCCTCCCGGACGGCCTCTTCGACGGCGCCGAGGGACACGACACCCGCAAGGCAGGCGGCCGCGGCGGCGCAGGCGGCCCCGACATATCTCGCCTCGAGGCCTTCCCCGTGCGGCCCGGCGACGGGCAGGGTGACGACGGGGCCGGCCAGGTCGAGCCGGTCCCGCCACGTCTGCGTTTCCTCCCCGCTGTGGACCAGGAACGCGGTCCGCGCGCCGACCCCTTCCAGGACGGAGGCGGCCGAGATCGCGACGAGCGTCTCGTCGGCCACGAGCACGAGGCCCGGATCGCGGATGACGCCGCGCTCGTGGATCGGCCGGCGGTCGGCCCGCACGTAGGCGAAGATCGGCGCTCCCCGCCGTTCCGCGCCATACCGGGGCGCGTCCTGGACCTCGAACCCCGACAGGAAGAAGGCCGTGCCCAGGATGCGGCTGGCGGTCTTGACTCCCTGGCCGCCCCGGCCGTGAAAGCGGATCCGGTACACGAGTGCACCCCTCCCTTCCGGGCCCTGTCAGAACGGTTCCCGCCGCGGTGCGAAGCCGGCCTCCGGATCATGGTTGGAACGGGATCTGGTCGCTTTCATCGGTCGGCCCTCCCTCCAGGGAAACGGGTTCCATGGCCCGGGAAACCAACCAGCAACGCGGGGAAAGAATGCGCCTATATCTTAAATATACACGATGGGTGCCCCGTCCCCTCCGCGAAAAAGCCTCACTTCATCCGCCGGATCCTGACCTCGATCCCCGGTTCGTCCCGCAGCAGCGCGGTCAGCCGGGGCGTGTCCGTTTCCCCGAAATGATAGGGGTAGAGGATCTTCGGGCGGATCATGCGGGCGGCGTCCGCCGCCATCTCCGGGGACATGGTGTACGGCAGATTCATCGGGAGGAAGGCGACGTCCACGCCGGCCAGCGCTTTCATCTCGGGGATGTTCTCCGTGTCTCCCGCCACGTACACCCTCTTGTCGCCGAAGGACAGCACGTAGCCGTTGCCCTGCCCCTTCGGATGGAAGGGCACCCCGGGGCTCCGCTCGTGGACGAGATTGTAGGCCGGGACGGCGGTCACCTGGACGCCGCGCGAGCCCTTGGCCGGCCCCGGGAACGTCCTCGTGTCGCCGTTTTTCAGTACGACGGCGCCGGGGACCTTCGCGGCGGCGGCCGGATTGGCCGCCACGACGGTCCGGTCGGTCCGGATCGCCTGGAGCGCCGCCGGGTCCAAATGGTCGCCGTGCTCGTGGGTGATCAGGACGAGGTCCGCCTTCGGGAGGGCGGAGTAGTCCGCCGTCTTCGTGTAGGGGTCGACGGCGATCGTCATGCCGTCGAACGCGAAGAGAAGGCTCCCGTGCCCGAGGAAGGTGATCCCGACGTCTCCTGCGGGCGTGGGGATGACGTCCTTCTCATGCCGTTCCCCGGCGAACGCCGTCCCCGTCGCCAGTACCGCAAGGAAAAGGAACCCGGGAAGAAGCGCCTTCATGGCCCCCTCCTAATCGAGGTCGATGTCGCGGACCGGTTTGGGCGCCGGCTCGTCCTTCGCCTTCTCGAAGAATTCCTTGAACTTCTTGTCCATCGCCGCCTCGCGCCCCTTGTCCGCTTCGACGATCTGGCGGAAACGGTCCTGGATGCGCGCCGTCTCCTCGTCGAGCAGCTTGCGCGCGTCCTTGAGGTCGGCTCCCTTGCGGGGATCGATCGGCTCCCGGCTCTCCAGCACGGCGCCGCTTCCGGCGTCCACCGCGATGGTCGCCCCGCAGCAGGGGCACTGCACGTTGAGAACGGTCCTGCCTTCGACCGGATCGGGCATGGCGGCTCACCCCCTCTTCTTCTGGCGCGGCAGGGAAACAGCATACCACCGGGGATTCCGGCGGGTATACTGTGCTCAGCCGGCGACGCGCCGGGTCCGCGGGGAGGAGGCCTATGCCGCACGGGAAGGGCGGGAAGATCCTGGAGCGGGGGCGGCAGGCCCGCCGGAAGTTCGCGAAATTCTCCTGCCTGCTCCCCCTGATCCTGCTGAACCTCGTCGTCTTCGGATTCGGGGACAGCCATCCCTGGCTCAACGCCGCCAACCTCTGGCTCGCCGCCGCCACCCTGGCCCTTGCGATGTACGTCTCCGACGTCGGCCGGAGGTATTTCTTCACGGTGGCGTCGCTGGCCGTGATCGCCACGGCCGCTTGGAGGCCTTCCCGGATTTTCCACGGGTGGTACGAGTTCCTCGTCGTGGCGAGCTTCAACCTGCTGACCGCCCTCGCCCCCGTCGCGATCTTGAGGAAAGTGCGCAGGGAATTCTCGGAGGAGGGGGTCGGCTCCGAGGCCGTCCTGGGGGCCCTTTGCGCCTACCTGTACATCGGGAGCTGGTTCGCCGTCATCTACCGTTCCGTGCAGATCCTTTCGAAAGCGCCGTTCTTCGCGCAGCCCGAAGCCGACAGCTTCCTGAACTACCTCTACTTCAGCTTCGTCACGCTCACCTCGACCGGCTTCGGCGACCTGTCCCCCGCGTACGGCCCGGGCCGCATGCTCGCCGCGATCGAGGCGGTCGTCGGCCAGCTCTACCTCGTCTCGGTGGTCGCCATCGTCGTCAGCGCGTACAGGAAGCGCGGATAGCCGGGAGACCCGTTTCCCCCGCGGCTCAATATTCCAGGCTTTCCATCTCGTCCCGGAACCATGTCCGCATGATCCCGGAAAGCTCCTCGCGCGGGACCGCGTCGCTTCTCTCCAGCCGCTCGTACAGCGGCCCGGCGATGCGGGCGAAGACGTCCAGGACCTTCGGGTCGAAGTGCGTGCCGCGCCCCTCCTCGAGGATCTCCATGGCCTGCCCGAACGAAAAAGGGTTTTTGTAGGGGCGCTTCGAGGTGAGGGCGTCGAACACGTCGGCGACGGCGAAGATCCGGGCCGTGAGGGGTATCTCCTCCCCCGCGACCCCCCGGGGGTACCCTTTCCCCGCCACCGTCTCGTGGTGGTACAGGACCACGTTGAGGGCGTCCTGGAGCCACGCGGATCGGCCCAGGATCTCCCGGCCGTGCTCTACGTGGGTCTTCATCAGCTCGAACTCGGCGGCGTCGAGCCGCCCAGGCTTGAGGAGGACGCGGTCCGGGATGCCGATCTTCCCCACGTCGTGCAGGAAAGCGCCCTTGATCAGCGTGCGCATCTCCGCGGCAGGCAGCCCCATCTCCTCGCCGATCCGGGCGCTCAGGAGGGTCACCCGGTAGTTGTGGGCGTCCGTGTCGCTGTCGCGCTGGGCGATGGCGTTCCCGAGCGTCTCGAGGGTGTCCATGTTGGCGTCGAGGAGGCGCACCGAGAAATCCACCACCCGCCCGGTCAGGTGGAGGACCACCGGGTAGATGAATGCCGCGGTGAGCAGCACGGCCAGCGCGATCCACAAGCCCGCGCGGAGGCCGTCGCTGCGGAACGCGCGGATCGTCTCCGGCGAGAAGGCGAAGAGGGCGTCCGCCACGCCGAGCGCGTTCCCCGCGGGGTCGCGGATCGGCAGGACGATCCGCAGGTGCGGCTTGCCACCGACCCGCATCGCCTCGCCGCGCGCCTTCCCGTCCCCCGGCCGCGGGGCGGTCCAGCCCGCCACGGCAGCGCGGACCTCGGGGGCCGTGCCGTTCGCCTCCAGGTAGATCTCCGTCAACGGCGTCCCGTCCGGCCGCCAGAGCCGGAACGCGACGAAGTCGCCAAGAGAGATCTTTTCCAGGTTGCCGCGGAAGGCCAGGAGGGCGTCGCGGAGCGCGGAGGCGTCGACCCGGGCCGGGTCCGCGTAGAGCTCCCCGTGCAGGGCATGGAACCTATCGGCCCGCCCGAGCGCGTGCGCCACCGCGTCGCCGCTGACCCGGTTCCGCTCGAGCAGTGCGACGGTCGCGGAGGTTACGGCGGCCAGCGCCAGCGCGGCCGCGGCCAGGCGCAGCAGCAGGGTGCGGTGGACGAACCGCCGCAGCGGGTGCCGCCGCCCCCGGATCCCTTCGTTCCCCTCCCCGGCCGTCATCCCGAGCGCACCCCCCGGATCCGTCCCCTGGGTGGAACCGTCCTTTAGTATGATAATCCCATGAAATCCCTTCCGGCGCCGGGACGTCTCCTGCTCTTTTGCCTTCTCGGGGCGGCCGCCGGCCTCCTGGTCCTCCACCCCTACACGACGCTCGTCTACGACCTCTACGACCGGCCGGGCGACATCCTCCGGGCGGGGCCCGGCACGGTCTTCCGCGAGCTCGCGTCCTCCTTCCGGCCGGGACTGCTGTCCCGGGGAATGCCCTTCGCCTTCTTCGGGGGCGCGGGAGGGCTGTTCCTCGGCTTCTGGCTGGAAGCCAGGAGAAGGCGGCTCGAGATGGAGAAGCGGATGCTGGCGATGGAAACGATCCGGCAGTTGATGATGACCGTCTCCCACCACCTGCTGAACGCGGTGCAGGTCGTGGGGGGATTCTCCGCGCGCGACGCCCGCAGGGAGCAGGACGAGACCATCCGGAAGCACCTGGACGCGATCCGGAACGAGGCCGTCCGGATCGAGGCGGTCGTCAAGGCGCTGCAGTCCCTCGAATCGGTCCGGATCGACCGGTTTCTCGAAAACGGCCGCGCCTCGATGTTGGATATCGACAGGGAGCTCTCCGAACGCATCGAGGAGTCGGGCCGGGGGCGGCACTAAAATAAATCGCCGCTTGCCCTCCAGGAACGGAATGCCGCTTGCCTCCGCCCCGCCCTTTCACCATAATTTCCTTAAAAGACCATATGCCTTTCGACCCGAATGCTGCGGAACACTCCGCGGGAGGCGTCGCACGCCTCGCCCTCCCAAGCAGGGAAAATGGAGGCACGGGATGTTCCAGTCGGCACGGTCTTTTTTCCCCGACGCCGAAGCACCTCCGGAAGACCCCCTTTTCGAGGGAGGAACCCCCATGATCCGATTCGCCCGGACCCCCCGCAGGAACGCCGCCCGAATGGCCGCCGGCGCGGCCCTTCTCGCCGCACTGATCCTGGGGGGTTGCGGAAGCGGGAAAAAGCCGGAGGCCCCGAAGGCCGCCCCGGCCGTCACCGTGGCGGAAGTAGTCGCCAGGGACACGCCGGTCACGGGCGAGTACGTCGCCCAGACCCAGAGCTCCCGGCAGGTCAACATCTTCGCGCGCGTCAGCGGCTTCCTCGACCGTCGGCTCTACACCGAGGGGGCGGAGGTCCGGGTGGGGCAGGTCCTCTTCGAGATCGATTCCAAGCCGTTCAAGGTGCAGGTCGACCAGGCCGCGGCGGCGCTCGCCAAACAGGAGGCGGCCCTCGCGGTGGCGCGCTCCAACCTGGAGCGCACGAAGCCGCTCGCCGCCGCCGACGCCCTCTCCCAGAAGGACCTGGACGACGCGACCGGCCAGTTCCAGTCCGCGGCGGCGGCCGTGGAACAGGCGAAGGCGCAGCTCGAGACGGCGAAGCTCAACCTTTCCTACTGCACCATCTCCTCCCCGGTCCACGGGGTCGCCGGGGCCGCGCTCCAGCAGGACGGCACCTATATCAGCCCGCAGAACAGCCAGCTCGCCACGGTCATGGTCCTCACGCCGATGTGGGTGAACTTCAGCCTGTCGGAAAACCAGATGCAGGCCCTGCGGGACCAGATCGCCAAGGGAAAGTACCGCCCCCCGAAAGACATGCGCTACGAGGTGGAGATCGTCCTGGTCGACGGCACGGTCTTCCCCCACAAGGGGCGGATCACCTTCGCCGACCCGTCCTATAACGCGCAGACGGGGACCTTCCTCCTCCGGGTCAGCGTGGACAACCCGGACGGCATCCTGCGGCCCAACCAGTACGTGCGGGTCCGCGTGAAGGGAGGGGTGCGCCCGAAGGCCGTGCTCGTGCCGCAGAGGTCGGTCCAGCAGGGGGCAAAGGGGCACTTCGTATGGGTCGTGGGGGGCGACGGCGCCGTCACCCCCCGCCCCGTCGTGGTCGGCGACTGGAACGGGGACGACTGGTTCATAACGGAAGGTCTCAAGGCGGGCGAACGGGTCGTCGTCGACGGCGGAATGACGCTCCAGCCGGGCGTCAAGGTCGACGCGCGGCCCGTCAAGTAAGGGAGGCGAGGACCCGTGTTCTCCCGATTCTTCATCGAGCGCCCGATCTTCGCGACCGTCGTTTCCCTGATCATCGTCATCGCGGGGCTGGCGTCGATGAAGGCGCTGCCGGTCGCGCAATACCCGGAGATCACGCCGGTGCAGGTCACGGTGACCGCATACTACCCCGGCGCGGACGCGAAGACCCTCGCCGACGCGGTCGCCGCGCCCATCGAGGCGCAGATCAACGGCGTGGAGAACATGCTCTACATGACGTCGACCAGCTCCAGCTCCGGGCAGCTTACCATCACTGTCTACTTCAGCCTCGACACGGATCCGGACATCGCCCAGGTGTCGGTTCAGAACCGGGTGGGGCTCGCCGAGCCGCAGCTTCCCGAGACGGTCATCCAGAACGGCGTGTCGGTGCAGAAGAAATCCTCCAGCATCCTGATGATCATCGCGCTGTACGACAAGACGGGCCGGTACAACCCCGACTACATCACCAACTACGCCAACGTCTACGTGCTGGACGCCGTCAAGAGGATCAACGGCGCGGGCCAGGCCTCGATCTTCGCCATCGCCGACCAGGCGATGCGCATCTGGATGAACCCCGACCGGATGACCTCCCTCGGCATCACGACGACGGACGTCCAGCAGGCGGTGGCCAACCAGAACGCACTGATCGGCGCGGGCCAGATCGGGCAGCGGCCGACCGGGGAGTCCGTGCAGCAGACGTTCCCCGTCGTGACCCAGCCGCAGTTCGTCCAGCCGTCCGAGTACGAAGGCATCATCCTCCGGGCCGATCCGGGCGGCGGCTCCATCGTCCGCCTCGGGGACGTCGCGCGCGCCGAGGTCGGCCGCCGCCAGTACTCCGACGACACCCGGCTGAACGGGATGCCCGCCACCTTCATCGCCGTCTACCAGCAGCCCGGCTCCAACGGCCTCGACGTCTCCAGGGCGGTCCGCGCGACGATGGAGGAGCAGAAGAAGACGCTGCCGGCCGGCATCGAGTACCTCATCGCCCTCGACACCACCGACTTCGTGAAGATCTCCATCGAGGAGGTGGTGCACACGCTGTTCGAGGCGATCCTGCTCGTGATGCTCGTGGTGTACCTGTTCCTGCAGAGCTTCCGCTCCACGTTCATCTGCACCATCGCCATCTTCGTCTCGCTGATCGGGACGTTCGCCGGGATGCTCGCCCTGGGCTTCTCCGTCAACCTGCTGACCCTGTTCGGGATCGTGCTCGCCATCGGCATGGTGGTCGACGACGCGATCGTCGTCGTGGAGAACGTCGAGCGGAACATGGTCAAGAAGAACCTCCCCCCGCGCGAGGCGACGATCCGGGCCATGGAAGAGATCGGCAGCTCGCTCGTCGCGGTGGTGCTGGTCATGGCCTCGGTGTTCATCCCGGCGGCTTTCCTCCCCGGCACCACGGGTCAGCTCTACAAGCAGTTCGCCATCACCATCGTCATCTCCGTCGCCCTCTCCGGGTTCGTGGCGCTCACCCTGACGCCGGCGATGTGCGCCATGATGCTCAAGCACACCGCTCCCCCACAGCGGGGATTCTTCGCCTGGTTCAACCGGCAGGTCGACCGGCTCACCCTCGCATTCGGGGACGCCGTCGTGTTCATCATCAAGCGGATGACGGTGGCGTTCGTCGTCCTCGCGGTGCTGATGGGGGCGCTCGTCTACCTGTTCGTCAAGATGCCCACGAGCTTCGTGCCGAACGAGGACCAGGGATACGTTCTCGCGGCGGTGATCATGCCGGACGCCTCTAGCCTGGACCGCACGATCGCGACGGCGACCGCCGTGGACAACCTGTTCGCCGGACAGCCGGCGGTCGAGAACCGCACGATAATCAATGGCTACAGCCTCATCGACGGCCAGTTCAAGACCACCGCCTCCACCTTTTTCGTGACGCTGAAGGATTTCAAGGAGCGCTACTCCTCGATGGAGCGGGCCCGCAAGGAGAACCCCCGCGCCGTGCTCGGGGCGGTACACGCCGGAACGCGGGACATCGGCACCGGGGTCGTCATCCCCATCGCGCCGCCGGCGATTCCCGGCATCGGGACGACGGGCGGCTTCGAGTTCTGGATCCAGGACAAGGGGGCCGGCGACCCGGCCCGCCTGCAGGAGATGACGGACCGGTTCCTCGCCAGGGCGCGGACGCTGCCGGAGCTGTCCGGCCTGAGCAGCACCTTCCGCGCCTCTTCGCGGCAGCTGCGCGTCGACGTCGACCGGGAAAAGGCCGTGCTCCTCGACGTCCCGGTGCAGGACGTGTACAAGGCGGTGCAGGCGCAGTTCGGCTCGATCATCGTCAGCCAGTTCAACCAGTACAGCCGGGTCTGGAACGTCATCCTGCAGTCGGACGCGAAATACCGCCGGCACCCCTCCGACATCGCCCGTCTGTACACCCGCTCGAGCGCGGGGAAGATGGTGCCGCTCTCGGCCGTCGTGTCGATGCGCTACACCACAGGCCCCGACCTGCTCCCCCGGTTCAACGGCTTCCCGGCGGCCCAGGTGACCGGCAGCGCCGCGGAAGGATTCAGCTCCGGCGACGCGATCCGGGCGATGGAGCGGGTCGCCGCCGAGGTCCTCCCCCCGGACTACGGGGTTTCCTGGTCCGGCATGGCGTACGAAGAGAAGAAGTCGGGGGGCACCTCGGCCGCCGCCTTCGTCTTCGGCCTCATCATCGTGTTCCTCGTCCTGGCCGCGCAGTTCGAGTCGTGGACCCTGCCGGGGTCCGTCATGACGGCGGTCCCCTTCGGCATCCTCGGGGCCCTCACGTTCAACTGGCTGCGGGGTTTAAGCAACGATGTGTACTTCCAGATCGGCATGCTGGTCCTGATCGGCCTCGGCGCCAAGAACGCCGTCCTGCGGGTCACCTTCGCCGTCGAGCTGCGCAGGCAGGGGCTGTCGATCATGGACGCGACCATCCAGGCCGGCGAGGAGCGGCTGCGGCCGATCCTCATGACGTCGCTGGCCTTCATCTTCGGCGTGCTGCCGCTGGCGATCGCCATGGGCGCCGGCGCGAACGCCCGCCATTCCATCGGCACGGGGATCATCGGCGGCATGATCGGGGAGACCACGCTGGCCATGCTCTACGTCCCGCTCTTCTTCTACCTCTTCGACCGTCTGGAGTCGAGGAAAGAGCATGCCGCCGGGAAAGCGCCGCCCGAAGGCGCGCCCGGGCCGCCGGGGGAGGGCTGACATGCGCCGGATCGCCTTCGTCGCCGCCATCGGCCTGCTGGGCCTCGCGGCCGGCTGCGCGGTCGGCCCCGACTACCGGCGCCCCGCCGTCGATGTCCCGGACGCCTTCCGCTTTTCCGAGGGGGAGGCGCGCGATGCCGCAAATGCCGCCTGGTGGAAGCACTTCGGGGACCCGGTCCTCGACGGCCTCGTGGACAACGCCCTCGCCGGCAACAAGGACGTCCGGATCGCGGCGGCGAACGTCGAGCAGGCGGCCGCGGTCCTGACGCAGACCCGCGCCCCCCTCTTCCCGCAGGCCGGCTACGGCGCGGAAGCGTCGCGGAACCGGGCAAGCGAGAGCGGCTCCCCCCTGCTGTACGGCTACGTCAAGAACCCGTCGACCGACCTCTCCGTCTTCGGCAGCGCCTCCTGGGAGATCGACCTTTGGGGACGCGTCCGGCGGCTCTCGGAGGCCTCGAGGTCGGAATTGCTGGCCACGGAGGAGGCGCACCGCGGCGTGATCCTCTCTTTGGTCTCGTCCGTCGCGTCCGGCTACCTCCAGCTCCGCGGCCTCGACGAGCAGCTGTCGATCGCCCGGAGGACGCTCGCCACCTACGGCGAATCCGTCCGCCTTTTCGAGCTGCAGCACAAGTACGGGCAAGTGTCCCGGATGACCGTCGAGCAGGCGCGCACCCGGTACGAAACCGCGGCGGCGGCGATCCCCGGCATCGAGGCGCAGATCGCGCAGACGGAGATCGCCCTCTCGCTCCTCCTCGGCCGGAACCCGGGGCCGATCCCGCGCGGACGCCCCTTAAGCGAGATCGCGCTCCCCGCCGTTCCCGCGGCCATCCCGTCGCAGGTACTCGAGCGGCGCCCCGACATCGCCCGGAGCGAGCAGGAGCTTGTGGCGGCCAACGCCCGGATCGGCGCGGCGCGCGCGCTCTATTTCCCGTCCATTTCCCTGACCGGCGCCTTCGGGTACGCCAGCCCGGAGCTTTCCGACCTCTTCAAGGGGCCGTCCCGCACCTGGAGCTACGGCGGCTCGATTACCGGGCCGATCTTCACCGCCGGTGCGATCTCCGGGCAGGTCCGGCAGGCCGAGGCGGCCCGGAAGGCCGCGCTCCTTTCGTACGAGTCCTCCATCCAGAGCGCCTTCGCCGAGGTGGAGGACGCGCTGGTGTCGCGGGTCAAGACCGACGAGCAGGTGAAGGCGCAAGAACGGCTCGTCAACGCGGCAAGGGAATACGCGCGGCTTGCGCAGATGCAGTACGACGGCGGCTACGCGCCCTACATGACGGTGATCCAGGCGCAGGAGCAGCTCTTCCCCGCCGAGCTCGACTACGCCAGGTACCGGGCTTCGCTGTTATCGTCGTTCGTGGCGATCTACAAAGCGCTGGGCGGCGGCTGGCCGGGCGAGGTCGATCGCCCCGCCGGGCCGGCGGCGCCGCAGGCAAAGTGAGCAGGCCGGGACCGGGAAGCAGACCGGCGTGGGCGAGATCACAGCCGAGTTCAAGATCAGCGACGCGGTGACCGGGGAGCTGCTCTGGGCGGCCATCGACCGCCGCGTCGGGGGCAAGGACGTGGGCGGGATGTGCGAAAGCTGGCACAACGCCGACGCCGCGCTGAAATACTGGGCGAAGCGGATGCGCTACGTCCTGTGCGAGGAGAGCGGCGGGAAGAGCTGCGTGAAGCCCTGAAACGCCGGGTCAGTACCACTCCACCAGGGAAAGCCCGAGGGTGGCCCAGGTGGCCTTGTGGTTGTAGTCGATCATGCTTTCGCCGTACCCGTGGAACAGCTGCACGCGCCCCCGCAGCTCGCCATGGATCGGGAAGCTCCATTCGAGCTGCACCGCCCCGTGGGACCGGTCTCCGCCGTGAAGCGAGTGCCTCACCGTCAGGGCGGCCTGGTACTTCTTGAAGGTGTGCACCAGCGTGGCGTCGAACCGCCCCATGTAATCGGAGATGTCCGGGTTGTCGTCGTCCGAGGCATTCTCGTCGATCCGCCGCCAGGGCCGGACCGTCAGCGCCCAGTTCCGGTGGTCCAGCCCGATCAGGAACACGACCCGGTTCCAGCTCCGGGACTGCGGAAGGCTGCGGCCGTTGGACTGATGGTTGAGGCCCACGCCGGCCATGCGAAGGCGCCACCCGAGGATGCCGACGTCGGTGCCCATCACCAGCATCAGCTCCGGCTCGTAGTTGGTCTCCCGGAACGGCCGGGAATTTTCCGTGTTGTAGACCTGCCAGCGCGAGACCTGGGTGTAGGCCCCCCAGAGGTCGATGTTGTCCAGGAGCAGCCCCTCGGCAAGTTTGGTCTTCAGGCTGAGCTGGAACTTGGCCTCGATGCTGTCGAGGTCCAGCGGCTCCGTCATCGTGGTTTCCGGGTTCGGCGTGCGCGGCAGGGTGTTCCGATCGCTCGTCCAGGAAAACGGCGCCAGGTACACCGGCTTGTAGGCGCGCATTCGGAACGCGCCGCGCTTCGAATCCTTCCGGAGTTCCCACCGGCTGTCCAGCAGGCTTTTTCCGCCCGCCTGGACCGCCTCGGGAGGAGCCTCGGCCAGCGCGTTGTCGTAGCAGGCAAGGCGCGCAGCGTTGTCCGAAAGCTCCGCGCACGACCGCACCGCGTCCGCGGGCGGCGCCTGTGCCGACGCCAATACAGGAAGACCGGCCGCCAATGCGGCAACCAGGATCACGCTCCGCGCCAACCTTGCCACGTCGCGATGCCTCCCCGGGTTCCACGTAGAACGATCGAAGCCAAGTATACAACGATGAGGGTCAATCCGCGGGCGGCGATTCCGTCAGGTGGATCTCCCATTCGTCGAGGGTGCGGTCGTACCGGAGGATGTAGCGCGCGCCGTCGGAGCCGTCGAGCTTCACGTACTCGTGGTCTTCCCCCCTCCACCGGTCCAGGACACGCACGACGTCGACCCGCCGCTCTCCGAGCAGGAACGCCCGGGGCGTCTCCTGCGCCTTGTACCCTTCATGGCAGATCACACGGACCTTCATTCGGGATCCCAGCAATCGCACAACATACTGTTATTTATAGCAATTATATGCCACGCCCCTGCCGGCGCGGAGGGGGTAAAATAATGATGTAAGGAGGAACCGCTACCGGGAACGACGTATGGAGCCCGGGGAAAGGAGGGACAGATGGACA
The DNA here is from genome assembly GCA_002327765.1 of bacterium UBA2219. GTDB lineage: Bacteria > Desulfobacterota > Deferrimicrobia > Deferrimicrobiales > Deferrimicrobiaceae > UBA2219. The sequence goes on along the minus strand of DCUH01000098.1, from coordinate 1,149 downwards.
GGCAGGTTCTGGAAAAGGTCCTGGGCGGCATGGGAACCGAAAGGATGAGCATGCCGGATTTCGCGCGCCTGATCCAGCGGACCGAAGGGAATTTCGACTGCTTCGGGACGGCCGTGGACGGGGTGTGCGACCAGGAAGGCTGCCTGTGGCGACAGGCCTGCTTCGCCCTGTCGGCCGCCGGAAAGAGGCTCAGCTGAATCCTTAAAGGAGCCGGGCCGGCCTGAAAAAGGCCGGCGGGGCCTGGAAGGCCCCGCCGGAAAGAAGGTTCTTTTTTTATCGGTACGCTTCCCCGTCAATCGTCGAAGTTTCCCTTGGCCCCCTTGTCGGTGGCGACGGACTTCGCCCTCTCGACGATCTTCTCCTCCGTCCATTCCTTCGGGTCCTCGATCCGGGCACCCTTGGGGCCGGGATCGAAGGAGCCCGCTCTAAGGATCGCGTCGACGGCCAGCGGCGCCGTGTCCTTCGCGTTGAAGACCTCGGTCATCATCTTGAAGGCGAACTGCTCCACCCCACGGCTCATCCGCTCGCGAACCGCCGCGGGCTGCGCGAGGAGCTTGTTCTCGAACGGGAGGTTCAGGCTCTTGTAGTCCCCCTTCTTCCACCCCTTCCCGTCGGCGTAGGCGACCATCTCGGCCCACATCTCCTCGGTCACGCCCTCGTCCTTCATCTTGATGAAGCGCCCCTCGGCGTCGAGCTGCGCGTTGCCGTAGTCGTTGACCTGGAGGCCCCAGGAGATCATCTGCAGCGCCGTGGCCACGTTCGCCTTCGTGGTCCGGGTGCGGTTCGCGATCTCGCGCAGCCGATCGGAGCTGTTGCCGGAAGTGCCGTGCTGGGCGCCGCTGAGCTTGTAAGGAGCGATGGCGTCGTGGATGTCGGCGGTCAACTGCACCTGGATGCCGGCGTCGGAGGCCTCGATCCCGTGGGTAGTCCCGTTGTTCAGCGCGATCCAGTCAGGGAAGATGCCGTGCGCGTTGAGGCCGCGGACCAGGAACAGCGCCTCCCCGACGGTCGACAGCCCTTCCTTCCCCTTGATCTCGCCGACTTCGGTCTCGAGGCCGGCCCACTTCGGGATGAAGGGGTTGATCGCGACGCTCGCGAGCAGGTTCTGGTCGTCGGGCAGGTGGGAGGCGTCGATGGCGATCGAGGTGA
>DCUH01000023.1:182-2657 GCA_002327765.1 bacterium UBA2219 | reverse complement strand
CGCCGTTGACCAGGCAGCCGATGCTCCCGTCGAGGCGGATGTAGGAGAGGTCGTACCTGGAGGCCTCCGTCTCGGTGGGGTCCTCCTCGTCGAAATCGCGCAGCGCCTGGATCTCCTCGTTGCGGTAGAGGCCGTTGTTGTCGAAGTTCATCTTCGCGTCCAGCGCGACGAGATCGCCTTCCTCCGTCTCCACGAGGGGGTTGATCTCCGCGAGGGAGCAGTCGGTTTCCAGGAAGGCCTTGTAGAGGGCCGCCATCAGCCGCACCGCCTTCCCCGTGAGCTCCTTGGGCAGCCCCAGCCCGAAGGCGATCTTCCGGGCCTGGAACGGCATCAGCCCGAGCGCCGGGTCGATCCACTCCTTCAGGATCTTTTCGGGGGAGCGGGCCGCGACCTCCTCGATCGACACCCCGCCCTCGGTGGACGCCATCGCGACGATCCGGGAGGCGGACCGGTCGACGACCATCCCCAGGTAGTACTCCTTACGGATCCTCCCCGCCTGCTCGACGAGGACGCGCTTGACCAGCTTCCCCTCGGGGCCCGTCTGGTGCGTCACCAGGCGCATCCCGATGATCCGCCGCGCATGCTCGCGGACCTCGGAAAGGTCCCGGGCGAGCTTCACGCCGCCGCCCTTGCCCCGGCCGCCGGCGTGGATCTGCGCCTTGACGACGACGGGCGTGCCCAGCTCCTCGGCGATGACGACGGCCTCGCCCGGCGCGTCCGCCACCCTCCCCTTCGGGACCGGCACGCCGTACTGCGACAGGACGGCCTTGGCCTGGTACTCGTGGATGTTCATCCGTCAGAACCCGAGCCGGTCGACGGCCTCGCAGAGCTCGCGAACCGCCGCGGCCGACCGTTTCAGCGCCTCGGACTCCTTTGCGGACAGGGCGAACCGCACGACCTCCTCGACCCCTTTCGCGCCGAGCTTGGCCGGCAGCCCCACAAACAGCCCGTCGCACCCCTCGTACGCCCCCTTGGAAATCACGGCGCACGGCAGGATCGCCTTCCGGTCGAGCAGGATCGCCTCGCACATCTGCGCGGCGGCGGCCGACGGGGCGTAGTAGGCCGACCCGGTCTTCAGGAGCGACACGATCTCCGCCCCGCCCTTGGCGGTGCGCTCGAGGATCTGCCCGAGCCGGTCTGCCGGGATCAGGTCCTCCACCGGGATCCCGGCGACCGTGGTGTACTTCGTCGAAGGGACCATCGTGTCGCCGTGCCCGCCGAGCACGAAGGCGTTCACGTTCGCGACGGAGACGCCGAGCTCCATCGCGATGAACGCGCGGAAGCGGGCGGAGTCGAGGACCCCCGCCATCCCCATCACCCGGTTCGCGGGGAACCCGCTCTGCTTGTGGGCGACGTAGGTCATCGCGTCGAGCGGGTTCGAGACCACGATGATGACGGCGTCCGGCGACTTCGCGGACGCCTTCAGGGTCACGTCCTTGACGATCCCCGCGTTGACCTTCAGCAGGTCGTCGCGGCTCATGCCCGGCTTGCGGGCGAGCCCCGAGGTGATGACCACGATGTCGGACCCCGCCGTGTCCTCGTACCCGTTCGTCCCCGTCACCGTCCCGTCGAAACCGCAGATGGGCGCGGACTGAAGCATGTCGAGGGCCTTCCCCTGGGGCAGACCTTCCACGATGTCCACGAGGACGACGTCGCAGATGCCCTTCTCGGCCAGCCGCTGCGCCGTGGTGGCCCCTACGTTCCCCGCTCCGATGACCGTGATCTTCGCCCTGCTCATCCCGCTGCCTCCCTCCTCACATGTTCTCGATGACGGCGTCGCCGAACTCGCTGCACTTCACTTCCCTGACCCCCGCCGCCCCTTCCGCCTTCATCAGCCGGGCGAAGTCGTAGGTGACGGTGCGGTTCCCGATGGCGGCCTCGACCCCCTTCCGGATCCGGTCCGCGGCCTCCCCCCACCCGAGGTGCTCGAACATCATGACCCCCGAGAGGATGACGGAAGAGGGGTTCACCTTGTCCTGGTCCGCGTACTTGGGCGCGGTGCCGTGGGTCGCCTCGAAGATCGCGTGGCCGGTGAGGTAGTTGATGTTGCCGCCGGGCGCGATGCCGATCCCCCCCACCTGGGCCGCCAGCATGTCGGACAGGTAGTCGCCGTTGAGGTTCGGCGTGGCGATGACGTCGAACTCGTCCGCGCGGGTGATCGTCTGCTGCATCGTGATGTCCGCGATCGCGTCCTTGATCAGCAGCTTCCTTCGCCACTTCCCCCCGCCGTGCGTCGGCAGGAGCGACCTCGCCGCCTCGACCTCCCGGAGGACGTCCTCCTGCTGCGCGGGGGTCATCCGGTCGAAGCCGGGCTCCAGCGCCCGGGCGCCGTCCCGGGCGTCCGCCCCCGGTTCGCGCTCCAGGTTCTCGAGGATCCAGCTCTCGCGCATCGAGACGGTCTCGTCGCGGAACATCCTCGCGGCGAGGGCGTATCCCCAGTCCCGGAAGGACCCCTCGGTGAACTTCATGATATTG
>DCUH01000023.1:0-143 GCA_002327765.1 bacterium UBA2219 | reverse complement strand
CGTCTTGATCCCGATGGAGGTGGTCTCCGGGAACCGGATCTTCTTCACCCCCATGTCCCGGACGAGGAAGTCGACGACTTTCCGAAGCTCGGGCGTGCCGGCGGCCCATTCGATCCCCGCGTAGATGTCCTCGGTGTTCTCGC
>DCUH01000053.1 GCA_002327765.1 bacterium UBA2219 | reverse complement strand
TCGATTACACGAAGGGGATTCCCGAGCGGTTCCGGGCCATCGAGCGGTTCCTGGAGAAATACCCGGAGTTCGTCGAGCGGTTCGTCTTCGTCGAGCTGGGGGCACCCAGCCGCACCCACGTGAAGCGGTACCGGGACCTCCAGTCGGAGATCGAGGAGATGGTGGAGAAGATCAACTGGCGGTTCCAGACGAAGAAATGGAAACCGATCCTCTTCCTCAAGGCGCACCACAGCCACGAGGCGATCGACCCCTTCTACAAGGCGTCGGACGTCTGCCTGGTCACTTCGCTCCATGACGGGATGAACCTGGTCGCGAAGGAATACGTCGCCGCGCGGGGGGACGAGGACGGCGTCCTGGTCTTGAGCCAGTTCACCGGGGCTTCACGCGAGCTGAAGGACGCCCTCATCGTCAACCCGTACGACATCGAGGAGATGGCCGAAGCCATAGCCGCCGCCCTGAAGATGGAGCCCGCGGAACGATCCGAAAGGATGAAGCGGATGCGCGCGACCATAAGGGAGCACAACATCTACCGATGGGCGGGGAAACTCGTCACGGAGCTCGCCCGCCTTCGCCTGCCTCCGGCGGCGCCCCGATGAAAAAGGCGGCCTACCCCGGGGAGCGAAGGACCACCCGTGTCGCCCCCCATCCCCCGGCCCCCGGGGAGGCGTCCGAGAACGCGGCGACCAGCGGGTGATTGCACAGGACGGACCGGATGGCCGCCCTCTGGACCCCTTTACCTTTCCCGTGGATGAGCCGCACCTCCCGGTACCCCTTCGCGGCCGCCTCCTCGAGGTATTCCTCCACGACCGACACGACGTCGCGCGGGGAGAACGCGTGCAGGTCGATGCTGTCCTCCACCGGGACGCGGTGAGGAAGGTCCTCGCGCGGGGGATTATCTTCGCTCACGGCTTCACCATGGGCGCAATATTACCCCATCGGCCGGCCGGGGGAAGAATGAATATCCTCGTTGAACCGCCACAGGGCCGCGGCCGCCGCGCCCGCCCCGAACCCCGCCAGGTTCCCCGCAAGGGAGTACGGAGCGGGGTTGAGGAGGTCCGACAACGGACCCCAGCTCCACAGGAACAACGCCGCCGCCCACGCGCAGGCGAACAGATAAGCCGGGACGGAAACGACCTTCCCTCCGCCGTACATGGAGATCGGCACCTGCGGGAAGAAAACGAGATAGGCGCCCAGCACCCCGGCGACCGCGCCGGCGGACCCGAGGGCGGCAGGCTCCCCCGCCTTGCCCCAAGTGACGTGCGCCGACCCGGCGGCCGCCCCGCAGGCGAGATACAAGGCGAGAAACCAGCCGCGCCCCACCCGCCCCTCCACGTTGTCCCCGAGGACGAAGAGGAACAGGCAGCCCGCCGCGAGCGGAACGATCCCGCCGTGGAAGAACGGCGCCAGCCAGGGGTCGAACGCCGGTACGCGGGACAGCCCGGCGCCTCCCGGCAGCGCGAGGCGCGCCGCGAATCCGTCCGCCCCCGCGAGGCCGGTCATGACGAGAAGGTGGAGCGCGACCGTCATGCCGAGAAGCCCCCACGTGACGGCCGGTGGCGCGCCGGGTGTCTCGCCGCCGTCCGCCAAGGGGACCACCACCGGGATCCCCGGCGCGCCGACCTCCGCCCGGATCTCCCTGTCGGGGCCGTACTCCCGCTCGAGGCGCCGCCGCATCTCGCCCGCCATCGACGTCCCGAGCGCCTCGTACAGCGCGGCGTTCCTGCGATGGATCCCGAACCCGCGGGCCAGGTCCAGGACGGCGTCACCCTGGACGAGCAGCCCGCCGCACTCCCGGCACCGGAACACGGGGACTCCGGTGTTCCGGAAATCGATGACGGAGAGCGGCCGGGAACACCGGGGGCAGGACAGCAAGGCGGCTTTCTTCCATGCGCGGCTCATCCGCGCGGAAACGCCCTCCTTCCCGTGCGGGAACGCCTCCTCCCCCGCCGGAACCTCCCCGGCCCTGGGGAACCGCCCCTCGGCCAGCTCCCGGATCTCGCCGGCGTCGAACCATGCGGCCCCGCAGGAAGGACACCGGTCGATCCGGTCCGCGCCGGATTCCGCGGGCCGCATCGAGTCGATCTTGCAGAATGGGCACCTCATCTCGTCCCTTATCGGAAACGCGTCGGCGGAACCTTACCCGCATTTCTCACCAGCGTCCGTAGCGAGGCGGTGGAGACGGGCGTGGCTACAAGGCGTCGCGACCGAGGGCACCGGAGGCGCACTGGACAGTGCGTCTTTGGAGCCCGACCGAGCGCCCCACTCCCGGAAAAGAAACGCTCCCTGGGGTACCCCCTCCCGCCGGCACCATCATGACGTTCCCGGCGGGAGGGGCACAACGCAGCAGGTATGCCCGTATCCGCGGCAGCAGCAGGAGGCTGGTGAGAAATGCGGGTTAAATCCGCGGGAATGATACCATCGGAAACGGGGGTGCGGGTCGCCATGGAAATATTGCGGGTCGTCCTCGCATGGGGCGCCTTCGCGGCGTTCCACAGTCTGACCGTCTCGGAAGGGTACGAGCGGCTGGCGCGCCGGGTCATGGGGGAACGGAAGTTCGACGCTTTCCACCGGCTCCTCTTCACGACATACTCCTTCGCGGCGACCGCCGCGACGCTGCTCTACGTCCATTCCCTCCCGGACGCCCCGCTGTACCGGGCCGAGGGGTGGCTGCGCATCGCGCTTCATGCCGTGCAGGCCTCGGGGGCGGCGCTCCTGCTGTGGACTCCCTGGAACCTCCGGGAGTTCATCGGCCTGCGGCCGCCGCAGAGGCAACTCCATACGGGGAAGGCATACGGCATCGTCCGCCATCCCCTCTACCTCGGCTTCTCCGTCCTCCTGGCGTTCCAGCCCGTCCAGACGCGGAACTCCTTCGCCACGACCGCGTCGATCGTCGCCTACTTCTACCTCGCCACCTTCCTCGAGGAGCGGCGCATGGAGCGGGCGTTCGGGGAAGCGTACAAGGAATACAGGAAACGCGTTCCCCGGTTCTTTCCGCTTCCGCGGCCGTAAGGCGGCGATCTACCGAAAGGCAAAATCAGGAGGAACGATGTTCCTCTTCCTTGCGCGATCGAAATATCGAAATGCGTTATCCATACCGCAGGCAGATTGGTCCGAAAAAGTGTGGAATGCCGTTCCACATTTTTCCAGGGAAGACCTCTCGGGAATCGGTAAACATAGCTTCTTATCAATCGGGCGGGGGACACTCTTCCCCTTCGCCCGTGTTTAAACCAAGAGTGTCCCCCCTGACCCGAACCCGCCTACGCCTATGTCGAAAGCTCTTCCGTACGTACTTTTCACAGAGAAGTTCTCCCGGCGGCTTGTGTCGCGACGGGGGTTGTCGGCGCCAGGGCCGCCCCGAGCACGATATCTCCCACGTGGGATCGTAGGCGGATCAGGGCGTCCGGATCACCGAGCGCAATGATGCCGCGAAGCCGAAAAGGGTGTCCCCTGAACGCAGGGACGAAAGTGTGGAACCGGCGGAGACCCCGCCCTCTTTATAGGCGGAAGCATTCGATGACCGATACGGGATGACGAAGGCCGGGGAAGTTTCCGAAAAGGCATGATCGCTGGTCGCAGCCGGGGAACTGCTCTATGGCACCCGTCGGGAGAGTGGGCGGGGGACACTCTTCCCCTTCACCCGCGTAAAGCCAAGAGTGTCCCCCGAAACCACTCGCCCCTATATAGAAAGCTTTTCCGTAGGTACATTCCGTAGAGAAGATCTCTTCTGTGG
>DCUH01000071.1:862-3311 GCA_002327765.1 bacterium UBA2219 | reverse complement strand
CCCTCGTTCTGGAGCACGGAGGCCTCGAGGAGACGCGGATCGATCCGGGCGATCACCTGCCCCTTTCGGACGCGGGAATTGTAGTCGACGAGGATTTCATTGATCGTTCCGGAGATCTGGCTGCCGACGGAAACGGTGGTCACCGCGGCGATGTTCCCCGTCGCGGTGATCGCGTCGACGATGTCCCCGCGCTCGACCTTCCCGGTGCGGTATGCCGACGGGTCCGGGCCTTTCCCGAAGTACAGGTATGCCGCGCCGGCGGCGACGGCCGCGAGCGCGGCTCCGACGATCAGGGCTTTTCTCATTTCGTCCCCTTCCGTTTCCTCCATTCGGGCGCATTCCCTTCCAGGCGCAGCCCCTCGCGGTCGAGCAGCTCGCCGGTCGCCTTCCAGAGGTCCGTCAGGGCGGCGTGGTAGTCCGCCCGCGCGCCCGAGTGGCTCTCCTTCGCCTTCGTGAGGTTCGCCTCCACGTCGAGCAGGTCCTTGGTGGTCGCGAGGCCGAGCTGCTGGCGCTTGCGGTAGGAGGCCACCAGCGTCTCCGCCGCCGTGACGCCCTGCGTGGTCACGTCGATCTGTTCGCGCCGGATCGAAAGGGCCCGCAGGGCGGAGCGGACTTCCAGGCCGGCCGTCTCCTCGATCGCCGTGAGCTGCGTGCGCGCCTGGCTCGCCTTCAGGCGCGCGGACGCGAGGTCGGCGCGGGCCGCGTGGTTTCCGATGGGAAAGGAGAAGCTCAAGCCCACCGACCACGCGGGGTATTTACCCTCGCCCAGGTCTCCCATGGCGTCGTCGTAGTCGGAGTCGAATCCGGAAACGCCCGCGCTGCCTTCGAGGGCCAGGTAGGGGAGCGCGAGGTTGCGCGAGACCCGCTCGTTGAACTCGGCGTTGCGAAGGGTTACCCGGGCCTTCGCCAGGTCGGGACGCCGGGTGTTCGCCGCCCGCAGCACGTCGTCCTCCGGGACGCGGAACGGCTCCGGATCGGGGATGCCCGAATCCTCGATGACCGTTCCGGCGGGAAGGTTCAGGGCGATCAGAAGACGGTCGGCCGCGTCCCTCGCCGCCCGTTCCGCCTCCAGGAGCTCCGTCTGCCGCTGGAGCACGCCGAGCAGCGAATCCTGGAGCTGGAAGGAGGCCAGGACGCCGGCGTTCACCCTGGCCTCGTTCTCGGCGTGGATCTGGCGGGCCAGTCCGAGCGAAGCGCGGCGCGTCGCCAGGTTCTCTCGGGCCTTCACGAGGGCGAGGTACCGGTTCCTCGCGTCGGCCGCCGTGTCGAGGGCCTCCTGGTTCCAGTCCGTCAGGGCGGAATCCAGCGCGTCGTCGGCCGACGTGAGCCCCCGCTCGGTGACTTCACGTCCCAGCCCTTTCAGGAGCGGCTGGGAGAAGGTCAGCGCCAGCTCGGGCCTGGCGTACCGGGATGTCGGAAGGCCCAGGTTGTCCTTGAAGAGAAGGTTCGTGTAGGAGAGGGACGCCGTCGCGCCGGTGGGAAGCAGCTGGGACAACGACGTGTCGAACTCGAAATACCGCTGGCGGTCGACGAAGGCGATTCCAGGCCCGGAGGTGAGGTCCGTCCCCCGATAGTCGAGGACGGCCGTGAGCGACGGGTCGTAGATCGAGCGGGACTTCCGGACGTCGGTTTCGGCGATGGCCGGGGAAAAGGAGGCGACTTTCAAGCCCAGGTTACGGGAGATCGCGATGCGGACCGCCTCGCCGATCGATAGCGCCACCGTTTCCGCCCCTTCGGCGGGGACGGCACCGGCCGCCAGGGCCAGCAGGCCGGCCAATGCGAGACGTATCAGGCGGTTCCCCTTCGTTTTCATCGGACACATTATAGTCTGAATAATGTGAAGGAATTGTGGAGGAAACAAGGAAAATTCCTTATGATGGCTCATAAATATTCCGCAAGGGAGGGTTCGATGCCGTCGGTCCTGCTGGAAACGAGCATGGGAGTCATCAAGCTGGAGCTGTTTCCCGATAAAGCTCCCGTCACTGTCGAAAATTTCCTCACGTACGTGCGCGAGGGGCATTACGACGGGCTGATATTTCACCGGGTGATCGGCGATTTCGCCGTCCAGGGCGGCGGATACAACGAGAAGATGCAGATGCGACCCACGAACCATCCGCCGATCAAGTGCGAGGCCGACAACGGCTTGAAAAACGAGCGCGGAACGGTGGCGATGGCCCGGACGGACGTCCCGGATTCCGCCACGGCGCAGTTTTTCATCAACACGGTCAACAACAAGACTCTGGACCACATGGGGGACGACCCCTACGTGTTCGGCTATGCCGTCTTCGGGAAGGTGGTCGAGGGGATGGNNAGGAGCCGGTCACCATCGTCAAGGCGAGCATCGCAGAGGAGTAGCGCGCCGAGGCCCGGGAGGGCTGCGGCGCGCCAGATGCCGCGCCCCCCGCTACATCGAAGCGGCGCTTTCGGGCTTTTCCTTCGTCTCCGCCGA
>DCUH01000071.1:0-833 GCA_002327765.1 bacterium UBA2219 | reverse complement strand
CGTGCGTGCTCATCACGATCAGGTCCGCCTTTTCCTGCTCGGCGATGTGCAGGATGGCGTCGGCGGGGGGGCGCTCGTCGATGACCGTCCGGACGTTCCGGCCCTTGGCGCGCAGCCCCGACGCGATGCGGTCGAGGTATTCGGCCGCGCCGCGGGCCACTTCCTCAAGCACCTTGCCTTCCGTCAGCAGGGCCGACTCGGGGACGACGGGCAGCGGCACGAAAACGGCCTGGAGGAGAAGGATCTCGGCGTCCGCTCCCCTGGCGATCTCCTCCGCGTGCCAGATGGCGCGCTCTGCCAGGGCGGAGCCGTCCAGGGGAACCAGGATCTTCTTGTACATGGCGGCACCCCCCTTGTCCGGTCTGTTCGAGGGATCCGGGTTGACGGGACGACACCATTCTTCGATTACAGTATATTACCGGCAATGCTGAGAAACCAGAAACTCATGGTTGACAGGCCCGAAGCGGGGGCGCGGATGGACCGGTTCCTGCGCGACCGGTTTCCGGGGCTCCCATCCCGGAGCGTGAGGCACGCCCTCGAATCGGGGGCTGTACGCGTGAACGGCGAGAAATGCGGGAAGGGCAGGCCGGTCCGGGAAGGGGAGGCGGTCCTCGTCGAAGCCCTGGCGGAGAACGAGGATTGGCTCCCGGTTCCCTGCGATATTCCGGGGGCGTCCGTCGCGTACGAAGACGGGCAGGTCATCGTCCTCTGCAAGCCGCACGACGTCCACACGGAGCCCCAGAGGCCGAACGAGGACGGCACCCTGGCGGGTTTCCTGAGGAAGCGGTATCCCCGGGTCGCCGAGGTTTCCCCCGTTCCGGGCCTCACCCTCC
>DCUH01000136.1 GCA_002327765.1 bacterium UBA2219 | reverse complement strand
CCGCATCCCGCCGCTGCGCGAGCGGACCGGCGACATCCCGCTGCTTTTGGGGCTATTCCTGGAGGAGGAGGCCGCGCGCGCCGGGAAGAGGATCACCGGCTACTCTCCCGAGTGCATGGAGCTGCTCCGCCGGTACGACTATCCCGACAACGTTCAGGAGCTCATGACGATCGTCGCGGGCGCTGTCGCCAAGGAGGACACGGAGGCGATCACCGTCGAGTCGCTCCCCCCGCACGTCCGGGAGCGGTCCTAGCTAGCGGCTTCCCAGCGCGCGGAAGAACCGGGACTGCATCTGCTCCGACAGCAGCGCCTTCTTCACCGGCGGCAGGCCGACGACGATGCGCGTGATCGCCCGAAGGACCGCGTGGTCCATGCGGTCGAAGTCGTCGAAGAGGAAGTTCTGGAACTTTCCCCGCTCGATCGCCTGGATCACCGCTCGCTGCCAGGAGGTTTCCGGTACCAGGATCCGCTCCTTGCGGGGGGTCATCGAGAGCGCGTCCCGGTTGCAGGCGGGGCGGCACACCCCGCACCCGAGGCAAGCCTGCGCGTTCAGGACCGCCTTCTTCCCTTTCCCTTCCCCCTCGATCCGTATGGCGGAGACGGGGCATCTCTTCGCGCACAGCCCGCAGCCGTTGCATTTCACCGGGTCGAACGCCGCCTCGAAGGGGGAGGTGACGACGGCGTCGAACATCTTGAACTTGTTGACGGCCGACAGGAACGCGCAGCAGCAGCCGCAGCAGTGGCAGACGTACGCGGGGCGCTTTTGCACGTTGTCCCCGATGTGGACCAGCCCCTCGCCCCTCGTCCGGGCGAAGATGTCGAGGCATTCCTCCCGCGAGATCCGGCGCCCCAGCCCGTGGCGGACGACGTAGTCGGCCGCGGTGTTCAGTGTAGTGCAGACGTCCATGGGCTTGCCGCACGCCTTCCCCTCGTGCTCCATCACGTGGCGGCAGTAGCAGAGCGACAGCGCCCAGGATTTCGCGTTCCGGACCATGTCCGTGGCCCGCTCGTGATCGAGGATCTGCGTGAGGTCGGCCGGGTCCACCTGGTCCTCGTGGACCAGGGTGCGGCCGAACTGCGTTTTCCCCGCGAAAACGGCCCGGGCGAAATCGGGGTCGTCGTGGGCGTACTTCACCATGTACCGCGCGATCTCCTTCTGGGGGATGTCGTCGCGGGCGCGCATGAAGGCGAACTCGAAGAAGCCGAGGACGGTAGGGGAGAGGATGTACGAGAGCTTCCCCTTGTGCTCGAAATCCAGCACGAGCCCTTTGTCCGCCATGCGGTGGAGGATGGGGCGCAGCTCTTCCGGAGTCCTCCCGGTTCGCCGCGCGATCCCCTCGATGCCGGTGGGCCGGATCGGCAGCCGGGCGCCTATCTCCGCCTCCTCCGGCGTGTAGAGCCCTTTGAGGATCTCCTCGAGCGCCTCGGCGGGCGGCGCGCCGATGGGGAAACGGTCGAGCCGTTCCTGGAGCCGGCCGTAGACGTTCTTTCCGTTGCGCAGGTGTCCCATCGCGACAGGATACCAGATATCGTTGAACGACACGGAGCGTTGGGTTACAGTTTTTCAAGCGGCGGCGCGAAGCGCGTCTAACGGAGCGCCGCAAGAAAGGAGGTCCCCGTGTCCGGACCCGACTTTTCCGAGATCTTCCGCCGGTACAAGGAGGCCCTCGGGCAGGCGCAGCAATCGGAAGGGAAAAACATTCCCGGAGGTGGGAAGATGTCGTCGAAATTCGGGTTCCTGGGGTTCGCGATTCCCGCGTTCCTCCTGGTCATCCTTGTCTCCGCATCCGTCGTGATCGTGGGGCCCGGCCAGCGCGGCGTCCTTCTGAACTTCGGGGCCGTCCAGCCCACCGTGTGGGACGAGGGGCTCCACTTCAAGATCCCCGGCTACCAGAACATCGTGCGGATGGACGTGCGGGTCCAGAAGGAGGTGACCGAGGCGGCGTCCGCATCGAAGGACCTGCAGGACCTCCACTCCACGATCGCCGTGAATTTCAACGTCATCCCCGACAAGGCCGGCTGGGTCTTCCAGAACATCGGCATGGGCTACAAGGAGCGGGTGATCGACCCGGTGACGCAGGAGGTGGTCAAGGCGGTCACGGCGAAGTACACCGCGGTCGAGCTGATCACGGAGCGGGAAAAGGTCCGCTCGGGGATCAAGGAGCTTCTGAAGGCCCGCCTGCTCGACTACAACATCGCCGTGGTCGACGTCTCCATCGTGAACTTCAAGTTCAGCGCCCAGTTCACCCAGGCGATCGAGAACAAGCAGACCGCGGAGCAGATGGCGCTCAAGGCGAGCCGCGACCTCGACCGGATCAAGATCGAGGCGCAGCAGAAGGTCGCCGCGGCGCAGGCGGAGGCCGAATCGCTGCGGCTGCAGCGGCAGAACATCACCCCGGACCTGGTGGAGCTGCGGCGCATCGAGGCGATGCAGGAGGCGATCCGGAAGTGGAACGGCGTGATGCCCAGCGTGACCGGGGGCGCGCTGCCGTTCATCGACGCGAGGGCGTACGGGGGGAAATAGCCTTCCGGAGGCGGAACGGGTCCCTTCAGACCGCCTGTGCGATCCGCTCCGCCGCCAGCTTCGATTCCCGCACGCAGTCGTTGAGGGCGATGCCGCGGTAGGCGTTGCTGTTCAGGTAGAGGCCGGGGAGCTCCGCAAGCCGCGCGTCGATCTGCTCCAGCAGCGCCCCGTGCCCCACGAGGTACTGCGGGATCCCGCGGTCGTGGAAGAAGGTCTTCGCCAGGACCGGCTCGGCGGAGATTCCCATGATGTCCGAAAGTTCCCGCCGTACGAGGGCCAGCAGCTCTTCCTCGGGAAGGGAGGCCAGCTCCGGGGCGCGGACGCCGCCCACCATCGCCCGGATGAGCGCCATGCCCGCAGGCGCGCGGTTCGGGAACACGCTGGAATCCCACAGCGCGCCGAGGATCTTCCGCTTCTCCGTCCCGGGGATGAGGAAGCCGAAGCCGTCCAGCGGGTTCCCCAGCGTCGCGGCGTCGTACCCCAGCGCGGCGACGGTGATCGGCGAATAGGGGATCGCCGCGAGAGCGTCCACCAGCCCCTCGTCCAGCGGCGAAAGGATCCGCAGGGCGTCGTACGCCGCCGTCGCGACCACGAGGACGTCCGCCTCGAGCTCTTCACGCACCCCGCGTTCCGAGATGCCGAGGATGTAGCCGCCCCCTCGCCGCTCGACCCGGTCGACGGAGACGTTCATGTGGAGCCCGTCGTTCAGCGGGGAGGCCAGCTCGTCCGCCAGCGTCTGCACGCCGCCGTCGAAGGAAACGAGCACCCCGCCGGGGCCGGCCGACATCTTCGACTTCACGCCCTGCTTCGCCCGCTCCCTCTTCAGGCAGAGCATCCCGCGGACCAGGCCGCCGTATTTGCTCTCGAGGTTGTGGATCAGCGGGAAGCAGGAGCGCAGCGACATCCGCTCCGGGTCTCCCGCGTAGATCCCGGTGACCATCGGGTCGATCAGCTTCTCCAGCGCCTCCGGGCCGAGGCGGCGGCGGGCGAAGTCTCCCAGCGACTCGTCGACGTTTACCGGGGCCTTCGCGGCGAAGGGCTCGCACATGATCCGCGCCCGCCCTTTCATGGACAGCAGCCCCGAACGGAAGAAGGCGACCGGCGTCTCCGGCAGGCGCTGCAGCGCACCGCCGGAGTAGATGTACCGCTTGCGCGCCTCGTCGGAGGAGCGCACCACCTTTGCCTCGATCCCCAGGTCCTTCACCAGTTCCATCCCGAACGGCTTGTTCGTCAAAAATCCGTTCGGGCCCCATTCGAGGTTGAAGCCGTCCTGCCGGATGGTGCGCATCTTGCCGCCCGGGACGGAGTCGCTCTCGAAGATCAGGATCTCCGCGTCCTTGCCGGCCTTTTCGAGCTCCCGTACCAGATAGAACGCCGTGCAGAGCCCCGAGAGGCCCGCGCCGACGATTGCGATGCGAGGCATGTTATCCGCTTCCTTTCATGACGTTTCCAGCACGATTTCCTTGAGGGCGTCGATGAACCGCGGCGAGTCGTTCATCGCAGGCGCCCGAAGGAACGATTGTATACCCATTTCCTTCGCGTGGGCCGCGAGCCGGATGTCGAGCTCGTGCAGCGTCTCGATGTGGTCCGAGACGAAGCTCACCGGGACAACGATCAGCTTCCGGACCCCTTCCCGGGCGAGACGGGTCACCTCGTCGACCGTGTCGGGCGAAAGCCAGACGGCGCGCCCCGCGCGGCTCTGCCAGGAGAGGGAGTGGGGGATGCCGGGGAACGACTGCATCACCGCGGCCACCGTCCGTTCCGTCTCGTCCCGGTACGGGTCGCCCCCGTCGATCAGGCTCTGCGGGACGCCGTGCGCGCTGAAAAGGAGGAAGGCGCCGTCCCTGCCGGCTTCCCCGATGGCGCGGGAGACCGTTTCCGTCAGGGCGGCGACGTATTTCGGGTGGTCGGGGTAGGAGCGGACCTCGGTCACCGGGAAGGTACATCCCGCCCGGCGCAGCCAACGCGCGAGGTCTTTGAGGCTGGAGCCGGTCGTGGCGCCGCAGTATTGCGGGTAAAGGGGGAGCGCGACCGCCCTCGAGACGCCGTCCTCCTTCATGTCGAGCGCCGCGTGCCTGGCCAGCGGGTGCCAGTACCGCATCGCCACGTAGACCTTGCAGTTCAGCCCCGCCCCGCGCAGGGCGGTTTCGAGGGAGCCCCGCTGTGCCTCCGTCAGCGCACCGATCGGGGAGCCGCCGCCGATCTCCTCGTAGTACCGGCGCACTTTCCGGGCGCGCAGCCCCGAGACGATCCAGGCGAAGAGCGGCTGGGTGACCGCCCCCGCCGGGAGCGGGATCAGGTCCCGGTCGGAGAAGAGCCGGAAGAGGAACGGCCGGACGGCGTTGAGGGAATCGGGCCCCCCCATGTTGAGGAGGACCACCCCGGTCAGCGGGGCGCCCGGGGCGGCCATTTCAGCCTTTCCGCCCGAGACGGTGGACCGCCTCGACCATGGCGACCGCGTGCTCGGGGTTGGTGGGCGGCAGGATCCCGTGCCCCAGGTTGAAGATGTGGGAGGACGCCTTCTCGCCGCGGCGCAGCACATCCCGGACGCACTCCTCGATCTTCTCCGGGGGATGGAACAGCATCGTGGGGTCCATGTTCCCCTGCAGCGCCTTCTCCGGCCCGACGGCCGCCGCCGCGGCGTCCAGCGGGATCCTCCAGTCGACGGCGACCACGTCGACCGGCAGCGTCCGGATGGACGCGAGCAGGCTGGAACAGTCGTTGGCGTAATGGATCACGGGGACGCCTTTGCGGGAAAGCCCCGCGATCGCCTGGCGGGTATAGGGGAGGGCGTACTCCTCGTAGTCCCCCGGCGTCAGGATCCCCGCCCAGGTGTCGAAGAGCTGGACCGCCTGCGCCCCCGCGGCGATCTGGGCGTTCAGGTAGGCCGTGACGGTCCGGGTGATCTTCTCCATCAGCGCCCGGTAGACCTCCGGCGCCTGGTACATCAGTTTCTTCAGCTCGATGAAATTCTTGGACGTGCCGCCTTCGACGATGTAGGACGCCAGGGTGAAGGGGGCCCCCGAGAAGCCGATGAGCGGGACTTTCCCTTCGAGCTCCTTCCGCAGCAGGCGGATCGTCTCCATCACGAACGGGACTTTCTCCTCGGGATCGGGGACCCGCAGCGCGTCCACGTCGCGCATGCCGTGGATCGCCTTCCCCAATTGCGGCCCCTTCTGCTCGTGGAAGGCGAGCGGGACCCCCATCGCCTCGACCGGGATCAGGATGTCGGAGAACAGGATCGCNNTGAAGGGGGCGCCGCCGAAGCCGATGAGGGGAACCTTGGTCGCCAGTTCGCGACGCAGAATCTTGATGGCCTCCAAGACGTAGGGAACATCAGCTTCCGGGTCAGGGATGCGCAACCGCTCCACATCAGCCATGGTCCGGACCGGGTTCTCGAACACCGGGCCGGGGACGAAATCCAGCTTCAACCCCATGGGCTCAACCGGGGTGAGAATATCGGAGAAGAGAATGGCGGCATCGACCCCCAGGATATCCACCGGCTGGATGGTCACCTCGGCCGCCAGCTCCGGGGTCTTGCACAGGGTCAGGAAGGAGTTGGCTTCCCGGACCTTCCGGTACTCCGGGAGGTAGCGCCCCGCCTGCCGCATGATCCATACGGGGGTAACGTCGACCGGCTCGCGCCGGCAAGCCTTGAGGAACCGGTACTCCGTCATGTCGTCCTCGGCCAGGGGACGGAGCGCGACGCGCGCGCCCGACCGTTGTTGTTTCCTTCGGGGCAAAGAATCATTTTACAGGGGTGAAAGGGAAATCAACAGGGCGGCGGGCGGTGCGGCCCCGCGGCATCCGGCCCGATAACCCGGGGGATCAGGCGCCCGTTTTCCCGTTCCCGGCACGCCGGCCGTACCGCATGGACCCGTTCGGGCATCCGGGAAGGCATCGTGCGCAGGAAAAGCGTTCGGGGGTCACGGTCTTCCCGGCGTAGATCCCTTTCGCCGCGTCCGTGGGGCAGGCAAGGACGCAGATGCCGCAGTCGATGCACGTTCCGCGGTCGATCCGGATCTTGTGGACGCCGAAATCCTGGACCAGCCAGCTGAAAAGCCGGAAGGGGCGGATCCACATGCAGAAGAACCGGTAATGCGCGATCGACAACCCGAAAATCAGGAACACATAGGATGGGCTCACCAAGATTCCCCCCTTGTTCGCGGGGATGGACGACACGGATATTGGATCACGCTGTTGGAAACGCCGGTCGCCCCCTTGACAATTATGCACATATGTTCATAATTAAGGGTACGGAGGTGCTCCATGCCCAGGCCGCCATGCTGCCGTCGTGTCGAGGGAAGGCCGGCGGTTTCCGTGTTCAAGCCGGCCGGAATCCCGGCGCGCGAGATCGGCGAAATCGTGATGACGCTCGACGAGTTCGAGGCCGTCCGGCTGGCCGACCTCGAGGGGCTCTACCAGGAGACGGCGTCCGGGAGGATGGGGGTGTCGCGGTCCACGTTCAGCCGCATCGTCGAGGCCGCGCACCGCAAGATCGCCGAGGCGATCGTGCACGGCAGGGCGCTGAAGATCGAGGGGGGCCCCGTGTTCGAGCGCGCCCGCCGACGCTGCGGGAAATGTTCCGCCGAGTGGGCGGGACCGCCGGAATGCCCGAGATGCAAGGGGACGGGAAACCCCGCGTCGTCGACGGATCGTTCGCCGGGCCCATGCGGCCGCCGCCGTCGCGCGGGATTCGGAAATATGCGAGAGGGGGCCAGCCCCCCGGAAGGAGAAAAGGAATGAAGCTTTGCATCCCTGCAACCGAGGACCAGGGGTTGGAGAGCCCGGTGAGCGCGCACTTCGGCTCGGCGAAGCTCTTCGTCATCGTCGACACGGAAAGCGGCGCCATCCGCGCCGTCCCGAACAGGAACCTCCACCAGGGCCACGGGATGTGCCAGCCGCTGCGCCCCCTCGCGGGGGAACAGGTGGACGGGATCGCCGTCGGCGGCATCGGTATGGGCGCGCTCGGGAAACTGCTGGCGGCGGGGCTCAAGGTGTACGTCACCCGCGAGCGCACCGTGGGGGAGACGGTCTCCGCCCTCAAGGCGGGCACTCTCGAGGAGGCCACGCCCGCCGCGGCCTGCAGTCAGCACGGCCATGGCGGAACATGTCATTGACGTGAAATAGCGCGGGAGGCGCCGATGGCGATCTGGAAGGCTCCGCCGCAATCCACGGACGCGATCCTGGAGAGCATCTCCGACGGCGTGT
>DCUH01000046.1:618-54941 GCA_002327765.1 bacterium UBA2219 | reverse complement strand
CAGGAAGGCGCCGAAGCTCTGGCCCGCCGAGCCGTGGAAGTTCAGATGGATCGTGTCGTCGGGAAGCCCCTGGGGGCCGTGCCGCAGGACGATCTCCCCGGAGAGGGCCGCCCCCACCGTGCGGTGGACGTTCCGGATCGGGAGGTCGACCACGACGCGTTCCTTCCTCTCGACGGCGGGCCTCGTCTTCCCGAGGATCTCCGTTTCGAGCGCGGTCGCCGGCTCGCGCTCCTGCCGGCGGACCCGGCGCCGCGGGCCGTCCCTTCCGTCGTCCGCCGGGCGCAGGACGGCGGAGAAGTCGAGCCCCCGCGCCTTCCAGTGCTCGATCGCGGGCTCGACCTCGAGCATGTCGACGCGCCCCACCATTTCGTCGAGCGTCCGGAACCCCAGCTCCGCCATGTGCTCGCGGAGGTCCTGCGCGATGAAGCGGAAGAAGCGGACGACGTAGTCGGCCGTCCCGCCGAACCGGGCGCGCAGCACCGGGTCCTGCGTGGCCACGCCGACCGGGCAGGTGTTCAGGTGGCATTTTCGCATCATGACGCAGCCCAGCGTCACGAGGACGGTGGTGCCGAAGCCGAACTCCTCCGCGCCCATGAGGGCGGCGATGGCCAGGTCGCGTCCCGTCTTCAGCTGGCCGTCCACCTGCAACCGGATGCGGTCCCGAAGCCGGTTGAGGACGAGCGACTGCTGCGTCTCCGCCAGCCCCAGCTCCCAGGGCAGCCCCGTGTGCTTGATGGACGTGAGCGGGGAGGCGCCGGTCCCGCCGTCGTGCCCCGAGATCAGAACCAGGTCGGCCTTCGCCTTGGCCACCCCCGCGGCGATGGTGCCGACCCCGACCTCGGAGACGAGCTTGACGGAGACGTCGGCCCGGGGGTTCACGGTCTTCAGGTCGTGGATGAGCTGCGCCAGGTCCTCGATCGAGTAGATGTCGTGGTGCGGAGGCGGCGAGATGAGCGTCACGTACGGCGTGGTGTGCCGGATCCGCGCGATGTCGGGGCTCACCTTGTGTCCGGGCAGCTGGCCCCCCTCGCCGGGCTTGGCGCCCTGCGCCATCTTGATCTGCAGCTCGTCCGCGTTCACCAGGTACTCCGTGGTCACGCCGAAGCGGCCGGAGGCCACCTGCTTGATCTTCGACCGGAGGCTGTCCCCGTTGGGCATCGGGACGTAGCGCGCCGGATCTTCCCCTCCCTCTCCGGAGTTGCTCCGGCCGCCGATCCGGTTCATCGCGATGGCGACGGTCTCGTGGGTCTCCTTGCTGATCGACCCGAAGGACATCGCGGCGGTGAGGAAGCGCGGCAGGATCCTCTCGACCGGCTCCACCTCGTCGACGGGCACCGGCGTCCCCTTCCGGAACCGGAAAAGGGAGCGCAGGGTGGCATGCTCCTTCGCCTGGTCGTTGATGAGCTCCGTGTACTTCCGGTACATCGCGTAATCGTCCTGCCGCGTGGCCGTCTGGAGCGTGTAGATCGACTGGGGCGTCCACAGGTGCCGCTCTCCGTGGACGCGGACCTTGTAGACGCCTCCCACGTCGAGCATCCGGTCGCGCCTTCCGAGCCGGCCGTCTGCCGGGTAGCCCCGCCGGTGGCGCGCGACGGTCTCCGCCGCGATCTCGGCCAGGCCGATCCCGCCGATGCGGGAGGCGGTGTGGGTGAAGTACGCCTCCACGAGCGGCTTTCCCAGCCCCACGGCCTCGAAGATCTGCGACCCGAGGAAGCTGCGCAGCGTCGAGATCCCCATGCGGCTGAAGGTCTTGAGGAGCCCCTTCTTGACCGCCGTGACGTACTTGTCCACCGCCACGCCCGGCGGCAGCGGGTTCTCCAGCATGCCGGACTCGGCGAGGTCCCGGATCGTCGACAGGACCGTGTGCGGGCAGATCGCGTTGGCGCCGTACCCGAGCAGCAGGGCGAAGTGCATGACCTCGCGCGGCTCGCCGCTCTCCACGAGGATCGCCGCCTGCGTCCGGAGCCCTCTGCGGATCAGGTGGTGGTGCAGCCCCGCGACGGCCAGAAGGGAGGGGATGGGGGCGCGGCCCCCGCCCATCTTCCGGTCCGTGAGGATGAGGACCGTGTGCCCGTCGCCGATCGCCTTGTCGGCCTGGACGAACAGCCGGGCGAGCGCCGTTTCCAGCGCTTTCCCGTCGCCGTCGGCGGGGAAGGTTGCGTCGAGCTCGAAGGAGAGGAGATCCGTGTGGGCCGAGTTGCGCAGCCGCTGCATGTCCTCCGGGGTGAGGATCGGCTGGACGAGCCGGAGCATCCGGCAGTGCTCCGGCGTCTCGTCGAGCAGGTTCTGCTCCCGCCCGATGTAGGTCGTCAGCGACATCACCAGCTCCTCGCGCAGCGGGTCGATGGGCGGGTTCGTCACCTGGGCGAACAGCTGCTTGAAGTAGCCGAAGAGGACCTGCGGGCGGTTGGAGAGCACCGCCAGCGCCGCGTCGTCCCCCATGGAGCCGACCGGCTCCTGCCCCTGGGAGGCCATGGGGGTGACGATGAGCTTGATCTCCTCGTCGGTGTACCCGAAGGCGTGCTGCTTGCGGAGGAGCTCCTCCGGGTCCTCGGGGGGGATCTCGGGCGGGAGGAACAGCCCCCGCAGCTCGATCCGGTTCTCCTTGACCCAGTTCCGGTACGGCTTGCGGCGGGAGACGGCCGCCTTGATCTCCTGGTCGGGGACGATCCGCTTCTGCTTCATGTCGAGCAGGAGCATCTTCCCCGGGCGCAGCCGGCCGCGGCGGATGATCCGGTCGGCCGGGAAATCGATCACGCCGGTCTCGGAGGCAAGGACGATCAGGCCGTCCCGGGTGACGGTATAACGCGCGGGGCGCAGGCCGTTGCGGTCGAGCGTCGCGCCGAGGTACCGGCCGTCGCAGAACACCATCGCCGCGGGGCCGTCCCACGGCTCCATCAGCGTGGAATGGTACTCGTAGAAAGCCCGCTTGTCCTCGCTCATGCGGTATTTCGGCCCCCACGCCTCCGGGATCATCATCATCACGGCGTGCGGCAGCGACCGGCCCGCCATGACGAGCAGCTCGAGGGCGTTATCGAAGATGGCGGAATCGCTGCCCGACTCGTTGATCACGGGCAGGATCTTGCGGAGGTCTTCGCCGAGAAGGGAGGAGGAGAGGGTCGCTTCCCTGGCCCGCATCCGGTTGATGTTCCCCCGAAGCGTGTTGATCTCCCCGTTGTGCGCGCAGATGCGGAACGGGTGCGCCAGATGCCACGTCGGAAGGGTGTTCGTGCTGTACCGCTGATGCACCACGGCGAACGGGCTCATGAAAAGCTCGTTTTCCAGGTCGGGGTAGAACTGGGGGAGCTGCGTCCCTGTAAGCAACCCCTTGTAGACGAGCGTCCGGCTGGACAGGCTCGCTATGTAGAACTGGCTGGCGTCCTCGTCGCTCAAGGAAGAGGCTTCTTTTTCCGCAAGTCTACGTATGGAGTAAAGTTTTCTCTCGAATGCCTCGCCGTGGTTCTTCCCTCGGGCGAGGAAAAGCTGGCGTATGGTCGGGCGCGTGGAGCCGGCGAGGTCTCCCAGGACGGAAGGGTCGACGGGCACCTCGCGCCAACCGAGGACGGGACATCCTTCCTTTTCAGATACCCGTTCAATTATTTGTAGGCATTTTGCCTCGAGCGCCCCATCGGTCGGAAGGAAGACCGTCCCGACGGCGTAATCCCCGACAGGAGGGAGATAGAGCCCGTCGCCGGGGCAGACCTGGCGGAAAAAGATGTCCGGGATGCCGATCATGATGCCGGCGCCATCGCCGGTGGCCTTGTCTCCGCCCAGCGCCCCACGATGCTCGAGGTTGACGAGCACCTGGATCGCCTGCTTTACGACCAGGTGCAGCGACACCCCGTCGATCCGGGCGACGAAGCCCACGCCGCAGCTGTCGTGCTCGTTCTCCGGGTCGTACAGCCCCGACGGCTCGGGAATGCCCGCGGAGTTCATCCTGAAAGCGTTGTCCTTCATCTTCAACGAGACCTTCCAAAGGGGAATGTCGGATCCTTCGTCCACAAGTATAAATCATGACACGGCCGCCGTCGCCTTCGTCCCCCTTCCCGGCCGAAAAAGCGGTGGCGGGAAGTGATATTTAGCATCGTTCGTGCCAGCCTCCTGGGGAACGATCCGATCGGCCCGGAAGCCCCCGACGACGGTGAGGAAATTCCGGGAACGGGCGCGGGAGAGCCCGCGGCGGGCAGGGAGTGGAAGGGAGGAAAATGTCGGTTGTCCACAGACGATTGTAGATTTTCCTACAATTAAGTCGCTCCATCCTCCGGCGTTCCCGGCGCCGCGCGGGCCGCCGGACGGGAAACGGCCCGGGATCGGGCATCGCTCCGCGGATGGCAGGAATGGGTCCTTGTCCCGGCGGATGCAGGATACAATAGGGAAGCCAATCGACAGGCCGCGGGGAAAACGCCGGGAGCGAGGAGGGGTCATGAAAGCTCTGGTCCTTTTCTATTCCATGTACGGGCACATCTACAAGATGGCGGAAGCGATCGCAGAGGGCGCGCGGCAGGTGCCGGGCGCGGAGGTGGATCTGCGCCGGGTGCCGGAGACGCTTTCCGAGGAGGTCTTGCGGAAGATGGGGGCGTTCGAGGGGCAGAAGGCCTGGGAGCACGTCCCGGTGGCCAAGGTGAGCGAGCTGACCGCCTACGACGCGATCTTCTTCGGCACGCCCACCCGCTTCGGGAACATGTGCGGGCAGATGCGCCAGTTCCTGGACGCCACCGGCGGCCTCTGGTTCAAGGGATCGCTCGTCGGCAAGGTAGGCAGCGTCTTCACCAGCTCCCAGACGCAGCACGGCGGGCAGGAGTCGACGATCCTGACCTTCCACACCAACCTGCTGGGGCACGGGATGGTCGTCGTCGGGCTGCCCTACACGTTCAAGGAGCAGATGCGCTCCGACGAGATGACCGGCTGCTCCCCGTACGGCGCGTCGACCATCGCGGGCAACGACGGAAACCGGATGCCGTCGGAGACCGAGCTGGCCGGCGCCCGGTTCCAGGGGCGGCACGTGGCGGAGATCGCCGCGAAACTGGCGAAGTAGCGAAACAGGAGGGCGGGGAGATGCCGACGCATCCCGACGCGGGGAAGCCCGTCGACCCGAGGCGGCTCGTGGACCTGCCGCGGCTCGTCGCATCGTACTACACCGGGAAGCCCGACCCGGACGATCCGGCACAGCGCGTGGCCTTCGGCACGTCGGGGCACCGGGGCTCGTCCCTTTCGCTCTCCTTCAACGAGGACCATATCCTCGCCGTCGTCCAGGCGGTCTGCGAGCACCGGGCGAAGTCCGGGATCGACGGCCCGCTCTTCCTGGGGAAGGACACGCACGCCCTGTCGGAGCCCGCGTTCCGCACCGCGCTCGAGGTCCTCGCGGGCAACGGCGTCGCCGCGAAGATCGACCGCGACGGCGGCTACACCCCGACGCCCGCCGTCTCCGTCGCGATCCTGTCGCACAACCGGGGGCGGACGGAGGGGCTCGCCGACGGGATCGTAATCACCCCGTCGCACAACCCCCCGGAGGACGGCGGCATCAAGTACAATCCGCCCCACGGGGGGCCCGCGGACACCGACGCGACGCGCGCGATCGAGGAGCGGGCGAACCGGATCCTCGCGGGAGGTCTCCGGGAAGTGAAGAGGGTCCCGTACGAGCGCGCCCGGAGCGGGCCGGCCGCCCGGCGGCACGACTACGTCGGCGCCTACGCGGACGCGCTGGCAGGGGTCGTCGACCTTCCGGCCGTCCGCGCCGCGGGGATCCGGATCGGGATCGACCCCCTGGGAGGATCGGCCGCGGCCTACTGGGGCCCCATTGCGGAGCGGTACGGGCTGGACGTCACCGTGGTAAACGACGCCGTCGACCCCTCGTTCCGGTTCATGACGGCCGACTGGGACGGCAGGATCCGGATGGACTGCTCGTCGCCCCACGCGATGGCCGGGCTGATCGGGATGAAGGACCGGTTCGACGTCGCCTTCGGCAACGACACGGACGCCGACCGTCACGGGATCGTCACGCGCGGCGCGGGGCTGCTCAATCCCAACCACTACCTGTCGGTGGCGATCGACTACCTCTTCCGGCGGCGGGAGGGGTGGCGCCCGGACGCGGCGGTCGGGAAGACCGTCGTGAGCAGCGGGATGATCGACCGGGTGGCGGCCCGCCTCGGGCGCAGGCTGGTCGAGGTCCCCGTCGGGTTCAAGTGGTTCGTCCCGGGGCTCCTCGAGGGCGACCTCGGGTTCGGCGGTGAGGAGAGCGCCGGGGCGTCGTTCCTGAAGATGGACGGCACGGCGTGGAGCACGGACAAGGACGGCCTGATCCTGGGGCTCCTGGCGGCCGAGATGATGGCCGTATCCGGGCGCGACCCCGGCGAGCTGTACGCCGGCCTCACGCGGGAGTTCGGCGCGCCCGCGTACGAGCGGATCGACGCGCCGGCGGACCGGGAGCAGAAGGCGGTGCTATCGCGGCTCTCCCCGTCGCGGGTGTCCGCCGAGGAGCTGGCGGGGGAGCGGATCGAGAGGATGCTCTCCGTGGCGCCCGGGAACGGCGCCGCCATCGGGGGGCTGAAGGTGATCACCGCGAACGGGTGGTTCGCCGCCAGGCCGTCCGGCACGGAGGACGTCTACAAGATCTACGCCGAAAGCTTCCTCGGGGTCGACCACCTGCGGAGGATCCAGGAAGAGGCCCGGGCCCTGATCTCCAGGGTCTTCGCCTCGTCGTAAGGGAGGGAGCCGTGGCGCCGGCCACCGTCGTCTGGCTGCGCCGGGACCTCCGTCTCCCGGACAACCCGGCGCTCGACGCCGCGGTCGCCCGGGGCGGTCCCGTCGTCCTCGCTTTCCTCCATGCCCCGGAGGAGGAGGGGGATTCGGCCCCGGGCGCGGCGTCGCGCGTCTTCCTGCACGGGGCGCTGTGGGCCGTATCCGTTGCGGCTGCCGCGAGAGGCGGCATCCTGGTCCTGCGCCGCGGGCCGTCGGTCAAGGCGCTGGCCGCCCTCGCAAGGGAGGTCGGGGCGGACGCCGTTTACACCAACCGGGTGCGCGAGCCCGCGTTCGCCGCGCGGGACGAAAAGACGCTGGCAGCGCTTCGGGGAGAGGGGCTCGATGCGCGCCTGTTCGAGGACGGCGTGCTCTTTCCCCCGGAATCGGTCCTTTCGTCCTCCGGGAGCCCCTTCCGCGTCTTCACGCCGTTCTGGAGGCGGTGCCTCGCGCGGCCGTCCCCGGCCCCGCCGTCGCGCGCGCCGCGCTCGATCCCGGCCCCTTTGCGCCCGCCCGCTTCGCTGCGGGTCGAGGAACTCGGGCTGCTGCCGTCCGTACCGTGGGACGCGGGCATCCGCGAAGCCTGGCCCCCGGGGGAAGGTCCCGCGGCGGAAGCCCTGTCGCGCTTCCTCGACGACGCGGTCGGCGCGTATCCCGACGACCGCGACCGGCCCGGCGTCGAGGGGACGTCCCGGCTCTCCCCGTACCTGCACTTCGGGTGCGTCGGTCCCCGCCAGGTCTGGCACGCGGTGCGGTCCCGGGCGGAGGCGGACGTCTCACCCGGCGTGATGAAGGGCGCGGAGGCGTTCCTCCGGCAGCTCGGCTGGCGCGAGTTCGCCCACCACCTGCTGGTTCATTTTCCGGAAACTGTCCGGGCGCCGCTGTACCCGCGGTTCGCCTCCATCCGCTGGAGGCGCGACCCGGGCGGGCTCGCGGCGTGGCGGAAAGGGGAAACGGGTTATCCCATGGTCGACGCGGGGATGCGGCAGCTTTGGGCCACCGGCTGGATGCACAACCGGGTTCGGATGATCGCGGCCTCGTTCCTCGTGAAGGACCTGCTCCTGCCGTGGACGGAAGGGGCCGCATGGTTCATGGACACGCTGGCGGACGCGGACCAGGCGAACAACACGCTCGGCTGGCAGTGGGTCGCGGGGAGCGGAGCGGATGCCGCCCCCTACTTCCGGGTGTTCAATCCCACCACGCAGGGCGAGCGCTACGATCCGGACGGTGCGTACGTCAGGCGCTGGGTCCCCGAGCTCTCGGCCCTCCCCGACCGCTGGATCCACCGGCCCCACGAGGCGCCCGCCGAGATACTGACGGCGGCGGGAGTCACCCTCGGCACGACGTACCCGCTTCCGGTCGTGGACCACGCATGGGCGCGGCAACGGGCGCTCGCCGCGTACGGCTCGATCAGGAGTCCGGGCCGGTAGCCGTCTCGAGTTTCGGGACCCGCTCCTCGTCGGGAGTATCCGCTGAGACGGGCCAGACCCCTTCGTGATCAGCAAGGCCGAGGATCTCGAGCGCGTCGGTGCGCTCCTTGAGGCTGAGAAGCCACTCGGCGAGCTCGCGACCGTGCTCTCCCAGCAGCCGGAAGTGGACGAGCGCACACTGCGGCTCGCCGTCCAGACCCAGACTGTCCCAGAAGATGCACCGCTCCCGATCACACTCGAAGCCCTGGTCGAGCAGGAAGCGTCGCAGTTCGCACTCGCTCACGTGTGCTCCCATCCGGCACCGCACAGCCCGCCCGTGGTCAGAATGCCTCCCGACACGACAGCGGGAAGAACGCGACCCGGCCGACGGGCCGGGTCGATGGAGGACCGCGCCCCCTCCCGGTGAGGGAAGGTGGCGGAGGCGTGTGCGAATCGAACACACCCGGGANNACACGCTCGGCTGGCAGTGGGTCGCCGGCTGCGGCGCCGACGCGTCGCCGTTCCACCGGGTCTTCAATCCCGTGCTCCAGGGCATGAAGTTCGACCCGCGCGGGGAATACGTCCGGGCCTGGGTCCCCGAGCTCGCCGACCTGCCGGACCGCTGGATCCACCGGCCCTGGGAAGCGCCGGCCTCCGTGATGTCCGGCGCGGGAGTGACGCTCGGGAAGAGCTACCCGCGCCCGATCGTGGACCATGCCGCCGCCCGCCTGCGGGCGCTGGCCGCGCTGCCGCGAAGCATCCGGTCGATGAAGGGGGGAACGCCATGAGGATCGCCGTGACGGGAGCGACGGGGCTGGTCGGATCCGCCGTCGTGGAAGGATTGCGCCGCTCGGGTCACGAGGTCCTGCGGGTCGTCCGGGGCGCTTCCGGCGCCGGGGAGGGAACGATCCTGTGGGACCCCGCCGCGGGGGCGATCGACGCCGCGGCCTTCGAGGGGATCGACGCCGTGGTCCACCTGGCGGGGGAGAACATCTCTTCCGGGCGGTGGAACCCGGCCCGGAAGGCGGCCATCCGGGACAGCCGCTTGAAGGGGACCACGCTTTTGTGCGACGCCCTGGCCGGCTGCGCCAGGCCGCCCGCGACGCTGGTCTGCGCCTCCGCGACGGGGTATTACGGCGACCGCGGGGAGGAGCTGCTGACGGAGGAAAGCCCGCCCGGGTCCGGCTTCCTGGCGGAGGTCTGCCGGGAGTGGGAGGGGGCCTGCATGCCGGCCGTCCGCAGGGGGATCCGCGTGGTCCACCTGCGCACCGGCGTCGTCCTTTCCGCGGGCGGCGGGGCGCTGGCGAAAATGCTGCCCCTTTTCCGTTGGGGCCTGGGCGGCGTCCTCGGGAGCGGGAAGCAGTACATGAGCTGGATCGCCCTGGACGACCTCGTCGGCGTCGTGCTCCACGCGCTGGCCCGGGAGGAATTGCGGGGGCCGGTGAACGCCGTGGCCCCGCGCCCGGTCACCAACCGGGAGTTCACGGAGGCGCTGGCGGGGGCGCTTTCGCGCCCCGCGTTCCTGCCGGTTCCCGCCTTCGCACTGCGGCTCGCGCTGGGGGAGATGGCGGACGCGCTTCTTTTGTCCGGCGCCCGGGTCGTCAGCCGCCGGCTTGAAGAGACCGGCTACCGTTTCCTGCACCCGGAGATCGGGGGGGCGCTTTCGGCCGCCCTCGGCCGCGGGGCATAAGAGCCCCGGGGAGCTACCCGCCGATCTTCGTGTCGTTCATCCGCTCGAGGACTAGCGCCAGCGCCTGGGTGCCGTGCTTCCCGCCGCCCTCGGCCTGGAGGGCGACGTACATCTGCTGGACCAGCGCCAGGCCGGGGAGGGCCAGCCGCATCCGCCGCGCCTCGTCGAGGGCGATCCCCATGTCCTTCACGAAGTGGTCGACGAAGAAGCCCGGGTCGAAATCCCGCCGAAGGATGCGCGGCGCAAGGTTGGACAGCGCCCAGCATCCGGCGGCCCCGCCGGAGATCGAGGAAAGCATCGTCTCGAGGATCAGCCCCGCCCTGTGCCCGTAGAGAAGCGATTCGCAGACGCCGATCATCTGCCCCGCGAGCGCGATCTGGTTGCACATCTTCGTGTGCTGTCCCGCGCCGGGCCCCCCCTGGTGCACGATCGTCTTCCCCATCGTTTCGAAGAGCGGCGCGAGGGCGGAGATGGCTTCCTTCTCGCCCCCCACCATGATGGAGAGGCGGGCTTCCCGGGCCCCGATGTCGCCGCCGGAGACGGGGGCGTCGACGGTGTGGACGCCCCGGGCCTTCGCCGCCTCGAAGATCTCCGCGGCCAGCGACGGCTCGGTCGTGGTCATGTCCACGGCGATCGAGCCCCGGCGGGCGCCGGCGAGGACCCCGTTGGGGCCGAGGTAGACCTCCCGCACGTCGGACGGGAACCCCACCATCGTGAACACGACGTCCGACGCCTCCGCGACGGCCCGGGGGGAGTCTGCCCACGACGCGCCCCTGTCGAGCAGCGGCGCCGCCTTCGCCCGGGAGCGGGAGTGCACGGTGACCGCGTACCCCTTCGCCAGGATGTGGCCGCACATCGAGAGCCCCATGACGCCGGTGCCGATCCAGCCGACGCGGGTACGATCCGGCGATACCTTTTCCATTTCGGAACCTCCTTGAATGGTTGGCTGGCGGGGAACTACATGGATGTCGCTATCGCCGAAAAGGGCTGTCCCCTTTCACTCCGGGCCGCGGCTACCCGGCTGCGACCAGCGAGCGTGCTTTTCGAATGATTCCCCGGCCTTCGTCATCCCCTGTTCGCCATCGTTGCCTTCGCCTGTAAAGAGGGCGGGGTCTCCGCCGGTTCCGCACTTTCGGCCCTGCGTTCAGGGGACACCCTTTTCGGCCGATGCGACACCATGTTGTCCCGCAAGCGGCCTTCAAAAGGATCCGCAAACGGTCCCCAGGGATCGCCGGAACCCTCTCGCACGGAAGATCCGCCGGTCAGCTCCAGGAGCCGGCGATCCCGATGGCCAGGTCGGTCACGTTGGTGCCCGTCGGGCCGGTGACCACTAGGTCCCCCAGGGCCTGGAAGAAGGGGTAGGCGTCGTTGTTCGCCAGATGCCCGCTCGGGTCGCGGCCCAGGGCGTTGCCGCGCGCAGCCGTCGTCCCGTCGGCGTACGCCCCGGCGGCGTCCGTCGGCCCGTCGACGCCGTCGGTCCCCCCGGAGAGGACGGCCAGCCCTTCCGTGCCCGCGAGCTGGACCGCCGCCGCCAGGGCGAACTCCTGGTTGCGCCCTCCCCTGCCGCTCCCGAGGACCCGCACGGTCGTCTCTCCGCCCGCGACCAGCACGACCGAGCGGCCCGGGGGCAGGGAGGCCGCGGCGGACCGCAGCCTGTCGCAGAAGGCCCGGGCGCAGTCCCGGGCCTCGCCCCGGAGGAACCCGGGGAGCAGGACGACCTCCGCGCCTTCCTTTTTCGCCTCCTCCGCGGCGGCGTCCAGGGCGGTCCGGTTCGTCCCCATGAGCGCCAGGGCGACCTTGCGGAAGGCCGGGTCCCCCGGCTTCGGGGTTTCCTCCAGCCGGTCGGCGGCCCCTTCCGAAAGGCGGAAGCGGACCGCGGCGGGCACTGCGTACAGCAGGCCGTACCGCTCGAGGACGCCGATGGCGTCGGCGTACGTCGTCGGGTCGGGCGTGAACGGGCCGGAGGCGATCACCGAAGGGTCGTCGCCGGGGACGTCCGACAGGAGCAGCGCCCAGACGGCCGCCGGGTGCGCCGCCCGGGCCAGCAGTCCCCCCTTCACTTCGGAGATGTGCTTGCGGACGGTGTTGAACGATTGGATGTCCGCGCCCGCCTGCAGGAGGAGCCGGGACACCTCGGCCTTCTGCTCCGCGGTGATGCCCGGCGCGGGCGCCGAGATCATCGCGGAGCCTCCCCCGGAGATGAGGGCGATCACCAGGTCGTTCTCCCCGGCTTTTTCCAGCGTCGCGAGGATCTCCCGGGCCGCCGCGAAGCTGCCGATGTCCGGCACGGGGTGCCCCGCCTCGATGAACCGCAGCGGGCCCGAGGTCCCGCCCGTCCCGCGCGGCACGGCGAGGACGCCCTCCTCGACGAGATCGCCGAGGGCGCGGAGGGCGGCGCCGCCCATCGTCCTTCCCGCCTTCCCGCCGCCGACGATGTAGATCTTCCCCAGCCTGTCGCGGGAGATCCCGTTTTCCGCCCCGGCGGTCGACAGGCGGATCGAGGCGTTGCTCGCCCGGAGCGAGGCGGCCACCAGGCGCGACGGGTCGACCGCGGAGACCCCCGCCCGGAAGATCCGGAGCAGCCGCTCCTTACCCGGGGAGGTCATTTCCCGTTCCCGTCGGGAGGCCGCAGGAAGGGGATCGCGTAGGGCCCTTCCTTGATAAAGGCGACGGACGGTTCGACGCCTCCCCATTTCGGATGGCGGAAGGCGTACACCAGGGCGTTCTGGATCATCGTCCGCGTCGCCTCGCCGTATTTCGGGAAGATCCGGTCCGGCAGGAAGTCCCACCCCGGCGTGCCCGGCAGGAGGCGCTGTTCCTCTTCCGGGATGAAGGCGGTGCAGTAGATGAGCCCCTCCTCGCCGACCTTTCCGATCGCCTTGCCCCACATCTGCGGCTCCCACTGGTCCCGGGTGAATTTCCACGCGGGGTTCATCAGCGCGGCCATGTAGCCGTCGGGCCCCTGCAGCTTCAGCAGATGGACCAGCGTCCGGTAGGTGTCCGGTCCGACCGGGTCCGCGTCCCGCTCGCACGCCCCAAGGATGACGAACCCGCCCTCCCGCACCACGGGGAGGGCGTTGCACGCGGCCTTCGCGTTCTGGTAGTGGTTGATCCCCACGTACCCGCCGTGCGTCAGGACGATGTCGTATTCCCGGGGCACCGGGATCGCCACGACGCGGCGGACGAGGTCGGCCGCTTTCTCGTGGGACTGCTCCAGGTCGCCGGAGAAGACGCCGATCAGCTCGAGGCGCCGGTTCAGCACGGTGTTGACGATGAAGTCCACGCCGGCCCGGCGGGCGATCTCCAGCGCCTCCTCGTGGCACGGATTCCCCTCCAGCACCAGGTTCGTGGCCTTGCGGGAGGAGAGGAACTGCGCGCTGTGGAACCGCTCGATCGTCTTCCAGCTGACGAGGGCGGGGCATACCGCCTTGCGCCCGGCCGAAACTCCCGCCATGAAATGGGCCTCGACCAGCCCCGTGGCGATCCGCACGTCCGCCTCCACGAAGTGGCGGTTGATGTGGACCTCCGTGCCGCTGCGGGTCCGGCCGATGTACGTCAGCATCGACTCGTCCTCGCAGGAGTGGTCGACGATGCGGTATTCCGCGACCGCCTTCTCCCCGAACATCCCGATCTTCTCCTCGGGCGTGCTGGGCCGGTGGGTGCCGGTTCCGACGAGGAGCGTCACGTTCTCCCGGCGGACTCCGCATTCGTGGAGGATCCCGAGCAGCGGCTCGAGGATCCCGCTCTCCCCCTTGTACGGGACGGGACGGGTGATGTCCGAGGTGGCGATGCAGACGGTGAGCTTCCCCGCGGGTTTCCCCTTCGCCTTGAGGATCTGCGGCAGGGGGGGCGTCCCGATGGGCTCCTCCAGGGAAAGGCGGATCTCCTCCCTCGGCCGGGAAAGGGGAGGGAACTCCCGCATCCCCAGCGTCTTCGTGCCGGGCGGGACGAGGATCTCCGTTTCGTGGTCGCCGAGCTCCAGCGACACGGGCTTCCAGCTGCTGATGTCGGCGTCGCGGACGACGCCGGCCACGTCGGGCCGCATCGGTCGCTCCCCCTACATTCCCAGGTAGGCCTGGCGGACCATGTCGGACTGCAGCAACTCCTTGCCGTTCCCCTCGAGGACGATCCGGCCGGTCTGGAGCACGTATGCCCGGTGGGCGATGTGGAGCGCCTCGTGGACGTTCTGCTCGACCAGGAGGACGGTGACGCCCTTCTCCGAGATCTCCTGGACCGTGCGGAAGATCTCCGAGACCAGCTTCGGCATGATGCCGAGCGACGGCTCGTCGAGCATGAGGAGCTTCGGGCGCGACATGAGCCCCCGTCCGATCGCGAGCTGCTGCTGCTCCCCGCCGGAGAGCGTCTCGGCCCGCTGCCCTTTGCGCTCCTCGAGCCGGGGGAAGAGGGCGAGCACCTCCAGGAGGGTCTTCTCCGTCTCCTCCTTCGATTCTACCGCGTACGCCCCGAGGAGGAGGTTGTCGATGACGGAGAGGCGCCCGAAAAGCTGGCGCCCCTCGGGCACCATCGCGATCCCCTTCCGGACGATGTCGTACGCCGGGACGGTGTGCAGCGGCTCGCCGTTGAGGAGGATTTCGCCCGACTTCGGCCTCAGGAGCCCCGAGATCGCCCTCAGGATGGTGCTCTTCCCGGCCCCGTTGGATCCGACCAGCGCCACCACCTCGCCCTCCTTCACGCGGAAGGAGACGTCCTGGACCGCGAGGACCCCGCCCTTGTAGCCGATGGACGCGTTCTTCATCTCAAGCATGGTAGCGATCCCCCAGGTAGGCCTGGATGACTTCGGGGTTCCGCACGATTGCGGCGGGCGCCCCCTCGACGATCTTCCGTCCCGAGTTGATGACCACCACCCGGTCCGAAAGCTCCATCACCGCCTCCATCACGTGCTCGACGATGATCAGCGTGACGCCGCTCTCCCGGACCTTCCGCAGGAGCCCGATGATTCCTTTCAGCTCCACGGGGGTGAGGCCCGCCATGGCCTCGTCGAGCATCAGCAGCTTCGGCTCCGTCCCCAGCGCCATCGCCACTTCGAGCCGCTTCTTGTCGGCGATCGTGATGGCCGTCCCGAGGAAGTCCCGCTTCTCGTACAGACCGGCGAACCGGAGGATCTCCTCGGCTTTCGCCCGCACCTGCCGGTTGTTGTAGGTGCGGAGGAAGGCGCCCGTCATCACGTTCTCGAGCACCGTCATGTCGCTGATGACCTGGACGATCTGGAACGTGCGGACGATCCCCATCTTGCAGATCTTGTGGGCGCTGGCGCCGGTGATGTCCTTTCCCCGGAAGAGGACCTTCCCCCCGTCGGGCGGGTAGAACCCCGTGATGCAGTTGAACAGGGTGCTCTTCCCCGCGCCGTTCGGCCCGATGATGCTGAGGATCTCCCCCTCGGCCACGTCGAAGGAGACGTCCTCGTTCGCGGTCAGGCCGCCGAACCTCTTCGTTATCCCCCGGACTTCCAGGCAGGGAGAGGCGCTCATTTCGTCCTCCTTCCGATCGAGGTGATGTATCCCCACACGCCCTGCGGCTGGTAGGCGGAGATCAGCATGATGAGCGCGCCGTAGATCATCATGTCGATGCCGGTCCCCTTGGCGCCGAGCCACACCCGGGTGACCTCGGAGATGGGCAGGAGGATCGCCGCGCCGATGACCGGGCCCCAGATCGAGCCGGCGCCGCCGAGCATGGTCACCAGGACGCACTGCACGGAGATGGGAAGGATCAGGACGCTCTCCGGGTCGATGTAGAGGATGTACTGCGCGTAGAAGGTACCCGCCATCGCGGTGATGAACGCGCTGATCATGATCGCGTAGAGGCGGTAGCGGACGAAGCTGATCCCCATCCCCTTCGCCAGCTCGTGGCTCTCCTTGATGGCCCGCAGGTAATAGCCCATCCGGGTCACCGAGATGTACCAGCAGACGACGAGCGACAGGGCCAGGAGGGCCAGGATGATGTAGTAGTAGGGGATCTTCGTGGAATGGAACATGAAGTTCCGGAACCCCTCGGGGAGGATCGGCAGCGACAGCCCCTCGGCGGCCGCGACGAACTTCCAGTTGTTGAACTGGATCCGGACGATCTCGGCGAAGGCGATGGTGGCGATGGAGAAGTAGTGGCTCCGGATGTTCGAGCAGGGATAGCCGATCGCCGCCGCCGCGGCCGCAGCGAGGAGGCCGCCGGCGACGAGGCCGATCCACGGGTTGACGTTGTAGTTCATCAGCAGGACGGTCGAGGTGTACGCCCCGATCCCGAAGAAGGCGACGTTCCCGAAGGAGAACATCGCGGCGTAGCCGCCCATGATGTTCCACGCGACGCCCATCATGGCGAAGAGGAACACCATGATCATGACGTGGTTCGGGAAGGTCCCCTTGACGACCAGGGGGAAGGCGACTGACGCGACGAGGGCGGCGACGCAGAGAGCGATCTGCCAGGGGGCGAGTTTCTTCATGGTCACCACCCCAGCAGGCCTTGCGGCCGGATCCAGACGGTTACGAGGTACACGGCGAACACGATCGCGTATTTATACGCCGGGTCGAAGAAGTATCCCCCCAGCGTCTGGACGATGCCGATCAGGATCCCGGCGATGAACGCCCCCTCGATGCTGCCGAAACCCCCGAGCGCCACGACGCAGAAGGAGAGCAGCCCGAACGTCCCTCCCACCTGCGGGTAGATGTAGTAGTACATCGAGAGGAACGCCCCCGCGACTCCCACCAGGGAGGTGCCGATCGCGAACGACAGGGCGTTGACCTTCTCCGTGTTGATCCCCATCAGCAGGGCGGAGGTGCGGTTCATCTCCACGGCGAGGATCGCCTTCCCCGTCTTGGTCATCCGCAGGAACAGGAAGAGGCCGGCCGAGAAGAGGACGCTGCCGATGGAGGCCACCGTCTTCGGGACCGACAGTTGGACCGCCCCGAAGTCCCACGTCCCGTGCAGGAGCGGGCGCTGGATCATCCGGAAGTCGGGGGTCCAAAGCCAGACGGCGAGGTTCGCGAGGAAGATGGAGACGCCGAACGTCACCACCACCTGGGCCAGCCCCGGGCCGGTCATCACCTTGCTCACGATGAACTTGTAGATGACCCACCCGAGCAGGAACAGGAGCACGGCGCAGACCGGGATGGAGTAGAGCGGGTCCACGGCGTAGAGGGTGTAGAGCCAGAACGAGGTGAACATGCCGATCATCAGGAAGTCGGCGTGGGCGAAATTGACGATGTTCATCACGCCCCAGATCAGCGTCAGCCCGATGGCGATCAGGGAGTACATGCAGCCGATGAGCAGGCCGTTGACCAGCTGGGAAACCAGTTGTTCGGACATTGTCGCTCCTCGCTCGGAAGGCGGCCGGGCGGGGGGCGCGTCTGCGCGCCCCCCGCGTCAAGGACCGCTATTTCCGGGATTTCCAGGCCGGGAACGGCCAGCTCACCGGCGCGGCCGCGGACTCGAACGGCCAGACGGTGGTGTAGTTCTGGTTCTGGATCTGCACCAGGATCCCGCGGGCGTGGATGTTCTGGTGGCTCTGCGGGTCGAACTGGATCCCCTTCCACGGGTAGATGACCTGGTCGCCCGGGATGTTCGTCGCGAGGAGCGCGCTCACGACCGCCTCGGCCTCGGTGGTCTTGGCGCGGTTGATCGCGTCGGCGACGACGAAGGGGGCGGTGAAGCTGCGGGCGGCGTTCTCGCTCATGTCGATGCCGTACTTCTTCCGGAACAGCTCGTTCACCTTGCCGACCAGCGGCTTGTTCTTGGCCAGGTCGAGGGCGAAGGTGGAGCGGACGACGATGTGGTTCCCGTCGCCCTTGACGGCGGGCAGATAGCCCGGCTCGATGTAGCCGGCGAAGGTGGTGATCCCCTTGGGGTTGAAGCCCATCTCCTTGAAGGTCTTGGTGAAGAGAATGGCGTCGGTGATGTAGGAGGCGTGCATCAGGACGTCGGGGTTCGCCTTGATGAGTCGCCCGACCTCGCTGGAGACGTCGGTCGCGTTGGCGGCGTAGGAGACGTCGGCGACGACCTTGTAGCCGAACTCGGGGGCGAGCGCGTTGATCTGCTTGCCGACGTTGGCGCCGAACTCGGTGTTCTCGTAGAGGGCCGCGATCGTGGAGACCTTCTGCCCCTTGGCCTTCTCGAGGTCTTTAAGGAACTGGAGCTGGTCCCGGGCGAAGATCGCGTCGTGGGGGCTGACCCGGAAGAAGTACTTGAGCCCGCGCTCGGTCAGGGTGGGGGAGGAGGAGTCGGAGCAGACGTACGGGACCTTGAGCCGCTCCGCCGCCTGGCTTGCCGTCTTGGTCACGGAGCTCTGGTACGCCCCGATCACGGCGACGACCTTTTCCTGGGTGATGAGCCGCTCGGCCTCGGACTGCCCGTTCCTCGGCTCTCCCTTGGTGTCCGCGAAGACGACCTCGAGGTTCGTGCCGCCCAGAGAGGGGATCCCCGCATCCTTGGCCAGGGGGAGGTTCAGCTCCGGATGTTTCCCGTTGATGATGTCCACGGCCAGCTCCACGCCCCGGCGGCAGTCGAGGCCGGTGGAGGCGATGTTCCCGGTCAGCGGGTAGACGGCGCCGATCTTGACGACCTTGTCCGCCGCGACTCCCGCGGACGCGAGCGCGAGCGTCAGCAGCAATGCCAGTGCCGACAACGTAATGCGTTTTCCTCTCATGGGTTCCTTACCCTCCTTTTGGGTGTGGTCCTCCCGGTTCCGGGCGTCCGCGCGGCCGCCCGCCTTTCCTTGCCCGGCTTGTTCCGGTCGTATGCCCCCCAGGCGCGCTTGACCGCTTCGATGTGCTCCGCCATGAGCACCTGGGCGGCGTTCCCGTCCCGCCTCCGGATGGCCTCGGCGATCAGCGGGTGGTAGCGGTTCGCCTGCTCGAGCGTCCCCTGGAGCATGTGCGTGCGCTGCTGNNCCGATGGCGAGGTGGAACGCGAGGTCCTTTTCCGTGAAGGCGACCGTATCGCCATGAAGGAAGTCGTCCCGCATCCCGGAGACGAGCGCATCGAGCTCCTTCTGCTCTTCCGCCGTGACGTTCCGGGCGGCGAGAAGGCAGGTCGCCATCTCCACGTACTTCCTCGCGTCGAGTATGTCCAGCATGGACGGGATGTTCCCGTCGAGGAAGGTACCGCCGCCGTGGCGGATCCGCACCAGCCCCATGAGGGAAAGCTTCTGGATCGCCTCCCGGACGGAGGCGCTGCTCATGCCGTGCGTGCGCCCAAGCTCTTCGATGGAAGGAAGCCGCTGCCCGGCGGCGAGTTTGCCCTGGAAGATCCGGTCGAGGATGGTGCGGACCAGGCTGTCGCGTACCTTCTTGGCCAACCCGCACTCTCCCGTATGGTCATCTAATGACTACATGATCGGCAGATCGGGAACGCCTGTCAAGGGGAGACTGCCGGGGCGGGCGGAGTCAGATCGACTTGGTGTAGGCCAGGCGGCGCTCCAGCCAGCGGGAGAGCTCGGTGAAGGCGAAGCAGATGACGAAGTAGATCACCGCGATGAACAGGAAGATCTCGGTCGGGTACATCATCGTGCGGTTGTTGACCTGGGTGGCGATCTGCGTCAGCTCCGCCACCCCCACGATGAAGGCCAGCGAGGTGTCCTTGATCATGGAGACGAACTGGTTGACGAACGACGGGATCATGTTCCGCAGAGCCTGCGGCAGGACGACGTAGAGCATCGTCTGCCGGTGGGTGAGCCCCGTGGACACGGCGGCCTCCGTCTGCCCCTTCGGGATCCCCATGATCCCCGCCCGCACGATCTCGGACATGTAGGCCGAGGTGAACAGCGTGAGGGCGGTGATGACCGTCATCGAGGCGGGCATCCCCTTCCCGAACAGCGCGGGCAGCAGGAAGAACATCCAGAAGATGACCATCAGCAGCGGCATGCCGCGGATGATCTGGATGAACGAGGAGGAGACCCACCGGACCGCCCGGTTCCGGGAGATGCTCAACAGACCCAGGATCAGCCCGCCGACGAAGGAGAGGGCCAGCGCGACCACCGCGAGGTAGAGGGTGAGCCCCACCCCGCCCAGCGGCCCCTTCGGGTACCGGCCGACGAAGAAGTAGGAGAGGTTGTCCCAGACGACCTGGAAATCCATCCCTCCGCCCACGTCAGCGCACCTTGATGGGCTGCAGGACCTTCCGGTCGTACAAGGTCATGAGCCCCGTGATGGCGAAGGAAAGCCCGACGTACACGACGGTCGCCGCCGAGAACGCCTCGAACCCCTTGAAGGTGTAGCTTTCCACCTGGCGCGCCTGGTACATCAGCTCCGCCACGCCGATCGTCATCGCCAGAGACGAGTTCTTCGTCAGGTTCAGGAACTGGTTGATCAGCGGCGGGATCGTCAGGCGCACCGCCTGGGGAAGGATGATGTAGAACATGGAGCGGACGTAGGAGAAGCCGGCGCTGCGCGCCGCCTCCATCTGCTCCTTCGGGATGGAGCGCACGCCCGAGCGGATGTCCTCCGCGATGAAGGCCGAGGTGTAGATGGTCAGCGCGATGACCGCGGCGGCGAACTCGAAGCCCTGGGCGTTGAGCCACTGGTTGACCGCGTCGGGGAGCACCTTGTAGGAGCCGAAGTACCAGAAGAAGATCTGGACCAGCAGCGGGGTGTTCCGGAAGAACTCGAGGTAGCCGTGCGCGAACCAGTAGACGGGCCGGAAGCGGCTCATCCGCATGACCGCGATGACCAGCCCGAGAAGGAAGGAAAGGGCGATCGACACCACGGAGATCTTGACCGTCACCACGACGCCGGAGACGAGCCACTCGAAATACTTCCCCGAGGTGACGACCGCCCAGTCGAACTGGTAGTTCAAGCGAAGCGCCTTCCCTGCGAGCCGGCTACTTGATCCCGCGCTCGTCCGCGGTGATCTTGAAGGTGCCGCGCTTCATCGGGTTGTCGCCGTCCGGGGCGAAGTACTTGTCGAACAGTTTCTTCGCCTCGCCGCTCTTCTCCATCTCGAGGATCGTGTCGTTGACGAACTTCACCCAGTTGGTGTCGCCCTTGCGCATCCCCAGGCCGTACGGCTCCTCGGAGATCTGGACGTCCGGGATCTCGAACTTGCCCTTCGAGGCGGGGTTCTTCTCGAGCTTGCCGAGCTGCCCGGCCAGGATCGACTCGTCCGTCGTTACCGCGATGACCTTCCCCTGGATCAGCGCCAGGACCGCCTGCGGGTAGTCGTCGAAGGAGAGGATCTTGGCCGACGGGACCGCCTTGGCCACGTTCTGCTCGGAGGTGGAGCCCTTCGCCGTGCCGATCGCTTTCCCTTCGAGGTCCTTCAGGCTCTTCACCGTGCCGACCTTGGTGAGGAACTTCTGGCCGGTCAGGAAGTAGGTGTAGCTGAAGTCGATCTGCTTGGCCCGCTCCGGGGTCTTCGTCATCGTCGCGGCGAGGATGTCGACGCGCCCCTCCTGCAGCATCGGCATGCGGTTCGCCGAGGTAACCGGCTGGAACTCCGCCTTCACGCCCGCCTTCTTCGCGATGGCCCGTATGAAGTCGACGTCGTACCCGACGTACTCCTTGGTGTTCGGGTCGACGGAGCCGAACGGCGGGGTGGAGTCCTTCACCCCGGCGACCAGGACCCCCTTCTTCTTCACGTCCGCCAGCGTGTCGGCCGCCAGGGCCGATCCGAACATTGCCGCGACCAGCGCCGCCGCGGCGATCACCAGAGCCGTCTTCCTTGCCATCTTCGCTTTCCTCCTTGGGGGATTAGTGCATCGGGGACAGGATCTGCTTCAGGAACTGCTTCGCCCGGTCGTGCTTCGGGTTCTTGAAGAACTCTTCCGGCTCCGCCGTTTCGAGGATGACGCCGTGGTCCATGAACACGATCCGGTCGGACACCTCGCGGGCGAACCCCATCTCGTGGGTGACCACCATCATCGTCATGCCGGATTCGGCGAGATCCTTCATGACCTGCAGCACCTCGCCGATCATCTCGGGGTCGAGGGCCGAAGTCGGCTCGTCGAACAGCATGATCTTCGGCTTCATGGCGAGGCCGCGCGCGATGGCCACGCGCTGCTGCTGCCCGCCCGAGAGCTGGGCCGGGTGGGCGTCCCGCTTCTCCGGGAGCCCGACGCGCTCGAGGAGGGCCATGGCCTGCGCCTCGGCCTCCTTCGGCGGGACCTTCCGGATCTTGATCGGGGCGAGGGTGATGTTCTTCAGGACCGTCAGGTGGGGGTAGAGGTTGAACTGCTGGAAGACGAAACCGATCTCCGCCCGCAGCTTGTTGATGTCGGTCCGCTTGTCGAGCAGGTCCATCCCGTCGACGACGAGCTTCCCTTCCTGGATCGGCTCCAGGCGGTTGATCGTCCGGATGAGGGTCGATTTCCCCGACCCGGAAGGGCCGCAGACGACGACGACCTCG
Organism: bacterium UBA2219; assembly: GCA_002327765.1. Lineage (GTDB taxonomy): Bacteria > Desulfobacterota > Deferrimicrobia > Deferrimicrobiales > Deferrimicrobiaceae > UBA2219. The sequence goes on along the minus strand of DCUH01000046.1, from coordinate 32,762 downwards.
CCCGGCTTTACGTGGAGATTGATGTCGTTCAGCACGTGGAGCGCGCCGAACCACTTGTGGACGCCCTCGAATCGGATCATGGCCTGCTCCAGGGGGCTTGAGCACGAAGCTACCCGAACGGTAAAAATAACACAAAATGCGGGAGTTGCAACGGGAGACCGACGGGCGCGGCGGCGGAGGGGCTTTCCGGGGCCCCGAAGCGGGGGGTGGCGCGGCGGCGCCTCCCCCCTCCGGCGGGGATCGTCCCGGAAGGGGGGAGGTGCCTGGAAATCAAAGGGAAAAGCGGATCATTGCCCCGCGGGGGACTTCGCCATCAGCGTGTCCTGCGAGATGACGAAGCCGCCGCGGTTGATCGGGCACTCCGTCTTGGGCCCGAACCAGCGCTGGAAGATCTTCTTCGCCTCGCCGTTCTGCTCCATCTCGAGAAGCGTGTTGTTGACGAACTTCAGGAAGTCGGGATCGTTCTTCCGGACGCCGAGGGCGTACGGCTCGATGGAGAGCTGTATGTCCGGGATCTCGAACTTCCCCCGGGTGGCGGGGTTGCGCTCGAGCAGGCAGAGCTGCCCGCCCAGGATCGACTCGTCCGTGGTGACCGCGTCGACCTTCCCCTGCTTCAGCGCGACGAATCCCATCGGGTAGTCTTCGAAGGAGACGACCGTGGCCTGCGGGACCGAGCTCTTCATGAGCTGCTCCGCGGTCGTGCCCTTCCCGACGGCGATCCGTTTCCCCTCGAGGTCCTTCAGGCTCCGGATCTTCCCCTTCCGCGCGAGGAACTTCTGTCCCGTCAGGAAGTAGGTGTGGCTGAAGTCGATCCGCTCCGCCCTCTCGGGGGTCTTCGTCATCGCCGCGGCGATGAGGTCGACCCGGTTGTCCGTCAGCGACGGGATGCGGCTCGAGGCGGTCACCCGCTGGAAATCGAGCTTGACGCCCAACTTCTCCGCGATGTACCGGGCGACGTCGATGTCGTATCCCTCGTACCGGTTCCTGTCCGGGTTGAACGTGCCGAACGGCGGCGCGGTGTCCCTCACCCCGACGATCAGGACGCCCTTCGCCTTCACCCCGGCCAGCGTGTCCGCCGCCGCGGCAGGCCCGCACAGCGCGCCGGCCAGCGCCAGCGCGGCGATCGCAAACAAGGCAGCCTTCTTCATCTCACCCCTCCTGTCCTTCAGGTATTATCGCTTATCTCCGTCGAGAATCGACCGGACAATGCCGGCGATCGCCGGCATCGAGAACGGCTTGAGCAGGTAGGCGCGCGCCCCGATCCGCTTCGCCTCGGCCTCGGATACGCGCTCGCTGTACCCCGTGCAGATGACGACCGGCACGCCGGGCCTCTCCCGAAGGATCGCATTCGCCAGCGCGTCGCCGGTCATCCCGGGCATCGTGATGTCGGTGATGACGAGGTCGAAGGCGTCCGGGTTTCCGAGGAACAGGTCGAGCGCTTTCCGGCTGTCCGCCAGGGCGGTGACCCGGTACCCCAGGCCGCCCAGCATCGCTTCGGCCATCTCCACCAGGACCTTCTCGTCGTCCACGAAAAGGATCCGCTCGGTCCCGCGGGGCGGCGCCAGGTCGCTTTCCGGCCCGGCCTCCGTTTCGGGAGACACCACCGGCAGGTGGACGCAGAACCGGGACCCCTTCCCCGGTTCGCTCCGCACCGTGATGAAGCCGCCGTGGCTCCGGACGATGCCGTGCACGACGGAGAGCCCCAAGCCGGTCCCCTCCCCGGTCCCCCGGGTGGTGAAGAACGGGTCGAAGATCCGCTCGAGGATCTCCCGCTCCATCCCGACTCCCGTGTCCCGGACCGTGAGGACGATGTAGTTTCCCGGGAAGCAGCCCGGGTAGGGCGAAAGCGCCTCTTCGTCGAAGGAGGCGTCCAGGAGCCCGACCTCCAGCACGCCGCCCTCGTCGCGCATGGCCAGCCCCGCGTTGGTGCAGAGGTTCATCAGCACCTGGTGGACCTGCGCCGGTTCCGCCAGCACGTAGGCCTCCGAGGCGTACGATTCCCGGATCTCGATCGTCGACGGGAGGGAGGCCCGCATGAGCTTCATGACCTCCCGCGCGATGGGCTTGACCTGGACGATCTTCCGGACCTGCAGTGTCGGGCGGCTGAAGGCGAGGATCTGGCGGGTCAGCTCCGCGGCCCGGTTCCCGGCCAGGTAGATGCTCTGCAGCTTCTCCCGCAGCGGGTTCCCCGGCGGGACCTCCGACAGCGCGAGGCCGGAATACCCGAGGATCGCCATGAGGATGTTGTTGAAGTCGTGGGCGATCCCTCCCGCCAGCGTCCCGATCGCCTCGAGCTTCTGCGTCTGGGCGATCCGCGCCTCCACCTGGACTTCCCGGGTGATGTCGCGGTTCACCGAGACGTAGCCGGAGATGCCGCCCGACGGGTCGCGGAAGGGGGTGATGCTGCACGACTGGAGGATCAGCCGCCCGTCCTTGCGCCGGTTGGTCAGCCGTCCTTTCCACGTCGTGCCGCTGCGGAGGGTGTCCCACATCCCCCGGTAGAAGGCCTCGTCGTGGCTTCCGCTCTTGAGGATCCCCGGGGTCCGGCCGATCGCCTCGTCGGGCGCGTACCCCGTGACCCGCGTGAAGGAAGGGTTGACGTAGACGATCGTCCCGGACGTGTCGGTGATCATCACGTTCTCGTCGGCCTGATCCACCGCGGTGGCCAGGCGCGCGAGGTGCTCCTCCTTCTGGCGGAGCATCTCCGCCGCCAGCTGCTTCTGCAGCGCCTCGGAACCAAGGGAAACCATGATCTGGCCGAGGTCGAGGTCCTGGCGGGTGAAGGGAGGCGACTTCTTGTTGTGGAGCGACAGCAGGCCCACTACGCTGTTCGCCTCGTCGATCAGGGGGAACACGATGAAGGAGTCGTCCCGGTACATGTCCCTGCCGCTCAGGGCGAAGTCGGGCGCGTTGCGGATGTCCTCGGCCAGGACCGGCCGCCGCTCCCGGTATGCGTAATCGAAGACGCTCCCTTCCCGCAGGGGGAAGGGGAGCACGGTGGGGGCCATCCCCGGCTCCAGCGTCGCGACCAGCTCCAGCCCCTGCTCCTGGCAGAGGAACAGGTTCCCCCCCTCCGCCGCCATAAGGGTGGCGACCCGTTCGAGGAGGAGCCTGCTCAGGTTCCGGAACTCCTGGCACGCGGCGAACGTGCGGGCGGAATCGACCATCGCCTTGAGGCGCTGGTCGAGGTGCGACAGCTCCTCGTCCCTGCGCCGCAGCTCCGCCGCCGCGCGGTCCCGCTCCCGGAAGAGGCGCGCCCGTTCCTCGCAGCGCGCAAGCAGCGGGATCAGGTCGCGGATCTCGACCGGGACGCGGATCCGGTCGAAGGCCCATCCGACGTCCGTCCGGACGCCGGCCTCCGGTTCCATGTCCCACGACACCGCGACGCAGGCGATCCCGGGGTGGTTTTCCGTCCAGCGAGCCAGCGGTTCCTGTTCCTCATAAGCGGCTGAACGGTCTAATATAAACGCTACGGAAACCTCCTCTTCGCGGATCGGCGCGAAGGCATCCCGGAGGTTCGTCGCGAGGACGGTCCCGTATCCGAGGGTCTGCAGGGCGGCGTCAAGGCCGTCGGACACGTGCCTGTCTTCGACGACGATGAGCGCGCGCTTCGGCGCGCGGGGGAGGGGATCGTGGCGGGTCGGACTTCCGTTCATTCGCAAATCATTCCTGTCTGGCCCGGCCGGCCGGACGCCGGGCTCGCACAGGTCTTTTCGACTGGATTCCGGGGGAACTTTAACGGGCGGGAAACGCTAGACTTCTATGTCGACGGAAACGATCTCGAGGGCGTCGCCGCCCTGCACGGAGATCTCGTATCCCTTGCACTTCGGGCATTCCCAGGCGAAGGAACGGGACTCCATTTCGCCGCACGCGGCGCACACGACCCGGACGGGGACCTCCTCGATCTCCAGGGCCGCCCCCTCCGCAAGGGTCTTCCGCGCGATGTGGTCGAAGATGAAGGACAGCTGCTCCGGCTCGATGGCCCGGACGACCCCAACGCGGAGGCGGATCGCCGACACCTTCTTCGCCTGGTTGCGCTCCGCCTCGGCGAGCACGATGCCGAGGATCTCCTCCGCGATGCCGAGTTCGTGCAAGGAATCACCCGTTCATGTATTTGGATCTTAAGGCCGCGGGCGTTTCGCGTCGCCGAACGACTCGATCCGGTCCAGGAACGCGGGGACGCCCTCTCCCGTCACCGCGGACAGTTCGAAGATCTCGATCCGCGGGTTGGCGATCCGGGCGGCGCGGCGCACGCGGTCCATGTCGAATTTGACATAAGGCAGCAGGTCGGTCTTCGTGATGATCAGGACATCGGAAGTCTGGAATATAAGGGGGTATTTCAGAGGCTTCTCGTCCCCTTCGGTGACGCTCAGCAGGACGATGCGCTTGTCCTCGCCCAGGGGCACCTCCGCCGGGCAGACGAGGTTTCCGACGTTTTCCACGATGAGAAGCCGCGTGTCCGACAGATCCATCCGCCGGAGAGCGTTCAGGAGCTGGATCGGCTGGATATGGCAGCCCGACCGGGTGTTGATTTGCAAAACATTGACACCGTGCTTGCGGATACGGTCGGCATCGATCTCGGTTTCAAGGTCGCCCTCGATGACGGCCACCGTTCCTTTTCCCTCGTACCGGGAGAGAAGCGCCTCGATCAGCGTGGTCTTGCCGGACCCCGGCGAGGAGATGAGGTTCAGTGCGAAGATTCCCCGCTCGGCGAGCAGCGCGCGGATGGTTTCCGAGATGTCCTCGACGGACTGCTGGATCGACCGCTCGACGTCGACCCGCATCTTGTCGGTGGTTTCCATGCGGCACAGGATACCACACCTTCGGCCCCGGTCCATTCTGCTAAACTGTTCCCCTGATGGCGAAGGCGATCGAGATCACCGTCCGGGGGACGGTCCAGGGGGTGGGGTTCCGTCCCTTCGTCCACCGGATCGCCGCGTCCTGCGGCCTGTCGGGGTGGGTGGCGAACACCCCCGGAGCGGTTGTGGTGCGCGTGGAAGGGGAGGCCGGTTCCCTTTCCCGGTTCCGCAAACTGTTGAGGGAAGAGGCCCCGCCGGCCTCTCGGATGTTCCGCCTGTCGGTCCGCAAGGTCCGCCCGACCGGCGCGCGGGGGTTCGAGATCCGGGAAAGCCGCACGGAAGGGGCCGCCCTGTCCACGATCCCGCCGGACATCGCCACCTGCCCGGATTGCCTCGCGGAACTGTCCGACCCGGCGGACCGCCGGCACCTCTACCCCTTCACCAACTGCACGAACTGCGGGCCCCGCTTCACAATTGTCTCCTCCCTGCCGTACGACCGGGAGCGCACCTCGATGTCCGCCTTCCCGATGTGTCCGGCCTGCAGGAAGGAGTACGAAGACCCCTCGAACCGCCGGTTCCACGCCGAGCCCAACGCCTGCCCGGAGTGCGGCCCCCGGCTGTCGCTGCGCGGCCCGGAAGGCGAGGCGGTCGCGACAGGGGACCCGCTGGGCGTGGCGGCGGCGGAGCTGCTGCGGGGAGGGATCGTCGCCGTGAGGGGGCTGGGGGGGTTCCAGCTGGCCGCCGACGCGACGAACGAGGAGGCCGTGCGCGCCCTGCGCGGGCGGAAGCGCCGGGAAGAGAAGCCGTTCGCGGTGATGTTCCCCGGCATCGAATCCGTTCGCGCCGCGGCGAGGATCTCCCGGGCTGACGAGGCGATCCTGCGGGACCCGTCCGCCCCGATCCTTCTATGCCCCTCCCGCGCTTCTTCCCCCCTGGCTCCGGCGGTCTCCATGGGGATGCCCACGGTGGGGGTATTCCTCCCGTACACGCCGCTGCACCGCCTCCTCCTTTCGCGCGTGGGGCGGCCGCTGGTGATGACCAGCGGGAACCGCACGGACGAGCCGATCGCCATCGGGAACGACGAGGCGTTGGCGCGGCTCCGGGGGATCGCGGACCTGTTCCTCCTGCACGACCGGGAAGTGGTCCAGCGCTCGGACGACTCGGTCGTGCGCCGGGTGGGACGCGCCCCGTACCCGATCCGGAGGGCAAGGGGGTTCGTACCCGCCCCCGTCCGGCTCCCCCGGAGTTTCCCGGATGTGGCGGGGCTGGGGGCCGACCTGAAAGGGACCTTCTGCTTCATACGGGAAGACGCGGCGTATCTCTCCCAGCACCTGGGCGATCTGGAGTTGTCGCTGTCGCGCGATTTCTACCGGGAATCGTTCCGGTTCTTCCGCGAGTTCCTCGACGCGGAGCCGGTCGCCGCGTGCCACGACCTGCACCCGGCCTATTTCACGACCTCGTTCGCGGAGGAGCTGGCCGGGCCGGTCCGGCTCTTCCCGCTGCAGCACCACAAGGCCCACATGTACTCCATGATGGCGGAGACGGGGTTCCTCGGGAAGGCGGTGGGGGTGGCGTTCGACGGGACGGGTTACGGGGAGGACGGCACCATCTGGGGGGGAGAGTTCTTCGCGGTGGACGGGGAGGAGGTGACCCGGGCGGGGCACCTTTCCCGGTTCCCCCTCCCCGGAGGGGACGCCGCCGTCAGGGAGCCGTGGCGGACCGCCCTGTCGCTCCTGCGGGAGGTCTTCGGGCGCCCGGAGGCCGAAAGGGCGGCGCGCGAACTGTTCCCGGGCGTCCCCGAAGAATCGGCGCGGCTCCTGCTCGACGCGCTGGACAAGGGAATCAACGTCGTGCCCACGTCCAGCGCCGGGCGGCTCTTCGACGCCGCCTCCGCGATCGCCGGCCTCTGCGCGCGGGCGAGCTACGAGGGGCAGGCGCCGATGCGGCTCGAGGCGGCCGTATCCCGGCGGGGCGCCGGGACGTACCCGTTCTCCCTGGTTCGCGAAAACGGGCTGCTTGCGGTAGACTGGAGGGGAACGGTCGCCGGGCTGGTCGCCGACGCGAAGGGAAGGGTGCCGCAGGCAACGATCTCCCGCCGGTTCCACGACACGCTCGCCGCCGCGATCCTCGACGCGGCCTCCCGCCTGGCGGAGGCCTCCGGGGCGCGGCACGTGATCCTTTCCGGCGGCGTGTTCCAGAACGCGACACTGCTGGCCGCGGTCCTCGCCGGGCTGCGGCGGAAGCGGCTCGTTCCGCTGATCCACCGGCAGGCCCCCCCCAACGACGGGGGGATCTCGCTCGGCCAGGCGTACTATGCGGCGCTGCGCGTCGCGGGGGGGTAGAAACCGATGTGCCTGGCGATTCCCACGAAGATCCTGTCCATCCAGGGCGACAACGCCACGATCGAGCTCGGGGGGATGCAGAGGGAGGTTTCCCTGATGCTCCTCGACGGCGCCTCCGTTGGCGAATGGGTGATCATCCACGCCGGGTTCGCCATCGAGAAGCTCTCCGAGGAAGACGCGCAGCAGACGCTGGCCCTGATCCGGGACATCATGGAAGCCGATGAAGTACATTGACGATTTCCGCGACCCGGCGGCCGCCCGCGCCCTGGTCGAGAGGATCCGGCGGGACGCGGGGGGTGCTCCCATGCGCATCATGGAGGTGTGCGGCACGCACACGGTGTCCATCGCGCGCAGCGGGATCCGCTCCCTCCTCGCCGGTGCCGTCTCGATGGTATCCGGCCCGGGGTGCCCCGTCTGCGTCACCCCCGACGGCTACGTGGACGCCGCGATCGCGCTGGGAAGCCGGCCGGGCGTCACCCTGGCGTCCTTCGGCGACATGCTCCGGGTCCCCGGGAAGTCCTCCTCGCTGGAGAAGGAGCGGGGGAAGGGGCTCGACATCCGCGTGGTCTATTCACCCCTCGACGCGGTCTCCATGGCCGCCGCGTCTCCGGATCGGGAGTTCGTCTTCCTGGGGGTGGGGTTCGAGACGACGGCCCCCGCCATCGGGGGGGCGATCAGGACCGCCGCGGGGCTGGGCGTGAGGAATTTCTCGGTCCTCTCTTCGGTCCGGACGATCCCCGAGGCGATGGCGCTCCTGGCGGGGGACCCGGAGATCCGGATCGAGGGGTTCCTGTGCCCGGGCCACGTCTCCACCATCATCGGCGCGGACGCCTACCGCGGGCTGGCGTCGGAGCACCGCATCCCCTGCGTGGTCGCCGGCTTCGAGCCGCTCGATATCCTGCTGGGAATATCGATGCTGGTGCTGCAGAGGAAAGAGGGCGCGCCCAGTGTGGAGAACGCCTATTCGCGCGGCGTGACGGCCTCGGGGAACCGGAAGGCGCAGGAGCTGATCCGCGAGGTCTTCGCCCCGTGCGACACGGGGTGGCGCGGCATCGGCGTCATCCCCGGCTCGGGGCTGCGGATCTCGGACCGGTACGCGTCCTTCGACGCCGAGAAAAAGCACGGCGTGCCCGTGGTCTTCTCGGAGGAGGACACGGGATGCCGATGCGGCGACGTGCTGAAGGGGAAGATCCTCCCCGACGGCTGCCCGCTTTTCGGGAAGGCGTGCGTCCCGGAGGAGCCGGTCGGCCCCTGCATGGTCAGCAGCGAGGGGACGTGCGCGGCCTATTACAAGTACGGCGGAACCCTCCAATGACGGCGACCCCGGTTTCCGGCCCGGACAAGATCCTCCTTTCCCACGGGGAGGGCGGCAAGCGCTCCCACGACCTCATCGGCCGGGTGATCGCGCGCCACTTCGCCAACCCGGTGCTCTCCAACTTCTTCGACTCGGGGCTGCTCGGCCGGATCGACGGGGAGATCGCCTTCACCACGGACGGCCACGTGGTGACGCCGGCCTTCTTTCCCGGGGGAGACATCGGGCGGCTGGCCGTCTGCGGCGCCGTGAACGACCTGGCCGTCTGCGGGGCGAAGGGGCTGGCGATCTCCTGCGGGCTGGTCCTCGAGGAGGGGTTCCCGATCGAGACGCTCGAGCGGGTGCTCATGTCGATGCGGGACGCGGCGGCAGAGGCGGGTGTCTTTGTCGCTTGCGGCGACACCAAGGTCGTCGAGAAGGGGAAGGGGGACGGGATCTTCATCAACACCGCCGCGATCGGCGTGATGGCGCCGGGGTGGCGCCCGTCCTACGAGGCGGTCCGCCCGGGGGACCGGATCCTCCTGTCGGGGACGATGGGAGACCACTACATCGCCGTGCTGGTCGCCCGCCAGGGGCTTTCCGTCACCGCCCCCGTCCTTTCGGACATGGCCCCCCTCGGGGGATTGCTGCTGCCGGCGGTGGAGCGGTTCGGGAAGGGGATCCGCATCATGCGCGACCCCACGCGCGGCGGCGTCGGGGTGACGCTCAACGAGATCGCGACGTCGGCGAAGGCCCGCTTCGTCCTGGACGAGGAGCGGCTTCCCGTCCGGGAATCGGTGCGCGGCGTGTGCGAGATCCTCGGCTTCGACCCGCTCTACCTCGCCAACGAGGGGAAGGCGCTGCTGATCGTGGACGCGTCCGCCGCGGAGGATGTCCTCGTCTCGCTGAGGGAGCACCCCCTGGGCCGCGAGGCCGCGATCGTCGGAGAGGTCGCGGAAGGGTCGCCCGGCGTCCGGATGCGGACGCTCGCGGGCGGCTTGCGGGCCGTCGATTACCCCGTCGGGGACCAGCTCCCGCGGATCTGCTGACCCCCTGGAGGTCTCCCTTGCCCGAGCAAACCGTTTTCATGGCCGACACGGGGATGCCGTTCCTGGACCGCGTACTCAACGGCCTGCTGGCCGGCGACAACGTCGTCTGGCAGGTGGAGACGGTCGACAACTACAAGCCCTTCGTCCGGTCCTTCGTCGCCTCGGCGCTCGCCGCTGAGAGACGCCTCGTGTACTTCCGGTTCGCCCGCCACCCGGAGCTGGTGGCGGAGGGGAGCGGGGCGGAAATCCACCGCCTGAACCCCGAAGCGGGGTTCGAGACCTTCACGGCCCGGATCCACAAGGTGATCGAGGAGGCGGGGAAGGGCGCCTGCTACGTCTTCGACTGCCTGTCGGACCTGGCCGCCGACTGGTACAGCGACCTGATGCTCGGCAATTTCTTCATGGTCACCTGCCCCTACCTCTACGAGATGGAGACGTTCACCTACTTCGCGCTGCTGCGGGACGGGCACTCCATCGACTGCGTCTCGGCCATCCGCGGCACGACGCAGATCCTGATCGACGTCTTCCGCCACGAGAAGCGGATGTACATCCACCCGCTGAAAGTCGACCGGCGCCACTCGACCACGATGTACCTGCCGCACCGGTGGGAGGGCGAGTCGTTCCAGCCCGTCACCGAGAGCGCGGTCCTTTCGGAGGTGCTGGGCGACCACGATCGTCGCCGGGCGGACGCCGTTCCCCGGACCCTGGACCTCTGGGACCGGAAGTTCCTCCAGGAGAGGGTGCAGCCCGAGGGGGCTTCGCCGGGGGAGGTCCCGGGAGGAGACGCGTCCGGGACCTTCCTGCGGGACCTGCGGATGATGGTGACCCGGGACGAACGGCTGATCGACCTGGCGTCCCGGTGGCTCGAGCCCGCCGACCTGCGCGCCATCCGGCGGCGGATGATCGGCACCGGGCTGATCGGGGGGAAATCCGTCGGCATGCTCCTGGCCCGCGCCATCCTTTCGAAGGCCGACCCCGCCTGGGCCGAGCGGCTCGAGAAGCACGACTCCTTCTTCATCGGCTCCGACGTCTTCTACACCTTCCTCGTCCGCAACGGCTGCTGGCACGCGCGGCGCGAGCAGCGCAACCCCGGGACGTACCTCTCCGGCGCGGCGGCGGCCCGGGAGCGGGTCCGCGCGGGGACGTTCCCTTCGTTCGCCGTGAAGCAGTTCGTATCGATGCTCGAGTATTTCGGCCAGTCGCCGATCATCGTGCGCTCGAGCAGCCTGCTGGAGGACAGCTTCGGGAACGCCTTCACGGGGAAGTACGACAGTGTCTTCTGCCCGAACCAGGGCTCGCCCCAGGAGCGGCTCGAGACGTTCCTTGCCGCCGTTCGAGAGGTCTACGCCAGCACGATGAGCGAGGAGGCGCTCCTCTACCGGGCGCACCGGGGGCTCATCGACCGGGACGAGCAGATGGCGCTCCTGGTCCAGCGGGTGTCGGGCGGCCTCCACGGGGAGCTGTTCTACCCTCAGGTGGCCGGGGTGGGGCTCTCCGACAACCCCTACGTGTGGAGCGAGCAGATCGATCCCGCCGCGGGGGTGCTTCGGCTGGTGTTCGGGCTGGGCACGCGCGCGGTGGACCGGTCGGACGACGACTACACCCGGCTGGTGTCGCTCAACGCGCCGCTCCGGAGGCCCGACCGGGAAGGGGACCGCGGGGCGGGCGGAAGTTCCCAGCGGAAGATGGACCTGCTCGACCTCTCGGCGAACCGCTTCGCCTCGAAGCCGGTCGAGGAGGTGCTCCGGGGGTCGCCGGACCTGCCGGTCGACCTGTACGCCTCCCGCCGCAGCGCCCTGGCCCGGAGCGTGGACGATCTGCCGCGCCGCGTGCCGGAAGGGTGGGTGCTGACCTTCGACCGGCTGCTCTCGGAGACCTCCTTTCCGTCGGAGATGCGCCGGATGCTTTCCACCCTTCGGGACGCGTACAGTTATCCCGTGGACACGGAATTCACGGCGAACTTCCTTCCCGACGGGCGGTGGAAGATCAACCTCGTCCAGTGCCGCCCGCTCCAGGTGAAGGAGGGGGGCAAGATCGTCGATCCGCCGGCGCGGATCGCCCGGAAGTCGCTCCTGCTTTCGACCGGGGGGCCGATCATCGGGCGCAGCTCGCTGATGCGGATCGGCCGGGTGGTTTGCGTGGACCCGGCGGCCTACGCGGCCGTCCCCGTCCGGGAGCGCGGGTCCGTGGCGCGCCTGGTCGGGCGCGTGATGCATGCGCCGCCGCCGCCGGGCCCGGCGGCGATCCTGCTGCTGGGGCCGGGCCGGTGGGGGACGAGCACCTCCTCGCTGGGCGTCACGGTCTCGTTCGCGGAGATCGAAACGGCCTCCGTGATCTGCGAGATCGTCGGCGGGGAGCTGGAGGTGGTGCCCGACGTTTCCCTGGGGACGCACTTCTTCAACGACCTGGTGGAGTCCGACGTGCTGTACATGGCGGTCCAGCCCGGGCGGGGGAAGGACGTGCTGAACCGGGAGTTCCTCGAGGAGCGCCGGAACCTGCTCCCGGAGCTTCTCCCCGAAGACGCGGAGTGGGCCGGGGTCGTCCGCGTCATCGACCTGCCCGGCTCCCGGGGCGGGAAGTCGCTCTGCCTCAACGCCGACTCCTTCCGGCAGCGCGCCGTCTGCTACATGGGCGTTTTTCCGGAGGGGCGCTAGGCCCCTACCTGTCCGGCAGGCGGTACCGCGTCGCCCTCCCGAACCCCATCCGGCGGAGCGCCCCAAGCGCCGAAAGCCGGTTGAGCGTCTGCTTCGCCGTCTCCCGGGGCATGCCGACCTCCGCCGCCGCCTTCCGGTTGGTCACCTCGCCGTCGCGCGCGGCGATCGCGAGGACGGCGGCCTGGTTCCGCGAAAGCTTCGCCTCGCAGGCCTGGCGGCCCAGCGTCTCCCGGGCCGCGCGCTGCTGGAGGAGCAGCACGTCGAGGAAGCTCACCAGGTAGGGCGAGATGTCGGGCCTGGGCAGGTTGCGGCTGGCCTGGCTTCTCCGCAGCGCGAGGTGGTATTCCGTCCACTCCCCGCTCACGGCCCGGTCGAGGGAGGCGTACGGCATGCAGGTGTGCCCGCATCGCATCAGCAGGAGATTCATGAGCAGCCGTCCCGTGCGGTGGTTCCCCTCGGCGAACGGGCGGATGGCGAGGAACTCGAGCAGGTACGCCGCCGCGACGAGAAGCGGGTGGAACTCCTCCCCGCCGATCCGCGACGCGAACCACGCGGAAAGGGTCTCCATCTGCGCCGGCACGAGCAGGGGGCCGGGAGCGCGCAGCGCAACCGGCTCCACCCCCCACCGCACGAAGGCCGACTCCGCCGATGCCGTCTTGTACTTTCCCGCCTGGTGGCGGATCTCCGGGCTTTTCCGGAAGATCCCCGCGTGGAGTGCCCGCACCCGGTCCTCGCCGGGAGGCATCTCCGCGTATCCCTCGTACACGGCGCGCAGCGTCTCCGCGTACCCCGCCTCCTCGGCCTGCGCGGCGCGCGTCGCCAGGCGGGTGGCCGACCGGGCGGATTCCGCGGCCGTTTCGGCGAGGATCCGGTCCCTCATCGGCCCCGAGGGCTTCCCCGTTCCTTCCCACCACCCGCGGAACGCCTCGGCCTGCGCCGTCCGCAGGACGACGGCGTGGAGGGCCGAGCCGGGAATCGCGCGGAGGCGCTGGTCGAACCGTTCCTGCAAAAGCCGTCACCTCGTCGGAGGGAAGGATTATGTCCGATTATACCCGATTATGCAGCTTTTTGTTGACCCGGGGGCGGCACGGGGTAGATTAGGGGATGCGGCGGCCCGACCCGCCGCGAAACCCCCGAAGGAAGCCCAAGGAGGAAGAAGATGCCGTTATCGGAACGCGTGGAGCTGATTTTCCAGGATGTCGTCAAGCGGAACCCCGGCGAGGTGGAGTTCCACCAGGCGGTCAAGGAAGTGCTCGAGTCCGTCGCCCCCGTGCTGGTGAAGTACCCCGAGTTCGCCGAGGCCAAGATCATCGAGCGGATCTGCGAGCCCGAGCGGCAGACCATCTTCCGGGTTCCCTGGGTGGACGACAACGGCCAGGTGCAGATCAACCGGGGCTTCCGGATCCAGTTCAACAGCGCTCTGGGCCCCTACAAGGGGGGGCTGCGGTTCCACCCCTCCGTCTACCTCGGGATCATCAAGTTCCTGGGCTTCGAGCAGATCTTCAAGAACTCCCTCACCGGCCTTCCGATCGGCGGCGCCAAGGGCGGCTCCGACTTCGACCCCAAGGGGAAGTCGAACGGCGAGGTGATGCGGTTCTGCCAGAGCTTCATGACGGAGCTCTACCGGATCATCGGCGAGCACACCGACGTTCCCGCGGGCGACATCGGCGTCGGCGGCCGGGAGATCGGCTACCTCTTCGGCCAGTATCGCAAGCTCACTCGCCGGTTCGACGGCGCCCTGACCGGCAAGAGCCTCAACTGGGGCGGCTCGAACCTGCGTCCCGAGGCGACCGGGTACGGCGCCGTGTACTTCGCCAACGACATGCTCAGCACTCGCGGCGAGAGCGTCCAGGGCAAGACCGCCGCGGTCTCGGGCTCCGGCAATGTGGCGCAGTACACCGTCGAGAAACTCAACACGCTCGGCGCGAGGGTCGTCACGCTGTCCGATTCGAACGGCACGATCGTGGATATGGACGGGATCAGCGGGGAGAAGCTGGCGTGGGTCATGGAGCTCAAGAACGTCCGTCGCGGGCGGATCAGCGAGTACGCCAACCATTTCAAAGGGGCCCAGTACCTGGCCGGCAAGCGTCCGTGGAGCGTGCCGTGCGATCTGGCGTTCCCGAGCGCCACGCAGAATGAAATCGAGGAAGACGACGCTCGCCAATTGGTGCAAAACGGGTGCTACTGCGTCAGCGAGGGGGCGAACATGCCGTCGCACGCCGATGCGGTCGAGGTCTTCCTCGACGCCAAGATCCTGTACGGTCCCGGCAAGGCGGCCAACGCCGGCGGCGTCGCGGTGTCCGGCCTCGAGATGAACCAGAACGCCGGCTGCATGCGCCGTTCCCGCGAGGATGTCGACGCGCAACTGCGAACGATCATGCACTCGATTCACGAGAACTGTGTCAAGTACGGCCGGGAGAACGGGTTCGTCAACTACGTGAAGGGCGCGAATATCGCCGGATTCGTCAAGGTCGCGGACGCCATGGTCCAGCAGGGCTACGTCTAAGCCGGCTCTCCATGGCTGCTTTCCTCTCGATTATCAGGCCCGGGCATCGATGCCTGGGAAGGGGCGAGGCTCTCGTCTGAATCTCGGGCTGTTGCAGATTCATTAGCGGAAGACGGGAGCCTTGCCCCGTTCTATTGACGATCGATGATTGACAATTGATGATTCTTCAGAGAGCGCAGACTGCAACTCCACCACCTCAATCATCAATTATCCTTCATCAATTCTGTGCTACTTCGACGGGGATGCCGCGTTGGTTGCGGGTGGCCAGTGCCCTGCGACCGGAAGCAGGATGTGCGAGGGGTGGCTTGCGTTCATGTAGATCGTGTTGGTGGCGACTTCGGTCTTGCCGTCGGCTCCCGATGCAACACCCGTGTTTGGGTTGGGCTCGAAGCGGGGCGAATTGCTCGATGAGATGGCGATGCGAATGCGGTGGCCCGGACCCACGACCAGGCTCGTGGACCACAGATCGATTTCAAGCTCGTAGATCTTGCCGGGCTCCATCGGCTCGCTTTTCTCCATGGTGTTACGATGGCCGGCCCGGAGGATACCGTCGAGGACGATCATGCTTCGCCCATCGGGATAGACGTCGCACAGCTTGGCGGTGAAGTCGGTGTCCGGGGCCGTTGAAGAGGCCCACAGCTTGACCTTGACGGGTCCGGTGAACTCGATGTACCGGTCGAACACGGGCGATGTGAAAAGCAGCACATCCGGGCGTTCTTCCACCACGCGCTGGTCCATGGGACCCTTCGTGCCGGTCAGGTTGGCGCCGCCGACCGTGGGAACCGGGTCCTTCGGGTCGTATTTGTAGGACAGCGAGCCGAAGAGCTCCTCCGAGGTCTTGAGCCGCAACTTGTTATCCGTGTGGAAGTAGACCGCCACCATCTGTGTGGGGACTGGCCAGTCGTCGGCCGTCTTCCACTTGTTGCCGGGTGTGTTGGGGTCGGCCGGATCGCTCATCACGAAGTACTGCACGTCGGGGATCTGCTCGACTCCTTTGCCGTCGTTCTTCAGCCAGATGTCGAACCAACCCCACATGTCGGCCGCCTTCGGATGGTCGGCATTGGGAAAGATGAGGTCGTTGCAGCGGCCGTGGCCGTAGGGCTCCATGACGAGCCGGCACTTGCCGCGGGCGCCCTCGCCGCCCTGCGTGTTGATCGTGGCAAAACTATTGATCGAGCCGGCGGCGAAGATGTCGTACCAGCCGCCAAGAAACATCGTCGGAACGTTCACCTGGGAAGCGACGCATTCGGGGTCGAGTGCTTTCCAGAAATCGTCGTAGCAAGAATGGGCCCGGAACAATTCGAGGTTCCTGGGACTGAACTTGCTCTGCTGGAGCCAGTCCTCCAGGAGGCCCTTGCGAAAGGCCCCGCCCTGGTAGGCGGCCTGGGAATACATGTTGGAGAAGGCCACGCCGACGTAGCAGCAAGTCAGGTGAGGCGGACGGGTCGGGGCCGTCATGTTCAGGGCAATGCCGGGGGCGCTGATCCCCCATCCGCCGACCTTGCCATTGGACCATTTTTGAGCGGCGATCCACTCGACGGTGTCGTACCCGTCCTGGTGTTCGCCCCAGCCGCAGTGCAGGAAGACGGGATAATCATCGCCCTCCGAGGCGAATCGGCCCCGAAAATCCTGGGCGACCAGGGCATAACCTCGCTTGCCGGTCTCGGCGGCGAAGACCCCCACTCCATTCTTGTTGTAGGGGGTCATCACGAGGATGGTCGGCCACGGCCCCTCGCCCGCGGGCAGATGGACATCCGTGGCGAGCTTGACCCCGTCGCGCATCGGGACCATGACGGTCTGGCCGGATTGGACCTGACCGAAGACGAGGGTCGCGATGAGTGTTGCCAGGATCATCATGCTCGACGGCGTTGCCCGTTTCATCGAAGACTCCAATCATCTCTCCCGGACCTGTTTCAGATACAGCGTTTCTGTGTCCCCACGACCACATTTATCGCCCCATTGTATGGGCCCCAGTACAGACGTGCAATCCCACTGTGCATATTGCGGAGAAACCGCCGCGCGTGCAGAATCGACGCCGGGGTCCGGTTTGTTTGTGTCAGGTTATCATTGTCTCCGGCCGGCGGAGGGGGTATTGTATGGGGGGATGTACCTCCTGATGCGAATTGATTGGTAGAATGACGGAGTGAGAATCGCATGGTTCAAACGGCCTGTGTTCTCGGTGTGTTGCTGGCCCTGGGGACGGCTCCGCAGGGCGACGCGACGCCTCTACGCCGGGCCCACGCGCATAACGACTATCGACACGATCCGCCGCTGCTCAAGGCCCTGGGCCAGGGTTTCCCCAGTGTCGAGGCGGATATCTTTCTCGTGGGCGACAAGCTCTGCGTGGCCCACGGATCCAAAGAGATTGTGCGTGACAAGACGTTGCAGTCGCTGTACTTGCAGCCTCTGAGCGAGCGAGTCAGGAGAAACGGGGGTCGGGTGTATCGGGATGGGCCGAGGTTCACCCTTCTGATTGATATCAAGACTCCCGCCGGGCCGACGTATCAGAGATTGCACGAGGTCCTCGAAGAGTACCGGGATATGCTCACCACCTTTGGTCCCGACGGCCGCAGAGATGGGGCCGTGCTCGTGATCGTATCGGGGAATCGCCCGCTGGAGCAGATGCAAGCGCAGGAGGTCCGCTACGCAGCCTGCGATGGCCGCCTGACCGATCTGGATTCCGAGTTCTCGGCGGACGTCATCCCCATGGTCAGCGACCACTGGGGCCGGAACTTCACCTGGCGGGGCGAGGGCCCGATGCCGCCCGAAGAGCGAAAAAAGCTCGATGAGATCGTCCTCAAATCGCATGCGAAGGGCCGGCTGGTGCGGTTTTGGGCCACGCCGGACGTGCGGTCGGCCGCTCGCGAGACGGTGTGGCGGGAGTTGCTGGCAGCCGGTGTTGATCTCATCAACACGGATGATCTCGAAGGATTGCGGAGGTTCCTCCTTGAGCACGGGCAATGACGCTTTCATTGAAACGACGGGCCTGAGCAAGGTATATACCTTTGGCGAGGTCGAGGTGGCGGCCCTGCGCGATGTGGCGCTGTCGGTGGGTCGCGGCCGGCTCGTTGGAGTGACCGGCGCTTCGGGGTCGGGTAAATCCACCCTGATGAACCTGCTGGGCGGTTTGGACACTCCGTCCTCGGGCTCGATCCGCGTCGATGGCCGGCTGATCTCCGACCTGAGCAAACGGGAACTCGCCCTTTACCGCCGCAACATGATCGGCATGATCTTCCAGTCGTTCAACCTCGTAAACGCCTACACCGCCTTGGAGAACGTGGCCTTTCCGCTGTTGTTCGCGGGGGTGACGAAGAAACAGCGACGCGAGCGGGCCGCCGAGCTTCTCCAGGCGGTGGGTCTGGAGGCCAGGAAGGACCATCGGCCGACCGAGCTTTCGGGTGGGGAGCAGCAGCGAGTCGCGATTGCCAGGGCCTTGGTCAACGAGCCGCAGATCCTGCTGGCCGATGAGCCGACGGGCAACCTGGACAGCAAGACCTCCCGGCAGATTGTGGAAATCCTCGCGGAGTTGAATCGCCGTCGCGGCCTGACCATCATCATGATCTCCCACGAGCAAACCCTGCTCCGCGAATTCGCTCACGAGGTGATCGGATTGCAGGACGGCACGCTGGTCGCCCGCGAAAGGACCAGGAGAGTGCACTGACTGCAAGAGAGGTTGGGAGGACCACACGATTTCCACTTTTGTGTTTCGTGGGTTCCAAGTATGATGTACAAATGATTATGAATACACAGAAGACAGATGGAGCCAGCAAGGCAGTCAAGGTTTTCTGCGAGTGTGTCAATGCGATGCGCGCCAGAAAACTGATCCGGCGGGAGAGCAGCCAGGACAAGGAGTTTCATTTTCAAAACTGGATCCGCGATCGTCTACGAGAAACAAGACTAGCCTTCGAAACGGGAGGGCGCAATTCCTATCCCGACTTTCGATTAGTAACACACACAGTGGGCTTCGAGGTCAAGGGTCTTGCCTACCCGGGCCGTGAGATCAATTATGACTGCAATAGTCAGGTACCGACTGGTTTTCACAATGGTCGGATGATCTACTATGTATTTGGCCGCTATCCCTCCGAACCGGACGGTAATGCATATCCGGTTCTGGACTTGGTCATTTGCCATGGTGATCTCCTGAACGCCGACCACGACTACGTTCATAAGAACAGAAACGTAAAGGGGTTTGGTTCCTATGGGGACATCATGATCCGTGATCGCAAGATGTATGTTGCGCCGACACCGTTTGGCCTCGTATCCGGCGTTGCCCATGCAGAGACGTTGATTTTTCCTGCAGATGTGGATCTGGGGAAGAACATGGAGTGTGTCGGTTCCTTTGTCCGAGTGGAAGCGTCCGATGTCATCGTCGGTTACTCATTCGACCTAAGAGCCAACACGATAATTCCACAGATGATCCCGAATCCATCCATGGGCTGTACGCACGGCTTCCGTGCGTGGCGCGTTGCGGGCAGTCCCGGTGAGTCGGTTGACCTGTTGCCCAACACACCTGTCCGACAGGCTGAGGAGGCGGAGGATGACGATGGGCAGGAATGAGCTGAGGCGGATCGGAACTACGCTGATCGAGTGCGACGAGTTTGACTTTGAATTCCTCTCAGAAATCGCGCAACGAGAGAGTTGGCGCAAGGAGTTGCACCGCCCCCTATACCATATGCACAAATGGTGGGCAAATCGACTCGGCTCGGTATTTCGTGGGATCATCCTCGGCGCCGTTCTCTCGAACGATATGCGGCTGAAAGACCACTTCTACAAGCAACACTGTTTGACAGGCAAGCGTCTTCTAGACCCATTCATGGGCAGCGGAACCACAATCGGCGAAGCACATAAGTTGGGGTTTACGGTTTTTGGACAAGACATCAATCCCGTCGCCTGCGAGAGTGTTCGAGTTGCCTTGGGGCAGATAGACCCAGAGTGTGTCCAGGCTGCATTTCGTTCCCTCGAAGCCGGCGTGGGACAGCGTGTTCGGTCGCTATACACAGCAGAGAATGCTGACGGGGTAGTATGTGATGTGCTGTACTACTTCTGGGTCAAGGTCGTGCTGTGCCCGAACTGTGGAGAGAGAACGGATCTGTTTTCAACACGCGTCTTCGCGCGCAATGCCAATCCTTCGCGCAAGCCGGAGGTTCAGGTTTGTTGTCCCGACTGCGGTGATGTGTTTCAAGCCGCCGATGCCAGCGGGAGGTCCAGATGCCCACGCTGCGGTTTGACATTTGCCGTCGATGTGGGCGACGTCTCGGGGATGAATGCGACTTGCCGAAAATGTCATCGTGAGTTCTCTATTGTCAAGAGTGTGCGTGCCTCAGGCAATAATCCTCCCGATCACCGGCTCTATGCGAAACTCGTGTTGACTCCATCGGAACGCAAAGTGTACTTGCCTGCCACAGAGGATGATCTGCGTGCATACGAGCAGTGCTCGCACCTGCTTAATGACGAACTACGGACTGGTGCCATACGTTTGCCTGACACGTCTCTGGAGGACGGGCATAATACCCGGCAGGCAATGACCTACAACTATCGACAATGGTGGCAGTTCTTCAATGATCGTCAACTTCTGGCTCTGGGCTGGCTTCAGAGTGCCATCGTGGGTGTTCAAGATCGGCCGACGCGGGATACCCTGCTGACGCTCTTCTCAGGGTTGCTTGAATTCAACAACCTCTTCGCCTCCTACAAAGGAGAGGGAACAGGGGCGGTGCGACACATGTTCTCGCATCATATCCTCAAACCGGAGCGGATGCCCGTCGAAGCGAATGTTTGGGGAACGCCACGGAGTTCGGGGTCGTTTTTGAACCTCTACAACTCCCGTCTCAGGAGGGTGATCGAATACCGCAGTCATCCGTTCGAACTCAACGGGGCAACAGGGGAGAGGGTCTACGGAATCAATCGTGAGTTCAGTGGGCATGTGATAGCCGGATTCCCCTCCGATGGGAACGCACAAGTCGATGCCATCTACGTGGCGTGCGGCAGTTCCGATACAATCTCGCTGCCAGATCAGTCTGTCGATATCGTGGTCACGGACCCGCCGTTCTTCGACAATGTTCATTATTCCGAGCTTGCCGATTTCTTCTACGCATGGCAGAAACTCTATCCTCGTGGCTTCGTGAATGGCTCGCCCACCACGCGACATCCGAGCGAGGTTCAGGACGCTGACGCTAATGAGTTTTCCGGGAAGCTCAGTGCCGTACTCGATGAGAGTGCTCGTGTTCTACGTGATGACGGGCTCTTGGTTTTCACGTACCACCACTCGCGTCCGGATGGGTGGTCATCCCTGTTTTCGGCGATTGTTCGTGCGGGGCTCTCGGTTGTGAACTGCCATCCGGTCAAGTCAGAAATGTCCGTTGCTGCTCCGAAGGCGCAGGCCAAAGAGCCGATCCAAGTGGACGCCATCATTGTGTGCCGGAAAGCGACGAAATACCCCGCATACGCCTGTTCCACGCTGGCTGTGATCCCACCTGCAGAAGCAAGAGCGAGGCAGAAAGTCGAACGTCTGCGCGCAACAGGTCTGATCGTTTCCCGCAATGACTGCCGCGTCGTTCTCATGGGACAACTACTTGCGGGATTATGTCCACGACCCCGGACAAGTGATGCTGGCGCGTTGCTGGAATCCATTGCCAACGAGGCAGAGCGTGCCATAGGGGCGATGGCCGAGTGCCAAGGGAAATGCGCAAACGTGCACAAGGCAGGCTCGCGTACACAGGCGCAAATGCAATTACCTTTTGCGTAGATGCGGTTGTTCGAGGCGGCGTAGTCATCTACAGAGAGTCAGACAACGGGGTCTTGTTTCCCGCCAACGTATGCGGATTTCGGACTACATCGAGCAGGCCGGCGCCAATCTGTGGCGCAAGAAGCTGCGGACGATTCTCACCACCACTGGCGTGGTGATCGGGATCGGCGCCCTGGTCTGCATGTTCGCGTTCGGCCAGGGGATTCAGAGGAACGTCACCAACCAGTTCAACAATCTGGACCTGTTCAACTACATCAATGTGTCCGTCGGGTCGAACCCGCGAGGGTATCATGACTCCTTTGATCCGGACGATCCGGACGCTATAGAGGACACTGCGGACGACCCTACCGCTCATGCCGCCTCGGCTGGAATGCAGGAGGCCGCGCCGGGACTGGACGCCCGATTCGTGGAGGAAGTAACCGCGATCAAGGGCGTCATCGCGGCTTTTCCGGAGATGCGGTTCCCGGCCCAGGTCCGCCTGGGCCACAGGGAGGAGTTCACCCTCGTCCAAGTCCTGCCGGCGGCGGTGTCGCAATCGGGCCTCGTGCAATTGCGGGCGGGCAGTATGTATAGGTCGGACGAGCCCAACGAGTTGGTCATCAGCGATTCGTTTCTGCATCGTCTGGGCGAGCGAGAATCTGATAAGGCTCTCGGTCGGGAGATCGAGGTGGCCACGCTGACACTCGACTTCAGTCTCAGGCGACTGTATCGAATGGCATTCCCTGCCGGCGATCAGACGCTGCCCTTTGCCCGCGAGAGCTACCGGTTCAAAGTCGTGGGCGTCGCCCAGCGGATGGGTTTCGGCGGGCCGATGCCCGTTCGCAGCGATGTCTACATCCCGCCCGGAGCGGCCGGCAGGATGCGCAAGCTGACCCTGACGAGCATCTGGGACTTCTTCAAGCCCGCCGGCCAGGAGGCGAACTACTCCATGGTGAGCGTCAAGGTCGAGTCGCCGCAGGATGTGACGCCCGTCAAGAAGGTGCTGGAATCGCGGGGCTATCGCACGTTCGCCCTGATGGACCAGTTGGATCAGATGCGGATCGGCTTTCTCATCATGGACATGTTCCTGATCGCCGTGGGCATGATCGGGATCACGGTGGCCTCGCTCGGGATCGTCAACACGATGGTGATGTCCATCCTGGAGCGATACCGCGAGATCGGCATCATGAAGGCGGTAGGGGCCACGGACGGCGACGTGCAGCGAATCTTCCTGTTCGAATCCGGTGTCATCGGCCTGCTCGGCGGCCTCTTCGGCCTGGCCCTCGCAGCGGCAGTGAGCCTCGTCATCAACGAGGTCATCAACGCCTTCATGGCCCGTCAGCATGCCCCCCGCATGGCCTATTTCGATTTCCCCTGGTGGCTGTGCCTGGGCGCAGTCGCCTTCTCAATCTTCGTCAGTCTCATGGCCGGCATCTACCCCACGCGTCGCGCCGCCCGGGTCGATCCGGTCATCGCCTTGCGACACGACTGATTTCATGCAAGAGCTGGGCCCGTCGCCTGGTTACTCCCGACGGAAGGGTTCTTCGAGTCGCTCCTCGACCCACTGGCGATTCAGGCGGATGTGATACTGATCGTGTCTCCTCTCCGGCTGCGAAGGCAGCCCCAGCGCCTTCTTGTAGCGCTCGACGGCCTTCTCACGTCGGCCCTGCAGATCGAACAGATGCCCTTGCCACACGATCGCCGCGAAGGCCAGTGAGCTGTCACCCTGCGCCTGGCTTTCCATCGTTTCGAAGGCCTCGAGTGCCTCTTTGTAGTACCTGCCGTCGTACAAGGTCAATCCGATCTTGAGCCAGCCGCCCGCGTCCGCGAAATTGCAGTCCCTTGCCTTCTTGAACACGTCCACGGCCTTCTCGCCTGCGCCGACCCAGGGGATTGCCTCAACCGCCTCAGACGCTTCTTTTGCTCCCGGGGAGGGGGGCGGCACGATGAGGGCCAATGCCTCCTCCGGGTCCAGGTGGACCTCTTTCAGAGCGGACCGGCTCCGGAATCGAATCGTATCCACGTCGCGGAGCCGGTTTGTGAAGACCTGCTGCGATGTGCCGTCCTCGAAGTACGCCGCCACCGGCACCGGCATTCGCAGCGTCCCCAGGCAGCGGACCTGCACCTCCGTGACGTATCCGTCTCCCTGCTTTTCGCACTTCTGCGAGTTGATCTCGTAGGAGAGATGCCTGTTGGAGTTGACCCACTGATCGAAGAACCATCCGAGGTCCTGTCCGCTTTCCCGCTCGCACACGAGTCGGAACTCGTGCAGACCCATTCCACGTCCGGCGAAGTCACTTAGGCACCGCCGGTAGGCACGCTGGAATGTCTCCTTGCCCAGCACGCAATCGAGGGCGCTGATGATGGCGAAGCCCTTGCCATGGACCACGATGTTGTTGAAATCGAACTTGATCCCGGACTGCTCCTCCAGGGACCTGCTGACCGTGGTATCAAGACCCTGCCGGGCGCCCTGGATGTATCGCGCCAGGAGCTCTCGATGCTTGCTGTTGCCCAGAGCCCTGGCCCGGCAGTACTCCCTGTCTGCGTAAATGCCCAACCCGATCCAGAGCCAGCCGAATTCGCGGGTCTCCTCGTCCTCATCCATCACATGCATGCCCCAGTACTGATGGCCGATCTCGTGCGCGGCGATCCATCGCCAATGGAGCTCGGGCCTCTCATCCATCCGGCCCATCCCGTGGATGACGACGATGTTCGTCGCCAGAGGGTAGCCCCCGGCGGGGCGGTCCATGCCGGGAACAATGCGCAGAACGCGGTAAGGGTAGAATCCCAGCCAGTCCCGATAGAAACCGATTACATCAGCCGCGCTATCGACGAGCAACTCGGCGCATTTCTCGCTCCCCGGCTTGTAGCAACAGAGGATGGACACGTCTCCCGCGTCTTTCGTGAGGGTCTGGTATTCTCTGCCCAGGAAGATCCCGAAAGACGATGCTCTCTCAGCGTCGTAGCGCCCGGTGCCGGGATCGAGCCGACCGCTCGTCGCGATGGTGTACTCCTGCGGCATCTCCAGCTTGACGTCATAATCGTCGTGGCTCGGGCAGCCCCACCACAACCGCGGGTACCAATCCGCCAAGGACCCTTCGTCGCGCGATTGAGCCCCGACGGGTATGGAGACAGTGAACTCGATGTCCAACGCGACAGGCTCGCCCGGACGGATCGGGTCAGCCAGCACGAAATCCTGAGGGAAGGGTTTTGCAGGGCCCGGCAGGTCCACGGGTTTGCCGTTGGCTGTGACCGTCAGGGTTTGATGCCCCACCTGGAACCATGTGACTGCCAGCGTTTGCATAGGTAGAGAAGTCGTATTGACGAAGTGAATGGTTTCTCTTCCCTGTAGCACCGCGTCGTTCGCCATCGTGACGGTGCAATCGATTCTGTAGCTTGCCCGTGGCGGCTGGCTCGGAGTCCAGAATGCCGCTGGGGACGTAGCGGGTCCATCGGCCCTGACGATCCCCGTGGATATCGTCATCAGGAGAGGGGTCATGGCATAGATCAATTGTGCAACGAGCTTTGTCATCTGATATGGCATTCGTGTCTTGCTACCGGACCGGGCCGGAACGGTCGCCCAAATAGCGTTTGTAGAGGGCGACGATCTCTTCGTCGGAGATGGCCTTCGTGATGATAAGTCGGATGTGGGCTGTTGCGGTTTCGCCTGCCCTGATGTCCCGGCCCAAGAGGGACGGATAGAGCGAGTAATGACTCTCGCCGTCGTAGGGCATCGCGATTGCGAAACAGTCGGCCGGTGGTGACATGACGATGGCAATCAGGCCATGGGTCGCGTCGCGCCGCAGAGCGACGGGGGCCGCCAGGTGCGGCCTGATCGCCCAGTCCACCGGATTGGGCTCGATCTTCCATCGGCCGTCGCGGATGATGAAAACTACCTGCGACTCTCGCGGGAACATTTGCCAGTCGCCGCCGGATTTCCTTGCCGCCAGAAAGCCGGGCTTGCCCTGGGATTCGGGATTCTCGGCGACATACGCGAAAGGCGATGGAAAAGCCTCGTCAAAATAGGAGGCGACGAAGACCTCGAACTTGCCCAGGTCCGCGACGGCCTTGACGGTGGTCTCGAGATCGAGTGTCTGCGGGTCCTTCCACCGATACAGGGCGGTTAGCGCGAAGGGCCGATCCGGCGTCTCGGACCATGTGACGCGGACGGCGCCATCGGGCAGCAGATTGCTCGACGAGCCGGACCAGTCCCATGCGGCTGTCCCATAGCGTTTGTTTGTTGTGAAGACCCGGTAGAAGCTGAAGACGCCTGCACCTCGATCCAGCCTTGCTCCGGTCGGGATATGCGTAACGGAGGACAGACCCTGCGGCTTGCCCTTTGGGCACAGCGTCCCGCGAAGGACGCCGGTATCGAATGGGTATCCGCCCTGGTCGCACTCGACAAAGGCGAGGCGCGGTCGGGCCTCTTCACCGGTGGCCAGGCCATTGAAGAACAGCGCTGCCGCAATGAGGTAGATACCCCAGGGTCTGGCAGGATCATCAAACATAGGTGTCACTCCAGCTACTTGGCCTTCGGGATTTCGCACGCGACGCGAAAACCGATGGAGTCGATCTGGGGCAGCCACCACTTGCTCTTCGGGATCTGCGGGTCGTTCATCCGCCACCAATCCTCCTCGAAGGCGCGGGCAGCGCATCGCAGCTCACCGGCGGGACTGTCGTAGAAGCCGCCCCGTGCGACGTGCACCTTGCCGTCCTTCGGGCCGGCGGGGTTCTCCTTGAGGGGCAGTTCGTAAGCCGTCGGACTGTAGAAATCCTGGACCCACTCGCGGACGTTGCCCTGCATATCGTAAAGTCCCCAGGCATTGGGCTTCTTCGTCCCGACGGCGTGGGGCTCCATGTCGGCATTGTCGGCGAACCATGCATAGTCTTTCAGCCCCTCTTCGGACTCGCTCACGCCGAACGGAGTGCTCGATCCGGCCCGGGCTGCATACTCCCACTCGGCCTCCGTCGGCAGGCGGTATTGTTTGCCGGTCTTCTGCGAGAGCCAACGGCAGAACGTCATCGCGTTGTGCCAGGTCCCGCCGATGGCCGGGTGCTTCTTGCTGTAGCCCATGGTCATATCCCCATAGACGGGGGTCGGGCCGGTAATGGCGTTCACGCCGTCTTCGGTCTGCTCCTCCTTCTGGGCTGTTTCGGTCTCGACGAAATCCTTCTTCGCAGTCCCGGTCTCCTGATAGAATGCCAGGAACAGCTCGAGCGTGGTCTCCGTCGTGCACAGGTAGAAGGGGTTCACCTGCACCTGCCGTTGCGGGCCCTCGTGGTCGGCCCGGTCGGCCTCGCCGGCAGGACTACCCATCGCGAATGTCCCGCCGGGGATGAGCACCATCTCGATGGACAGCTTCGACCCATCTTTCACAGTGATCGTCTCGGTGTATTTCTTCTGGATCCGGCTCTCCGCGGCCGGTGCGATCTCAACCGCAATAAGGCCAACACAGCAGACAAACAGAACACGCCTGGCGATAAGACCAACTCGATTCACCTCTGATCTCCTCATACGATGTTCACACTGTCTTGTCATTCTATATCATTTTCGTCCGGCCGGGCAGGGGCACCGGATAGCTGCCGTTGGGCCCGGGCAGCACCGGCGGGATCATCTCGTTGTAGCAGTCCTCGGGTTTCGGTTCGTAACAATAGTCGGAGTTCGTGATTTGCTCCCACGTCACTTCCTTGCCCGTGTAACAGGAAATCTGGCCCATCAGGGCGATCGTCGTGCTCGCGACCATGTAGTCGCCGTTATTGACGGGCTTGCCCTCGCGGATGGCCTTGAGCAGGACATCGTGCTCCGTCTGATAGGGGTCGCTCCTGCCGTTCCATCGCCAGTTTGTCTCGCCCGTGATCCGGCAGCCCATGATGTCGGCCTTGCCCTTGCTGCCGAACACGATGCTGGAGTACTCGTCGTAGCACCCGGTCGTGGTCCGGCACAATGCGTAGATCCGCACGCCGTTTGTGAACTCGTAGACGACCGAATGATGATCGAACACGTCCCCGTAGATCGGCTCGGTCATGGAAGACCGCCCGCCGAGGCCGTGGCACTTCACGGGGACCTGGTTGTGCATCACCCAACTGGACCGGTCCAGGTTGTGGACCAGCGACTGGATGACGTCGTCGCCCGAGAGCCAGCGGAAGTGGTACTGCGTGCTGCACTGCCATTGCACCTCCGTCAGGCCCGGCTTGCGGTCGATCACGCCATAGGGGCCTCGCAGGAAGTTCTCCTCGATGGCGATCACGTCGCCGATCTGGCCGTCGTGGATTCGCTGCACCGTCTCGGCGTACCCAGTGTGGTAGCGGCTGTGCAGGCCGGAGACCATGCACATGCCTTTCTGTTTCGCCAGGTCGGCGGCTTTCTTCATGGTTTTCATGCCGAGCGGATCGATCCCGTGCGGCTTCTCGACGAAGACGTGCTTGCCCGCCTGGATCGCGGTCAACGCGTGGTGCGGGTGGAACTTGGCTGCGTTGGCGATCACGACCATGTCCGAGGCCTCGATCACCCGCTTGTAGCCGTCGAAGCCGGCGAAGCAGTGATCGTCGTCCACCGTGACCTGGTTGGCCTTCCTGCCCTTAAGCATGTCGCGGACCGCTTTGACCCGGTCCATGAAGATGTCGCACATGGCGACCAGCCGGGCGCCTTTGTCGGCGGTAAGGGCCTGGTCGGCGGCCCCGCTGTTGCGTCCGCCGCAGCCGATCATGCCCACGCGGATTACGTCGCTGCCCCCGGCATACGCCCCGATATTCAGGGCGCCCAGGGCGGTGGCCGAGGCCACGGTCGTGGAAGCCTTGAGGAAATCACGCCGCGTCGTACCTTCCCCTGTACCTGATGCGTTTGATCGTGCCATATGTCATCCCTTTCGGTAAGCCCTTGTCCATTCCGATCGTCGGCAAGGCGAGCGTCCCCGCTCGTCGAGCACCATAGTACCCGGTGGGCCAGCGGAATTCAAGTCACACCTGAGGAATCAGACGCACGGGAAACCGTTGAAATTGCACGAAACCACGGCCGGGTGGCATCCGCCGGTAAACCATCGGCAAGCTCTGCAGGCTCTGCTTGCCGCTGCCACCCGGAGTTGAACTCGCGTCAGCTTGGTGCGTCGGCGGCGATAGACATAGACTCGCATACGGGTGGACATTGTGGTCGCATCCGGGAAGCATTTGTATTTCCACGGCTGCTCTGGTAAGTTACCCGTCAGTTGTGTCAGGAGCATTGGGTCGTACGCCGACTGCTCTAATCTGGTGAGCGGAGTCGGTGCCGCGTGGCGAGGGCGTCCCGCCCTTGCGCCGTGGTTCTGCGAAGGCAAAGAGCGAGGGCAAGATGCCCTTGCCGCGAACCAAGCCGCCCACCATTTTAACGTGGACGGCGTGGTAGGGTGTGCCATGCACACCGATTGACCAGGGGGATGATATGAAACACAGATCGTGCTTATGGTTCTCATGGCTGTGCGCGCTCGCGCTTGGTCTTGGCGTGTCTGTCCGGGCGGGCGGGGGCGAAACCCGCAAGGTCGTGATGGTCACAGGGATCGACTATCCGGGCCACAAGTGGCAAGAGACGGCGCCGGTCCTGGCTGCGGAACTGCGAAAAGACCCCCGGCTGAAGGTCGATGTGGTCGAGACGCCGGCGTTCCTGGCCTCCGAAAAACTGGCGGACTATGATGTAGCCGTGCTGCACTTTATGAACTGGGAGACCCCTGACCCGGGCGACAAGGCCCGACAGAACCTCGTGGACTTTGCGAAAAAAGGCGGCGGCCTGGTTGCCGTGCACTTTGCCTGCGGGGCGTTCCAAGGCTGGCCCGAATTCGAGAAGCTCGTTGGACGGGTCTATGACCCGAATATGCGACCTCACGACCCGCACGGGGCCTTCGAGGTCCGGATCGCGGATGCCAATCACCCGATCACGCAGGGACTCAAGCCGTTCGAGACGACGGATGAGCTGTACACGTGCCTGGCCGGCCAGGTCCCGATCCACGTGCTGGCCGAAGCGAAATCGAAGGTCGATGGCAAGAACTACGCGATGGCCTTCGTCCTGCAGTATGGCAAAGGCCGGGTGTTCCATTCGCCTTTGGGCCATGATGTCCAGGCGTTCAGCCCTGCGGCAGGGGAGTTGTTCCGTCGCGGCACCGCTTGGGCGGCGGGTATGACGCCGGTGCCTGAGACCAACCCGAAGAGGATCGTGTTCCTGACCGCCAAACCCAGCCACGGCGAGGGCTTCCACGATTGGGACAAAGACGCGGCGTTTGTGAAGAGCTGTCTGCTGCACGCGACGAACATCGATCCGCCCCGGATTGACATCCACGACGACGGCTGGCCGAAAGACGACTCCATGTTGGACGGCGTCGATGCGGTCGTGTTCTTCGCCGATGGACGCGAGCATCATCCACTGGCCGTGCCCGGTCGAATCGAGAAAATCCGCGAACTCGCCCGGCAGGGCAAGGGGATTGTGTTCCTGCACTATTCCATCGATCCGCCCGAGGGGGCGATGCCGGACTTTCTCGATTGGATGGGCGGCTCCTATGAAGTGGGTCTCTCGCAGAACCCCATCAACGTGGCGAAAGTGACTCCTGTGTCGAACAGCCACCCCATCACGCGAGGTTGCGGCGGCTACGTGGCCGAGGACGAGTGGTATTTTGATATTCGTCTGCGTCCGAACGACGCCAACGTGGTCCCGATCCTCACGGGCCGCCTCCCGCCTCGCGACCCGCAGGACAAAGTCCTCTCCTGGGCTTACACCCGACCCGACGGTGGCCGGGGCTTTGGCTTCGCGGGCGGGCACTTCCACAAGAACTGGTACATGGAGCCATTCCGCAAGCTGGTGCTCAACGGCATTCTCTGGACGGCCGGCATTGAGGTGCCGCGGGATGGCGTTGCATCGATGCAGCCCTGGCGATTCGCGAGCATCCCGGACTTCGTGAGCGCCGATCTGGCCTACCCTCAGCCCGGGTGGGAGGACACGCTGGACTACGTCCTCAAGGCGATCAAGGCCGAAGACGCTGAATTCGTCCTCGTCGCGGGCGACTTGGTCGGGGGTTGCTGGCCGGACAAGGACGCCATCGAGAAGTTCGCTGAGGTCTACTATGGCGCCTGGATCACCCGGATGCAGGACCACGGACTGAAGTTCTATGCCACGGTGGGCGACCACGAGATCGGCGGCAGTCCCTGGCCCGAGGAAAAGGCCAAACTTGCCAGCACCTACCGGCGTCAGTTTCAAAAGCACCTCGGCATGCCGCTCAACGGCCCGCTCCGCATGAGGGGCACCGCCTTCTGGTTCATCCACGAGAACACGTTGTTCGCGGCCTTGGACGTGTTCGAGAAGGGCGCCGGACCCCTGGGTGGCATCGTCCCGCAGGTCACGGGCGAGCAGCTCGAATGGCTCGAAGCGGTGCTCACCGACAATCCCGGCGTCACACACATCGTGGCGATGGGGCACACGCCGATTCTCGGCCCGGTCGCGTCGGAGAGCTCTACGTACCTGTCCCTCGATGGCGGCCGGGACTCGCCCCTGTGGCAGACCCTCAAGAAGCATCGGGCCGATCTGTACCTGTGCGGCGAGGTCCATACGATTTCCTGCGCGCAGGCCGACGGCATCCTCCAGGTCACGCACGGGGGTCTGTTTGGCGCAGCGCCGAAGGTGAGCTACCTTGTCGCCACGGTCTACCCGGATCGGATCGATCTGGAACTTAAGGAGATTGCCATCCTCAACGAGGGCGACAGCCTCTGGCAAATCGGAGGGGTGCGTCCCTGCAAGACCGTCCGAATTGCCGAAGAGGCGAAGCAGAAGGGCTTCCTCGTGGTCGGCACGGCCACGCTCAGGCATGGCGATGAGGGCACGGCCCTGTCCAACCTGGCCGGCTGCTTCGAACGACTCAAGGCGCCTTGATTGTCGTCTTCTCCCGCCCGGCTACGTGAACCACGATCAGCAGCGCGCCAAGGACAACAGGTCCCACCAGTCGCCAAGCCATGTCGCCATAGGATTCGATCTGTGTGATCCGGCTGTAATTCTCGATGGCCGTCGTCCTGAACACGTGTACCACGCCGAAGATCCTCGTGGCTGTGAATCCTATGGTCGCGATGAGGAGGGCTACGAGAAAGGCGATTCGCACACGCCGGGTAATCTGTACTCGTGGCGGACTGCCCGGGCGGAAGTACCGGGCGGACAGCCACACGATGAGGCCCGCCATGACGCAGAATGCGGCGATCCGCACTCCGGTTGCGATCACGGCCAGGACGTCTGGGGCCCCGCCCATTGCCCGCGCGATCGCCAGCGAAATCCCCGAGGCGGCACCGGCGAAATGGACCGCCACCAAATAGGCAAGCGCGCCTGCGATCATCCAGCACAAGCGGTTCCTCAAGCGTCTCGGCGCGTTGACCTTGGCGAATTCCTCCTCCAGGGCCGCGGTGTCGCCGAGCCGGCTGCGTGCGACGAAGAACGCCTCGCGATCGGAAAGACCGGCGGTCTTCAGATGTTCCATCTCCTCACGGACGTGGCACTCCAGCTCGACGACATCGGAGCCGCTGAGCAATTCCGAACCGGCGAGACCCTCGCACCACTGCTCGATTCGCTTTTCTACGTCAGACATGGATTGTTCTCCCACAGTTGTTGCAGCGTGTTGTGCACGAGCAGCCACTGGCTCTTGTGCTCGGCCAAAGCCTTGGTGCCGCTCTTTTTCAACCGATAGTACTTTCGTTCTCGGCCCGTCTCGGCGGTGCTCAGGTACGATTCGATGAGGTCCTGTTTCTCCAGTCGGTGTAGGACCGGGTAGAGCATGCCGTCGGTCC
>DCUH01000046.1:0-596 GCA_002327765.1 bacterium UBA2219 | reverse complement strand
GCCGCAACCAAATCCTTTGCCACTGCCACGATTCATACCTCCGCGATCATCTACTGAGAACTGATATGCATAGTAGTGCTATGCATCTTCATTGTCAAAGGAAACTTCTGTTGGATGTGAGTTTTTTTTGTGTCCGTAGGGGCATACCCTTCTGTGGGACGAAGACAACGCCCTTACTGCGCCACTACGAACCGGTTAGCCTGCGGAGGCGCCTTTCACTTCCTTCTTGATCCGCTGGATGTGGCCCCGGCCGAGGGCCTTGACCTCGCAGCCGAGCTCGAAGTACCGGCGGATCTTGTCGTCGGGGAGGATGCCGAAACAGTCAATCACCGCCAGCGGGGCGCCTGCCCAGCGAACGACCTGGTCGGGATCGAGCTTTAGGTAGGGCTCGTGCGGCACGGCCAGAATAACCGCCTCGGCCCCCTTAATCGCCTTGGCCAGGTCCTTCTGGACGGTCATGCCCGTCAAGTGATCCTGGTTGCGGAAAAAGCGGGACCAGGAGCTGCCGGGCGAAGGATAGGAGTCCTGCTGCTCCAGCTCATACCAGTGGTCCACGTAGGGATCGTGGACCCGCATCTCGGCGCCCATCTCGGTGA
>DCUH01000057.1 GCA_002327765.1 bacterium UBA2219 | reverse complement strand
AAGGACCCGCCGATCCTGATCCTCGACGAGGCGACCTCCGCGCTCGACACCGTGTCGGAGCGCATGATCCAGGAGGCGCTGGACACCCTGATGCGGGGGCGGACGACGTTCGTCATCGCCCATCGCCTTTCCACGGTCCGGAACGCGCACTTGATCCTCGTGATCGAGGGGGGCCGGATCGCGGAGCGGGGGACGCACGAGGAGCTCATGGGCCGCGATTCCCTGTACCGCAACGTCTACCTCAAGCAGTTCGAGGAGCGGAAGCTCGAACACGGCAATGGCGACGGGAGGGGATGAACCGTTGGACCGCCGTTTTTCCCCCGGCAGCCCGGGGCACGTTCTCTACAACGTCCTTCTGACGGCGGCGGTCGTCCTCCTGTTTCCCGCCTGGGTTCCCTGGATGCTCCTTTCGAGGAAGCGGCGGGTGAATTTCCCGGACCGGTTCGGCCTTCGCGGGCTGCCCCCTGCCGCCCCTCCGGGCGGCGGCCCGACCATCTGGATGCACGCGGTTTCCGTCGGGGAGACCAACGCGTGCGTGCCGCTCCTGCGGCGTCTGCGCGAGCGCGTTCCGGGAGCGCGGCTGTTCCTGTCGAACGTGACCGTGACCGGCCGCGGGACGGCGGAGAAGCCGCTTTCGGGCGCGCTCACGGGACGTTTCTATTTCCCGTTCGACTTTCCGCGGACCTGCGGCCGGTTCCTCGACCGGGTCCGTCCAGACGCGGTCGTCGTCGTGGAGACGGAGATCTGGCCCAATTTCCTGGCCGAGTGCGTCCGCAGGGGCGTCCCCGTCGTGATCGTGAACGGCCGCCTTTCCGGGCGGTCGTTCCGCGGCTATTCGAGGTTCCGGTGGTTCTTCGGCCCGGTGCTCCGGACATTCCGGTCGATCTCCGCGCAGACCCGGGAGGACGCGGACCGTTTCATCGCGCTGGGGGCCGACCCGTCGGTCGTCACGGTGGGGGGGAACCTGAAGTTCGACGTGTCGCCGCCGGGGAAGGGCGCGGCTCCCCTGTCGGGCATCCTGGAGAGGGAGAAGGCCGAGGGCGCCCGCTGGATCGTCGCCGGCTCCACGCACGAGGGTGAGGAGGCGGCCGTGCTCCGGGCGTTCCTCGCCGCGCGGGAGAGCGCCCCCGAGATCCGGCTCCTCCTCGCGCCGCGGCACCCCGAAAGGTTTCCCGCCGTCGAGGCGCTGCTGATCGAGGAGGGGGTCCGCGTCGTCCGCAGGACGTCGCTCCACGAGGGCGCGGAATGCCGGATCGGCGCCCCGGTGCTTCTGCTCGACACGGTGGGCGAGCTGCCGGGCGCGTATGCCGCCGCCGATCTCGCCTTCGTCGGCGGGAGCCTCGCCCCGAAGGGCGGGCACAACGTGCTGGAGCCCGCGCTGCACGGGGTCCCAACGGTCGTGGGGCCGCATATGGAAAATTTCGGGGAGATCGCCTGCGTGTTCCTCGAGGAGGGCGGTCTGCTTCAGGTGCCGGGGGAGGAGGGGCTGGCCGCCGTCTTCGCGCGGTTCGCATCCGCCCGCGACGCGTATTCCGCCGTCGGCAGGAAGGGGAAGGAGCTCTTCGACCGCTTCGGGGGGGCGTCGAACCGCAACGCCGAGGCGGTCCTGTCCGCCATGCGGCCGGCGGTGAGGGCATCGTGATCCTCGGCGCCGCTGCCCGCGTCCGTAGGGCGCTTTACGGGGCCGGCATCCTGTCCCGCACCTGCCTGCCGCGCCCCGTGATCTGCGTGGGGAACCTCTCGGTCGGGGGGACCGGGAAGACTCCGCACGTGATGCACCTCGCCCGGTGGCTCACGGGGGAAGGGCGCCGGGTGGCGATTCTTTCCAGGGGATATCGGAGGCGGGGACGCGGTGTCGCCTGGGTATCGGACGGCGCGGGAAGGATCGCGACCGCGTCGGAGGGGGGCGACGAGCCCGTCCTGATGGCGCGTTCCCTCCCCGGGGTCCCCGTGGTGGTGGGGGAATCCCGGGCGGAGGCGGGACGCGAGGCGCTGGCGCGCGTGCCCGTGGACGTCTTCCTCCTGGACGACGGTTTCCAGCATCTTTCACTCGCGAGGGATTTCGACCTCCTCCTGGTGGAATGCGAAAGCGGGCTGGGGAATCGCCTTACCGTCCCGCTGGGAAGGCTGCGCGAGCCGCCTTCGCACGCGCGTTTCGCCGACGGAATGGTCGTGACGAAATGCCCGGACACGGCGGCGGGCGAAAAAACCGCCGGCGCCGTGCCGTTCCCGGAGGGCCGTCCCCGGGCGTTTTCGCGGCTCGTTCCCCGCGGGATCGTGGACTCGAAGGGATCCCCGATGGACGCGGTCCCGCAAGGTTCCGGGGTGTTCGCCTTCTCGGGGCTCGCCAGGAACGGGCAGTTCCGGGACACGCTGGAAGACGCCGGGTACCGGGTCGAGCGGTTCCTGCCGTTCCCGGACCACCATTGGTACGATCTCGCCGACATGGCCCGGGTCGCCCGGGAGTCCGGGGGGGTGCCCGTGGTCACCACCGAGAAGGATCTGGTCCGGATCCCGCCGGAGACTCCCTTCACGGTGGGCGCGTTGCGGGTGGAGGTGGAATACCTGTCCGGGTGGGAGGAGCTGTCCCGGGCCATCCTGCGGTCGCTGGAACGGGGCGGGCCCCGATGAAGGAACGGCTGGCCCGTTTCCTCCTGCGCCTGCTGGAGGCGGTACCGCTTCCCGTCCTGGCGCTGGTCCTGGAGAGGCTGATGTGGCCGGTGTGGGCGGTCGACCGGAAGCATCGGCGCATCGCGCGCATCAACCTGCGGATCGCGTTCCCGGAGATGGGCGACGAGGAAGCCGCGAGCATCATCCGCCGCTCCTACCTGCGGCTGGGCACCCTCGCGGCCGAGTTCATCCACATCCCGAAGATGGACGACCGATACATCCGGGAGCATTTCCGGATCGAGGGGCTGGAGCACCTGCGCAACTCGTGGGAGCGTGAAGGGCGCCCGTGCATGGCGATGACCGGCCACTTCGGGAACTGGGAGCTCCTGTCCCACGTGTACGGCGCGGTCGTCGCGCCCGCCGCCTTCATCGTCAAGCCGCTGCGAAGCCCGATTCTCGACGCGATCGTGACCGAACGCAGGCAATGGGCCGGGAACACCGTCATACGCCAGACGGAATCCGCCAGGGAGGTGATGAGGTTCCTGCGCAGGAAGGTCCTCGTCGGCATCCTCATTGATCAGAACGTCGACCGGCACAAGGGGATCCTCGTGGATTTCTTCTCTCGGAAGACCTACACGACCGACGGGATCGCGCGGCTGGCGTTCGCGATGCGGGCGGCGATCCATCCCGGCTTCATCTTCGGGGATCCGTCGAGGAAGTTCCATCACGTGCTCCGGTTCGGCCCGGCGGTCCGGATCGATTACGGGGCGCCGAGGGACGAGGAAATCCCCAGGATCACGCGCCGCTGCAACGAGGAACTGGAAAAGGCGATCCGGGAAGCCCCCGACCACTGGATCTGGTTCCAGCCGCGCTGGAAGAGCCGGCACGCGGACGAGCCGGACGTCTACGGGGAGGGACGTTGAAGGGGATCGTCTTCCTGGACCGGGACGGGACGCTGATCGAGGATGTGGGGTACATCAAGGACCCGGCGCGCGTCCGGATCCTGCCCGGTGCGGTCGCCGCGCTGCGGAGCATGGCCGCCGGGGGGTATCTGCTGGCGGTCGTGTCCAACCAGTCGGGGCTGGCGCGGGGGAAAATCACGCGTGCGGAGATGGAAGCGGTGAACGGGACGTTTTTGGCCGGGTTCCGGAAGGAAGGGGTCGTGTTCGACGCCGTGGAGTACTGCCCCCACCACCCGCAAGGCGCGGTGGCGGAATACCGGAGGGAGTGCCCGTGCCGGAAGCCGGGGATCGCGATGGCGGAAGCGGTCCTGCGGCGCCTCGCGGTCCCGGAATCGTGCCCCCGCTTCGTGGTCGGTGATAAAATGACCGACATCCTGTTCGGCATCCGGCTGGGGGCGAAGACCGTCCTGGTCGGAACGGGGTACGGGGGCCCGGAACGGGAGGAGGCGCGGCGCGGCGGCGTCGCCCCCGACGTTTTCCTTCCGGGGATGCCGGAGGCCGCGCAATGGATCCTCGCGGAGGGCCGACGGAGTTGATCGGAAAAACCAGACGGAAACGCCTTCTTCGCCTCGGGGCCGCGGTCCTCTTTGCGCTTCCGCTCCTTGCGTCCGCGGGCTGCCACGGTTCCCGGAAGGCGGACCTCGTTCCACCGGAGGCCGCGGTGTCGAAGTCGACCGATAGCGTGGCCAGGCCGGCGTCCGGCGAGATCCCCCCCGTCATCCCCATCGTCGAGACGCCCCCGGTCGAGGAGAAGGCCGCGGCGCCGTCCGACGCCCCCGACGCCGCGGCGCACGCTCCGGCCGGCGGAGAGCCGGAGAGGACGGCGGCNNACGCCGTTCCGGAGAAGCCGGGACCGGGGACGGCGGCAAAGGCGCCCGGGACGCGTCCGGAAGCGGCCGGGGCCGGGAAGCAGCCGAAGGCGGCCGTACCGCCGGCCGGACCGGCACAAGCGGGCCCCGCTCCGCAGGTTCCCGCCGCCCTGGTGCGCCCGCCGGAGGAGGCCGGTCCCCCGTGGGCGCGGCGGAACGAGTCGCTCGCATTCCGGGTGGACTTCCTCGGGATCACGATGGGATACGCGCGGTTCCTCTACAAGGGCAGGGTGTCCATCGGGGGGAAGGCCGCGTACCACGTGAACGTCAGGGCGTGGACCTCCGGGATCCTGTCCTATATCTACCCGATCAACGAGACGATCGATTACTACCTGGACATGGAGACGATCGCGCCGATCCGGATCGAGTACACGGGCCGGAAAAACAAGAGGGACGACGTCGCGATCTACGACCAGGTGAACGGGAAGATCGTCTACCAGTTCCTGGACGACGGGCAGGTCCGGAAGCGTGTTGACGTCGTCCCGTCGATACACGATCCGGTGAGCGCGGTCTACTACTTCCGCTGGAAGGACATGGGCAGGGAGGACAGGCCGAGGAACATCTACGGCGGGCGAAAGGTCTACCAGATCGCAGCCGTTTTCTCGGGTTCGGAGCGGCTGCGGACGGACGGGGGCGAGATCGACACCCTCGTCGTCGCGCCGGTGATCCGAAGGGACGGGAAGCTTGAGAACAAGGGGGACTTGAGGATGTGGGTTACGAACGACGAACGGCGTTCCCCCGTCCGGATCTACGGGAAGTTCCGGAAGATAAAGGAATGGACCCTGGTGGGGGAGCTGATCCCCGAACGGGCGGGAGGATAGGTCATGGACAAGTCGCTCCTGGAGATCCTGGCATGCCCCAAGTGCAAGGGGGAACTCGGGCTCGCGGAGGAAGGGACGGAGCTTCGCTGCGCCGCCTGCCGATTGGCCTACCGCATCGACGACGGAATACCGATTCTCCTCGTGGAAGAGGCCACCCCCTATGAATGACGAGTTCTTCCCGGCGGACGCCGGGCGCCGGGTGGCGATGTTCCCCGCCTGCCGGATACTTGTCGTAGGGGACATCATGCTCGACGAGTACGTTTTCGGAACGGTCGGCCGGATCTCGCCGGAAGCGCCCGTGCCGGTGGTCGCCGTGACGCGCGACGCGCGAGTCCCGGGCGGGGCGGCCAACGTGGCGCTGAACCTCGCAGGCCTGAAAGCGTCGGTCGAGATGGCGGGGCTCGTCGGGAACGACCCGGCGGGCCGGTACGTCACGCGGATGCTGCGCGGCCGCGGGATCGGCGTTTCCGCCGTCGTGCAGGACCCCGATCGTCCCACGACGGTAAAGACGCGGGTCATCGCCCACAGCCAGCAGGTGGTCCGCGTCGACCGCGAAATGAAGGTTCCCCCCTCGAAGCGCACGCACGACGCGCTGATCCGCCGGATCCTCTCCCTGCTGGGGGACGTCCGGGGGGTCGTGTTCTCGGACTACCGCAAGGGAACGCTCGGCGCGGAACTGGTGCGGGAGGTGACGGGAGCGGCGCGCGGGAAAGGCCTTTTCGTGGCCGTCGACCCGAAGCAGGCCGATTTCGCCTGGTACCGCGGCTGCACCCTCATCACGCCCAACAAGAAGGAGGCGGAGGCGGCGCTCGGCGGAAGGGAACTGCGTTCAGATCTCGATGTGTGGGAGGGAGGAAAGGAGCTGCTGCGCAGGGCCGGCGCGGACGCGGTGCTCATCACCCGGGGAGAGGAGGGGATGACCCTGGTCGAGCGCGGGCGCAAGGGATGCTTCCACGTTCCCGCGCTGGCGCGGCAGGTGTTCGACGTCACCGGCGCGGGGGACACGGTGATCGGGACCGTCGCGGCGTGCCTCGCGGCGGGCTCCTCCATGCGGGAGGCGGCGATGCTCGCAAACATCGCCGCCAGCGTGGTGGTGGGGGAGGTCGGGACCTCTCCGATCACCGCGGAGAAACTCCTGAACGCCGTCCGGGCCAAGGCTTAAAGGGCTGGCAGGGGTGAGCCGCCGGAAAACACCTTCCCCGGCGATCCTCGTCGTTTCCATCGTCTTCCGGGAAGAGCGTCACCTCGAGGCCGCCTTGCCGCGCATCGCGGGGATCGTCGGGGAAGCGGATTTCCGCGGCCCGGTCTTCCCGTTCGACCGCACGGGGTATTATTCGAAGGAGATGGGGAAACCGCTGTTCCGCCGCTTCATCGCGGCCGCCGAGCCCGTTCCCCGCGATTCGCTGCCGGGGATCAAGATCGGTTTCGAGGCGATTGAGAACGACCTTTCGGAGGGGGGACGACGCACGGTGAACCTCGATCCGGGGCTGGTCACGCCGGAAAACTTCATCCTTGCCACAGGCAAGAATTTCACGCACCGGGTCTACCTGCGGGACGGCGTGTTCGCCGACCTGACATTGGAGTTCCGGGGAGGGGAGTTCCGGCCGCTTCCGTGGACCTACCCCGACTACGCTTCCGACGAAATACGGGCCTTGCTGCGGGATATCCGGCGAGGAACGTTGAGGAAGACGGTTTAGTCCCCGTTTGTGCTAACATCGCCTTCATGTCCTGGATGAGCATGACCGGCTACGGCCGCGCGGAACGCCACGGGGAGGACGTCTCCGTAGCCGTGGAAGCCCGTTCCGTGAACCACCGGTTCCTCGATATCCACGTCCGCTGCCCGGGGAGGTTCCTGTCCTGGGAGCCGCGGGTGCGCAGCATCGTCCGGGACGCCCTGCGGAGAGGGAAGGTGGACATCCACCTGAATGTGAAGGAGTCCGGCAGGTTCGGGGCGAAGCTGTCCGTGAACCGCGAGCTGCTCCGGGCGTTCCTTGACGAGGCGGAAAAGATCCGCGGGGAGTTCGGCGTCGGCGGCGAGGTGGGGTTGCGCGACCTGTTCTCCGTCCCGGAGCTCGTCCAGGTCGCCCCCGAGGGGGGCGACACGGCGGAGCTTTTGTGGTCCGAAGCGGAATCCGCGGTGCGGGACGCGCTGGCGATGCTTTCGAAGACGCGCCGGGAGGAAGGGGAACGGCTGAAAGGGTTCCTCCGGGACACCGCGGAGCGCATCGGGACGCTGGCGGCAGAGATCCGGTCGCTGGCCGCCGAAAACCGGGAGCTGGCCCAGGCGAGGTTCCGTGAGCGGATCGAGACGCTTGCGGGCAATGCGGCGGTCGATCCCGCCCGGCTCCACCAGGAAGCGGCGATTCTCGTGGACCGTCTCGACATCACCGAGGAGTGCGACCGCCTCGGATCGCACCTGGCCGCGATGGACGCGCTTTTCCGCGAGCCCGGGGAGGCCGTGGGGAAGCGGTTCGACTTCCTGGTGCAGGAAGTCTTCCGCGAGCTCAACACGGCAGGCAACAAGTCGGCCCACGCCGGCATCTCCCAGAGGGTGGTGGCGGCGAAGACCGAGCTCGAGAAGATCCGCGAGCAGATCCAGAACGTGGAGTAAGCCGGGAATGGCGCGGGGCGACATCATCGTCATATCGGCCCCTTCGGGTTCCGGGAAGACCACGATCTGCCGGGCGCTGCTCGCCCGGGTCGAGGGTCTCGTCCTGTCGGTCTCCTACACGACGAGGGAGAAGAGGACGGGCGAATCGGGGGGGAAGGACTATTATTACGTGAACGAGCAGGAATTCGGCAACATGATAGAATGTAAAGAGTTTCTTGAATACGCCCGCGTGTACGGCAACTGGTACGGCACGTCGTACGCCACCGTGGACGAGATCGTGTCGAGCGGCGAGGACGCCGTCCTGGAGATCGATGTCCAGGGGGGCCGGGCTGTGAAGGCGGCCGTTCCCGGCGCGGTGCTGATCGGGATCCTCCCGCCCGACCGCGAGACGTTGAGGAGACGGCTCTTCGGGCGCGCCAGGGACAGCCGGGAGGACATGGAGCGGCGGCTCGAGGCGGCGTGGAAAGAGATCGAGGAACTTAAAAAATACGATTACATAATCGTCAATAAAGACCTGGAAACGGCGGTCCGCCAGGTCGAGTGCGTCATCCGGGCGAGAAGGCTGCGCCGTGAACGGACCATGGAAATGGTGGACAGGATCCTGAGGGAAAAAGGAGAGTGACGGGATGGCTCGTGTAACGGTCGAGGATTGCCTGCAGAAGGTGGACAACCACTTCCAGTTGACGGTGATGGCCGCCAAGAGGGCGAAACAGCTTTACGGAGGCGCGGGGGCGACGATCGACACTACCGCCCGGAAGGAGAAGCCGACAGTCATCGCTCTCCGGGAGGTAGCTCAGGGGACAGTCCGGGTCAAATAGAGCGCCGGAAGGAGCCTAGATCGCCTTGTTCCGCGTTCTTGACATCGTCGAGCGGGTTCAGGCGACCCGCCCTTCCGCGAACGTAGAGCTCATCCACAAGGCGTACGTCTTCACCGCAAAAGTGCACCACGGGCAGTTGAGGATGTCGGGGGACCCCTACCTGATCCACCCCCTCAACGTGGCCTATTCGCTTGCCGACTGGAACCTCGACGAGGAAACGGTGGCCACCGGCCTCCTCCACGACACGGTGGAGGACACCGTCGCCACCATAGACGAGATCCGCGAACTCTTCGGGGATTCGGTCGCCCTCCTCGTCGACGGCGTCACCAAGATCAGCCGCGTGACCATCTCCGACGTCGCAGCCCAGAAGGCCGAGTCGCTGCGCAAGATGATCCTTGCGATGGGGAAGGACCTTCGGGTCATCCTCGTCAAGCTCGCCGACCGGCTGCACAACCTTCGCACCATTGAGCACCTCTCCCCCGACAAGCAGGCGGCCATCGCCAGGGAGACGGTCGAGATCTACGCCCCCATCGCGGCCCGCCTAGGGATGTCCCGCGTCCGCGGGGAAATGGAGGACCGGTGCTTCGCCGTTCTCCACCCATCGCAGTACAAGGAGCTTTCCCTGCAGGCGGAAGAGCGGCGGCAGAACACCGCGGGGCACATCCGCGAGGTCATCACCCTGCTGGAGACGAAATGCCGCGAGGCGGGGATCGACGCGGTCATCTCCGGAAGGGAGAAGCACCTCGCGGGCGTGTACCAGAAGATGAACCGGCAGGGGATCGACTTCGACCACGTCTACGACTTCATCGGCTTCCGCATCATCACCAAGACGCTCCGGGAGTGCTACGGGGCCCTGGGGATCGTCCACAACCTCTGGAAGCCGGTCCCCGGGAGGTTCAAGGACTACATCGCCATGCCGAAGACCAACCTGTACCAGTCGCTCCACACCACGGTCTTCGGCCCGAACTCCGAAATGATCGAGATCCAGATCCGCACCGAGGACATGCACGCCCTCGCGGAGAACGGCGTGGCGGCCCACTGGAAGTACAAGGAGGGGCGCCGGACCGCGGAGAAGGAAGACCAGATGTTCCTCTGGCTGCGGCAGATCCTCGAGCTGCAGCAGGACATGAAGGACCCGCGGGAATTCATGGACACCGTGAAGGTGGAGCTGTTTCCGGAGGAGGTCTACGTTTTCACGCCGCGGGGAGACGTGAAGGAGATCCCCCGG
Organism: bacterium UBA2219; assembly: GCA_002327765.1. Classification (GTDB taxonomy): domain Bacteria; phylum Desulfobacterota; class Deferrimicrobia; order Deferrimicrobiales; family Deferrimicrobiaceae; genus UBA2219. The sequence continues at coordinate 3,054 of DCUH01000057.1, read as the reverse complement.
GGGGGCACGCCGATCGACTTCGCCTACGCGGTCCACACCGAGGTCGGAAACCAGTGCGTCGGGGCGAAGGTGAACGGCAGGATGGTCCCACTGAAGACGGAGCTGAAAAACGGCGACGTCGTCGAGATCATCACGCAGCCCTCCCACAAGCCCAGCCGGGACTGGCTGAAGATCGCCAAGACCAACAAGGCGCTGACGAAGATCCGTTCCGTCCTGCGCCAGGAGCAGATGGAGCAGTCGCTCGAGCTGGGGCGGCAGATTCTGGAGAAGGAGCTGCGGAAATACTCCCTCAACCCGTTGAAGGTGCTGAAAGGGGAGCAGTTCGCGGAGGTCCTGGAGGAATCCCGGCACAAGACCCAGGAGGACTACCTGAGGGCGCTGGGGTACGGTCGGGTGTCGCTCATGCCGCTCCTGCGCCTGCTCGTGCCGCCCGAACGTCTCCAGGAAAGGGGGGGGAAGGAATCGCGCCTCTCCACCCTCATAAAGAAGGTGGTAGCGCGCAAGCCCAGTTCCATCGTCGTGAAGGGGATGGACGGGATCTTCATCCGGCTCGGGAACTGCTGCCACCCCGTCCCGGGGGATCCGATCATCGGGTTCATCACCCGCGGGCGGGGCGTGACGGTGCACACGCGGGAGTGTCCCAAGGTGCTGGAGCTCGACCCGGCGCGGTCGATCGAGGTGACCTGGGAGGCAGGTACCAAGGCGGTCCACCCCGTGAAGATCCGCGTGGTCTGCTCCGACAAGCCGGGGCTGCTGGCCGACATCTCCCGCACCATCACCATGAACGAGGTGGATATCCGCAGGGCCGCGGTCACGACCACCCGGGACAAGCGGGCCATCTGCAACTTCGAGGTGTCCGTCAAAGACGCCGGCCACCTGGCATCCCTCATCAAGGCGATCGAGAAGGTCAAGGGGGTGCAGACCGTCGAGAGGGGAAAGGGGTGACATGAAAAAGGAGATCGTATCGACGGGCGCGGCCCCGAAGGCCGTCGGCCCATATTCGCAGGCGGTGTCGTGCGGAGGGTTCCTGTTCTGCTCGGGGCAGATCCCGCTGGACCCCGCGACGGGGAAGTTGACGGAGGGGGGGATCCGGGAGCAGACGGAGCGGGTGCTGAGAAACCTGGAAGCCGTGCTCGAAGCGGGGAACTCCGGCATTGCGGCGGTCGTGAAGACCACCGTCTACCTGCTGGACATGGGGGAGTTCCAGGCGATGAACGAGGTCTACAAGTCGTTCTTTCCTGAAAACCCGCCGGCGCGCGTCACGGTGCAGGTTTCGAAGCTGCCGGCGGGCGCAAGGGTGGAGATCGACGCCGTCGGGTTCGTCTCCTGAGTCAGATGGCCTTGACGACCTTTCCCGACTTGATGCACTGCGTGCAGACGTTGACGTGCCGCACCGTCCCGTCCATGATCGCTTTCACGCGCTGGACGTTCGGGCGCCAGACCTTCGGGGTCCGGTTGTTGGCGTGCGATACGTTGTTTCCGAAACTGGGACCTTTCCCGCAGATAGAGCACTTTGCCATGGCCGCCTCCATATATGGAACCGTAAATTAATATCATGACCGGCATGAAAAGACAAGACCCGCTTTTTTCGCACGGCAGGTCTTCCGGGGCCCGGCGCCTGGGCCGTGGGACGGCCTTCCTGCTGTTCCTGCTCGTCGCGGTTCCCGCCGTGCCGCACATACTCTCCATGCGGGTTCCGGTTCCGCCCCCGGGGCCGGCGGACGCGGTCATCGTGCTCTCCGGAGGGGCGGGGCGGATCTCCGAGGGGTTCCGGGCGTGGAGCGCGGGCGCGGGAAGGGATTTCTGCATCCTGGGAGCGGGCAGGGGCGTGATGCCGGCCCGGCTTCTCCCGCAGGCGGCCTCGCTTCCCCCGGAGGCCTTTTCCCGCATCCACGTGGAAGGGTGGTCGGAGAACACCCTCGAGAACGCCTTCTCCGCGAAAACCCTGGCGGAGCGGCGGGGCTACTCCTCCGTGATCCTTGTGACGTCCGACTACCACGTCCCCCGCGCGTACCTCGCGTTCCGGAAGGTCCTTCCACCGGAGACCGCCCTTTGGGTGATCCCCGTCCGGGCGGAAAGCGGGACCCCGGCCAAGCGCGCCTGGCGCTGGGCGAGGAGGCGTTTCCTGGAAGGGTGGAAATACTGGAGCTATCGCGTCCTGCTGCGCTGGGAATGATCAGGCGTCGGGATTCCGGCGTGAAAATTCCGGGATCCTTGCGACGTCCCTCGTAAAGACCCTCCTTCCCTCGACCGTCAGCTTCCCCTCGAGGAACAGGCGGATCGCCATCGGGTAGATCCGGTGCTCCTCCTCGAGGATCCGCGCCGCAAGGGTCTCCTCGTTGTCGTCCTCGTAGACCGGGACGACCGCCTGGGCGACGATCGGGCCCGTGTCCACCCCCTCGTCGAGGAAATGCACGGTGCATCCCGAAAAGCGCACGCCGTACCGGAGGGCGTCGCGCGGCCCGTGGGTCCCCGGGAAGGAAGGGAGAAGCGCGGGGTGGATGTTGAGCACCCTGCCGGGGAATGCCCGGAGGAAGACGGGCGTCACCACCCTCATGAAGCCGGCGAGGCAGACGAGCTCCGCCCCGTGCGCCCGGAGGATCTCCGCCACGCGGGCGTCGAACGCTTCCCTGGACTCGAAAGACCGGTGGTCCAAGAACTCCGCGGGGATGCCGTGGTTCCGGGCCCGGACGAGACCGTACGCGTCGGCCTTGTTGGCGACGACGACGCCGACCCTGCCCGGGATCGCCCCCGTTTCCGAGGCGTCGATAATGGCCTGGAGGTTCGAGCCTCCGCCCGAAACGAGCACCGCGATGACGGGGCGGGGTGTGCTCATCGGCTGTCCCCGACCAGCCGGACCCGGGGCTCGCCGCGCCCTTTGCGGACTTCGCCGATCACCGTCGCCGGGATTCCCGCCTTCCGGAAATGGGCCACGGCGGGGTCCGCGTCCCGGGGGCGGAGCATCAGGACCATTCCGATCCCCATATTGAACGTGCGGTACCGTTCGTCGTCGGGCAGCCGTGCGGCGTCGGAAAGCGTCCGGAAGACGGGAGG
>DCUH01000037.1:8655-8890 GCA_002327765.1 bacterium UBA2219 | reverse complement strand
CCGTAGATCTCGGCCACCAGCGTCTGGAGGACCGGCGGCCCCGGTGGCACCTCCGCGATCTTTACGTTTGCCCCGTGCCTCGCGGCGACCTCCCGGACCAGGGGGCGGACCCGCACGGCGATCTCGTGGCTCTGGCGTTTCCGATCCCCCTTCGGGACCAGATTCACCTGCAGGTCGGCCTCGTGCGGCGCGCTTCGGAGGAAGTAGTGGCGGACCAGCCCGTTGAAGTTGTGGG
>DCUH01000037.1:0-8602 GCA_002327765.1 bacterium UBA2219 | reverse complement strand
CACGACCTGGAACTCGCTCTTGTTGTCGAACGGCAGCATCTTGACCTTCACCCAGCCGAAGGCGACGAGCGACGCGGAAATCCCTAGCAGCACGACGACGAGCAGGAGGAAGCCGTTCCGCCAGGCGGGGCGGTGCAGGAGGCGGTCCATCGCCTTCCGGTAGAGCCGGGTGGTGTACCCTTCCTCCTCGTTCCCGTGCCCTTCGCCCTCCTCCCGCCGGAGGAGCCGGACGCCGGCCCACGGCGTGACGACGAAGGCCACCAGCAACGAGAAGAGCATCGCCGCCGTGGCGCCCACCGGGATGGGGCGCATGTAGGGTCCCATGAGCCCCCGGACGAAGGCCATCGGGAGGATGGCGCCGATCACGGCGAAGGTGGCCAGGATCGTCGGGTTCCCCACCTCGTCCACCGCCTCGACTGCGACGTCGATCACGGAGCGGCCGCGGCTCTCCGGGAGCCGGTAGTGGCGCACGATGTTCTCCACCACCACGATCGCGTCGTCCACGAGGATGCCGATGGAGAAGATGAGGGCGAACAGCGTCACCCGGTTCAGCGTGTAGCCGGTCAGGTAGAAGACGGCCAGCGTGAGGGCGAGCGTGACGGGAATGGCGGTCGCCACGATCCCGGCCTCCCGCAGCCCCAGCGTGATCCAGATGAGGATCGACACGGAGACGACGGCGATCAGCATGTGGTAGAGCAGCTCGTTCGACTTCTCCGCCGCCGTCTCCCCGTAGTTCCGCACGACAGTGAGCCGCACGTCTCCGGGAAGGAGCGTCCCTTTGAGCCCCTCGACCTTCTCCAGCACCTTGTCCGCGATCGCGATCGCGTTGGTCCCCTTCCGCTTCGCGACCGAGAGGGTCACGGCGGGGACGACGGCCGGGCCGGCCCTGCCGCTTCCGGCCCCTTCGCCGAAGAAGACGTAGTCGGCGGGCTCCTCCGGCCCGTCGACGATCGCCGCCACGTCCCGCAGGTAGACCGGGCGCCCTTCCGAGACGCCCGCCACCACTGCGCCCACCTCCTCCGCGCTCCCCAGGAACCCGCCGGCGGAAACGAGGTATTCCCGGTTGCCGGACGAGAAGCTCCCGGCCTGCAGCTCGCGGTTGGCCCCGCCGAGCATCCGGGCGACCGTCGCGGGGGCGATCCCGCGGGAGGCCATCCGCGCCGGGTCGAGGATCACGCGGAGCTGCCGCCGCTGCCCCCCGATCACCTTCACTTCGGAGACGTCGGGGACGGTCTTGACCTGCTCCTGGAGGAGGACGGCGATCCGGCGCAGGGTGAACGGGTCGTGCCGGCCGGAGGAGAGCGTGAGCGCCAGGATCGGGACGTCGTCGATGGAGCGCGGCTTGATCAGCGGCGGCGAGGTCCCCGGCGGGATCCGGTCGAAATTGGCGTACATCTTCTGGTTGAGGCGGACGATGCTTTCCTCCTCGTCCTCCCCGACCCGGAAGCGCACGATCGCCATCGACCGCCCCGGCGACGACGTGGAGTAGACGTACTCGACGCCGGGGATCTCCCAGAGAAGCTGCTCCATGGGCCGCGTTGCCCGCTCCTCCACCTCCTTCGCCGAGGCGCCGGGCACCTGCACGAACACGTCGATCATCGGGACGATGATCTGCGGCTCCTCCTCGCGCGGGAGGAGCAGCACCCCGCCCAGGCCGAGGAGGAGCGAGGCGATGACGACCAGGGGGGTGAGGCGCGACCCGATGAACGCGGCCGCGACCCGGCCGGCGAACCCCCGGCGACCGCCGCCGGCGGGACCGCTCATTTCCGTTCCTCGATCACCGCGCCGTCATGGAGGCGGTCCAGCGGCGAGACGGCGACCCGGTCGCCCGCCGACAGCCCCGACAGCACCTCCACCCGGTCGCCGAGGTCCGCGCCCGTGGTGACGACGGAGAGCCGCACCGTGTTGTCCGCGGCCCCCACGACGAACAGCCCGTCCGTGCCGCCCGCGCGCGTGATCGCCCGCTTCGGGACGGCCAGGACCGTCCCCTTCCCCGCGCCAAACCGCAGGCGGCCGGACTGCCCCGTCCGCCCCGTCCCCGGCGGGAGCTCCGCCTTCACGACGAACGTGCGGGTGGCCGGGTCGACCGCCGGGACGACCTCCGCGACGGCCGCGGCGATCTCCCGGTCCGGGGCGTCGTCCAGCACCACGCGCACGGGAGAGCCCTTCTTCAGGACCGGAAGGTACGCCTCGGAGACGGCGGCCTCGATCCGGCGCCGCCGCGGGTCCTCCAGCACGAAGAGCGGTACACCGGGGACCGCCATCGACCCCGCGTCCGCCTTCTTCTCCAGCACGACGCCGGCGAACGGCGCGACAACCTTCGCATAGCCGGCCATGGCGCGCGCGGCGTCGGCCGCCCCCTTCGCCTGGGCGACCCGGGCCTCGACCTGCTCGGTCCGCCGCAGCGCCCTCTCGTGGTCCTTCACCGCGAGGGTGCGCCGGAGCGCGACCTCGTCGTACTCCTGCGGCGTCACCACCTTCTCCTCGAGGAGCGTCCGGTAGCGCGCGTGCGTCTTCCCGGCGAGCTCCCTCGCCGCCTCGGCCTGCGCGACGGCGCGATAGGCCTCCTCCCGCGCGCTTTCCGCCTCGGCCACCGCGCCTTCCGCGGAAGCGAGCTGCGCGCGGACCGCCTGGTCGTCGATGGTCGCCAGCACCGCCCCCGCCTCGACCCGGGAGCCTCCCGCGACGAGGACCGCCGTCAGCCGCCCCATCATCTGGGGCGCGACCGCCGCGACCGTCTCCGCGCGAACGGTGCCCGTCGCCTCCACGGAGGCCTCGCCGGCGACCGGCCGCACCGTGATCACCTCCACGCCGGGCACCGCCGGGCGGGCGGGGGCGCCCGCTTCCCGCCGATCCTTCCCCCCGCAGGCGGCCAGCAGGAATGCCGCCGCCAGCACCGCCGCCGCGCGCGCGCCGTGTCCCGTCATCCCCGCGTACCCCCTTTATCTTCCGGATTCCTTCTCCGCCCAGGGCAGGAGGGCGCCCGTCACGTGGAGCAGCCGCGCCCGGGAGTGCCGAAGGTCGTTTTCCGCCTTCACCGCGTCGGCGCGCACCTGGTCGAGCGCGGACTGGGCGTCGAGCACGTCGATCATCCGCCCGAGCTGGTTCTCGTACCGGGCCCGGATCTTCCGGACCCCTTCCGCGGCCGAGGCCTCCGCCGCCCGGGCGATCTCCACCCGCCGCCCCGCCTCCCGGATGCCGAGGTAGGCCCGCGTCACCTGGAACGAGGCGAGGTCCCTCTGCCCGCGGTGGCGCTCCTCCGCCATCCGCCGCTCGTGGGCCGCCCTGGATACGGCCGATTCCCGTTGCAGGCCGTCGAAGAGGTTCCACCGCAGCCCCACGCCGATCCTCCAGCTCCGGTTGTCGGCGTCGAACGGCCCGTTCTCCGCGTCGACCTGGTACACGCCGAGAAGCCCCACCGTCGGCAGGTACTCCGCCCTGCGCAGCGTCTCCCCGGTCCCCGCGTTGTCCACCCGCATCGCGGCGGCCGCCAGGTCCGGCCGCGCGGAAACGGCGGCCTGGAGCTCCTCGAGCGGTCCGGGCTCGGGGAACTCCGGCGGCGGCCCGGCGGCGTCGATTTCCGCTCCCCCCGGCTCGCCCATCGCCAGCGCCAGGCTCCGGCGCGCGAGCTCGAGGCGGTTCTCCGCGGTCACCTTCGCCCCTTCCGCCGCGGCGACGGCGACCTTCGCCCGCAGGACGTCGGAGGAAAGCCCGGTGCCCGCCCTCTCGGCGGCCTCGGCGATCCTGCGGTGCTCCAGCGAGTCGGACAGCCCCTGGTCCGCGACGGCCAGGTACGCCTTTGCCGTCAGGACGTCGAGGTACGCCGAAAGGACCTGGAAGGCCGTATCCTCCTTCGCCCGGAGAAGCTCCAGCCGCTTCGCCTCGCTTTCCCGTACCGCCATCCGGCGGCCGAGGTACAAAGACGGGGCGAAGAGCGGCTGCTCGAGCGTGAGCGTGGAGATGAAGTCGTTGCGCGGGGAGGGGTCGTTGAAGTTGGCGACGTCGAGGAAATCCGACTGCGCGAGCCGGGACTGGTTGAGCTTGAGGGAGAAGGCCTCGGCCGGCAGGGTAGTCCGTACGAAGCGGTGGTCGAAGGTCAGCGTGGGGAAGAAGCGGCCCAGCGCGGCGTCCGCGTCCTCCCGCGACGCCTCGTAATCGAATCCGGCGGCCGACAGGAAGGGGTTTCCACGGAAGGCGCGGTCCAGCGCCCGGGGGAAATCCACCGTGTCCATCGCACCCACCCGCACCGGAAGGAAGAACGCGAAGAAGATCGCGCAGACGAGCACCGCCGATGTCCGGAGGACCGTGCGCAGGTTCCGGCCGGGTTCAGTCATGCGCGACTCCAGGTCTCGATGTCCAATGATGCGCCGCGGGCGGAATGCCGACTATGGATAAATTACCACGGTAAAACGACAAGGGGGACACCGATGCGGACCGGCGCCCCCCTTCTCCCCTTCCCCGCGACTTCCTAGAATCGGTACCCGATTCCCGCCGTCCCGGAGAAGCTGTCCGCCGTCCCGACGTCCCCGCGGATCGTCTGCCACGTCAAGGTCAGCACGCTGAAGACCGAAGGGGTCCAGTCGATCCCCGCCGACAGCTCCACGGCGTGGCTGTCGACGCGGTCCTTGACCACGTCGCTCCCGAAGACCGTGGAATACACGGGGTCCGTGCCGCCCCGGTAGCCTGGGCCGCCGCCTCCGCCGCCCCCTCCCGGGACCAGCGTGGCCGTCCCGAGGGAAAAGAAGGAATCGCCGCGCGCGTACCGGTAGCCGATCTCCGTGAAAAAAGCATCGGTCCAGTTCACCCCGATGGCCGCCCCCGCCGCGAACTCGGTGTACGAGTAGGTTTCCACGTCGGCACGGCTGTCGGTCCACGAAACGGACTCGGCCAGGTACAGCCGCCGCGGCAGCTCCTGGCGCAGGTCGATCCGCGCGCCGAACGCGTACGCGGACTGGTCGGAGTCGCGAACCCCTTTCACCTGGAAGAAGGGCGAGAGGTTGACGGTCCAGCCGGGGCGGGCGATCCACAGCAGTCCCGGCATGACGGACGCCGACCCGTAATCGAGGTCGGAATAATCCGCGTACGCGGCCCCCTCGACGACCGCGGAAAACGTCCAGTCGAGCCGGGTCTCGCCGTCCGCCTGCCGGAGGTACGCCCCGTGGCCGAGAAGGAAGACGTCGCTTTCCTCCCCTTCCACCGAACGGCCGACGTTCGAGTCGAACCCCGCCCTGGCCCCGATCTCCCACCCGGCGATCCCCTTACCGGGAAGCAGGATGGACATCCCCGTCAACGCCGCCGCGAGCGCGAACACGATCCCGCGGCCCGCGCGGCCTTCCGAACGATCCATGCGCATGAGATTATCTCCTGCGGCCGCCGGGGCCGCCGAAACCGCCGCCGATTCCCCCGCCGCCGCGACGCATCGGTGACGCGCCGCCCATCCCGCTCCCCGCGGCCGGGCCGCCCTGCCGCCCCTTCCAAAGGGGATGGCCGTCCGCGTTCCGGAAGAGCCAGCTCTTCCCGGAGGGGATAAGCTGCACCTCCTGTGCGACGACGTAGAGAGCCATGTCCTTCCCGAGGGTCTTCGAGCCGCGAACCCGCACCTCGGAGCCGTCGGGGAGCTCCACCCGGAGGTCCTTCCAGTACCAGGCCGGGGACGCGAGAATGTTGTAGCTCTCCCGGTCCGTGGCGAGCCGGAAGCGGACGGGGCCGCTTCCGGGGACCTCGGTTCCGGAAACCCTTCCGCGGACCTCGCCGACCGTGTCGGCGTCGAATCCCTCGGGGTACCGGATCCCGCTGCCGGCCAGGACCGTGTCGGGCTCCGCAGCGCGCGCGCCGGCCGGGAGGCAGACGAGCAGCGCCATAAGCGCCGGGATCAGGAGCAGGGCGCGTCCGGCCGCCCCACTCCCGCCGGCCTTCATCGCGCTACCGGTTCGCCGGAGCGCCATACCCCGTCCCGTCCTGCGCGGGAACCCCCGTCCCCGTGCCGTCGCCGGGGCCGTACGCGTTCCCCTTCTTCAGCGGCGTGCCGGTCCCCTGGTTGACGCAGGAGCCGTCGCGCAGCCGCTGCTGGGTCCGGATCTGGTTCTGCGACTTCGTTCCGACCCCGGACCGGACAGCCGCCCCGCCGCCGGAGCCGCCGCCGGGCCCCTTGGCCATCGCCAGAGGAACCGTGCCGAAAAGGAACATCCACGCAATGATCACCGCGCCGATCTTCGTCTTCATCGCTGCTGCCTCCTTCGGGTGTCTGCCTGCACCCGAAGCAAATGCATCCCGCATGCCACCTTTGCGAATACCGGAAAACCGGAATCGAACCGGCCCGTTGCGATTCCCGGCCCGCCGCCGGCCTACCTGCCGGCGCGCAACGTCTGCGCGCCGCCGCGCAGATCCTGCGCCCCTACAGGCCGTATTCCTTGATCCGGTACTGCAGGGTCCTCAGGGAGATGCCCAGGACCCGGGCGGCCTGCGTCCGGTTCCCGCCGGTGTCCGCGAGGACCTTCCGGATCGTCTCCCGCTCGTTGGCCCGCAGCGCCCCTTCGCCGGGGATCGCCGCCCCGGCGGAAGTTTCCGGCCCCGCGGAGGCCTCCAGCCTCAGGTGCGCCGCGTCGATCTCTCCCGGGGCGAGGATCACGGCCCGCTCGATCACGTTCTGGAGCTCCCGGACGTTCCCGGGCCACGGGTATCGCCGGAGGGCGTCGACCGCGTCCCCGGAGAACCCGGAGATCCTCTTCCCGAACGCGGCGGCGAACTTCCCCGCGAAATACTCCGCCAGCGGGACGATCGACTCCTTCCGGTCGGCCAGCGGGGGAAGCGCGATCGGGAAGACGTTGAGCCGGTAATACAGGTCTTCCCGGAACCGTCCTGTAGCAACAGCTTGCTTGATGTCACGATTGGTGGCCGCGATTATTCGCACGTCCGCGGAGCGCGTACGGTCTTCGCCGACACGTTCGTAGCGCTTTTCCTGAAGCACACGCAGGAGTTTGTTCTGAACCTCCAACGGAATCTCGCCCACTTCATCCAGGAAAATCGTCCCGCCCTCAGCCGTTTCAAAACGGCCTGCCCGGTCCTTCACGGCTCCGGTAAACGATCCCTTTGCGTGGCCAAAGAATTCACTCTCGAATAGCCCCCCCGGAATCGAGGCGCAATTGACGCGGACGAGAGGCCCGCCTTTGCGCACGCTGCGCCGGTGAATCTCGTGAGCCACCAGTTCCTTGCCCGTGCCGGTCTCGCCCAGAATGATCACGGAGGCTTCCGTCGGTGCGACCAAATCAATCTGGCTGACGATATGCGTGAGCGGGGCGCTCTGGCCGACAAGGTCACCAAAGGCCTTCGCCTCGATGACCGCCTCCTCGAGATAGGAATTTTGAAGCTCCAGTTGTGCTTTGAGCCGATGAACTTCCTCGAAGGCCCTCGCGTTGGCAATGGAGGCGCCGAGCTGGTCAGAAAAAACCTGGCCCCACGGATGGAACTCCTCCGGCCATTTCCCGCGAACGAAGCCGGCTGATACGCCGAGAATCTCGCCCTTGTACCGAATCGGACCTACCAAGTATTCACCAACGTGTTCTTCGGTCACCCACTCCACACCTGGAAGCGACTCCGGGTGCTCATCCGAGACGCTTATAAGCTTAGGCTCATTTGTCACAGCAGATTCGCCGATAGGGCCTACGCCCAGCGGCACCCGTGCGCGGAGGTCTTCGTAAGGTCGCGAACCAGTGCCGGCACCCAAAACGGACTTCCCTTTTGCCGCGACCAAGTGCAGGCAACGAGACTGGTCGGGACATTGCAACCGGTATGGACACGTGGGGCACAAGTCTCCTTTATCAATCAGCCAGACTTGGACGCAGGCGGCTATCGGCCCTTGCGCGCCGCGCTCGACAAACTTCCAAAGAAGGCTCTCCAGCGACTGCTCACTGGCAATGTCAATAAGCAGACCGGCTGCGCTCCAAGGGTCAAAACGACTGTCGCTGAGAACTTCCATACTCGCTATCTTAGTCGCGGCAGGACGAAACGTCAAACGCAATCTTGAACGAATTTTCGTACGTTCATAATTTCGCACCTACACCCAATCGGCGCTATCGCGCGTAAGCTATTGATATTATTTATGTTATCGCTCAAATGGCGAATTGGCATGACCGATGCTGTTCTGAAAACCGACTTACGAACATTGAAGAGGAGGTAGCCATGAACAAGATTGTACGCGCCGTAATTCACTTCATGGATGAGACGAAGGTGAGCCTCGCTTGGCCACTGCAAAGCAGTGACGATCCCTTGACGGTAGCCACGAATGTTCGCAAAGCGCTGGAGAAGGACAGGCTTGCCATCGAGGTGCAGGGAGACCTGTTCGTTATCCCGATCACGAACATCAAATACGTTCAAATCACTCCCGCACCAGCGAACCTGCCGGGAGACGTCGTCAGGGGCGGCCTCATGGCCTGACGCTAGGCTTAAACAACCTGTTCCAACGAGGCCAAACCTTCTTTCTGGATACTGCGCGATAAAGGATTAAAAGGATGACCACGAATTCAAATTACCTAGAGATCGACGGAGCGAATTTCGATTCGGCGGTACTAAAGTCTGAACTTCCAGTCTTGGTTGCCTTCGCAAC
>DCUH01000061.1 GCA_002327765.1 bacterium UBA2219 | reverse complement strand
ATCACGCACTCGATCTGCACGCTCGAGTTCGAGAACAACCGGGCGATCTACGACTGGCTGGTCGACAACCTTTTCCCGGAGCCGCGTCCCCGGCAGTACGAGTTCGCGCGGCTGAACCTCGACTGCACGGTGATGAGCAAGCGCAAGCTGCTCCAGCTCGTGGAGGAGGGGCACGTGTCCGGGTGGGACGACCCGCGCATGCCCACGATCGCGGGCATGCGCCGGCGCGGCTACACCCCCGAGGGGATCCGCCTGTTCACCTCCCGCATCGGCGTCGACAAGGCGAACAGCCGGGTGAGTATGGAGCTGCTCGAGGACGCCATCCGGGACGACCTCAACGCGCGGGCCCCGCGGGTCATGGCCGTCCTGCGGCCCCTCAAGGTCACGATCGCGGACTGGCCCGAGGGGAAGGTCGAGTGGATCGACGCCCCGTATTGGCCCCACGACGTCCCGCGCGAGGGATCGCGGCCGCTGCCGCTGTCCCGCGAGCTGTTCATCGAGCGGTCGGATTTCCGCGAGGACCCGCCCGCGGACTGGATGCGGCTGCGGCCCGGGGGGGAGGTCCGCCTCCGGAACGCCTGCCTCGTCCGGTGCGACGAGGTCGTCAAGGAGCCGGCCACCGGGGAGACGGTGGCGCTGCGCGTCAGCCGGGTTCCCGAAGGGGAGGGCGGAACGCCCGGCGCGAAGCGGCGCAGGAGCGCCGCGATCCACTGGGTGTCGGCCGCGCATGCCGTCCGGGCCGAGGTTCGCCTGTACGGCCGCCTCCTGACCGTGCCCGACGCCGAGACGGGCGAGGATGGGAAGACCTTCAAGGATTACCTGAACCCGGCCTCGGCCGAGGTCCTGGACGGCTGCCTGCTCGAGCCGTCGCTGGCGGACGCCCGCCCGGGCGACCGCTTCCAGTTCGTCCGGCACGGCTACTTCGTCGCCGACGCCGTCGACTCGAAGGCGGGCGCGCCCGTGTTCAACCGGATCGTGGAGCTGCGCGACACCTACAAGGAGGGGCGGGGCGGCAGGGCGGAACAGCCGCCGGCCGCCGGGGGGAAGCCGGCACAGCGGGCGGGGGAGCCGATGCATGCGGCGCCCAAGGCGGCCGCGACCCCGCGCGGCGCGGCGGTGCCGGACGAGCGCGCCAGGGCGCGCGCGGCGGACCCGTCGCTCGCCGCGAGGCACGACGCCTACGTCCGGACGCTGCGCCTTCCGGCCGACCTCGCGGATGTGCTGACGGGGGACCGCGCCGTCGCCGATTTCTACGACTCCGCCGTGGCGGCCCACGGCGACCCGAAGGCGCTCGCCAACTGGACGGCCAACGACGTGCTGCGCGAGCTGAAAGGGCGCACGATCGCGGAGCTGCCCTTCACGGGCCCCGACCTTGCCGACCTGGTCCGCAGGGTCGACGAAGGGGCGATCACGACGGCGGCCGCGAAGACGGTCTTCGCGGAGATGATGGCCGGCGGCGGCTGCCCGGGCGCGATCATCCGCCGGCTGGGGCTCGACCGGGCGGTCGGCGCCGCCGACCTGTCCGCGGCGGTCGACGCGGTGCTGGCCTCGATGCCCGACAAGGTGGAGGCGTATCGCGCGGGCAAGACCAGCCTGCTCGGCCTGTTCACGGGGCAGGTGATGAAGGCCACGGGCGGCAAGGCCGACCCGAGGGCGGTCCGGGAAGAGATCGTGAGGAAGGTGCTGTAGGAATCGGGAGTCGTTTTTCCCGCCTTCGCGTCATTCTGCTCAATAAATCAAGGAACGGATGGAAAATATACTTCCCGGTTAGCCGGGATTCAAGCCGGGGGAGTATAATCCTCCCGTTGGAGTAGGCCCCGGGGACCCCATGAAGAAATTCGTTTTCTCCAGCATCCGTATCCGCCTGATCCTCATTTTTTTCGTCGCGCTCGTCCCGATCATGCTGCTGATCGGCTACAACGTCCGGGAGCAGCGGATCCGTACCGCGCTGGCGGCGGGCGGGGGAGCGGAGGCCGTCGCCCTCCTCGAGCGGGAGCGGGACGACGTCTCGCTGGCGCTCCTCGACGTCGTCATGCCCAGGATGGGGGGAAGGGAAGCCTACAAGGCGATGCTGCGGATTTCACCCGGGCTGAAAGGCGTCCTCATGAGCGGCTACGCGGATGCCGCCTCCGACGACGAATCTCCCGCCCTCCAGACGCCGGTCCCACTTCTGGCCAAGCCGTTCGCCCCCGCCGAGCTCGCGAGGAAGGTGCGGGAGGTCCTCGATGCCCCGGCATGAAAACAGGGGCGGGGCGTCTGCATCGCCGGCCCGCCCATGAGCGCATCCAGCCCGCGTCCCTTCCGGCAGGCGTGTTCCCGATCGAAAATCCTCTCTCCCGCATCTAATAGGCAGTTCTTGCAGGAATTTGGGCGGGGCGGGGGAAAAAGAGGCGGGATACAATACCGGTGAACCATCGGACGGACGAAGGGGGAGAAAGCGGACGGAGGGATCGAAATGATGAGCCAGGGCGGAAGTTACGAGGAATTCGACATAAAGGACGGCAAGGGGCTCCTGTACATCGTGTTCGGCGCGAACCGGTGGGATTTCGAGAAGCTCGACGAAGAGGGGGAGCATATTCCCGAATTCGCCGAGAGCTGCCTGGAACGGCTGAGAAGCACCACCGTGTACCTGTTGAGGAACTGGAAGCACATCCACGCCGATGACAGGGCGATGGGCACAAACGGCCTCACGCAGGACATCGAGGGCGTGAAAAGCTGCGGCTATGCCATCAAGGGGATCAAGAGCTACCGCCGGGAGCGGGGGAACGAGGATGCCAGGAAATACAGAGCGTTCCTGCGGATCGTGAAGGACGAACCGGCGTAGCCGGGATCAGGCGGAGCTTTCCGCCTTGTACCGCGCCAGCAGGCCGGTCCGCACGACCGTACTGTGCACCCGGGCGAAGACCCAAGCGGCCACCAGGATGTAAAGCGCGCAGAGGCCGAGCCCCCACACCAGCGGTTTCCCGGAATATGCGCCGCCCGTCACGATCGAGCGCATCCCCTCGAACACGTAGGATGGCGGCAGCAGCTGCGCGGTCGCCTGCATCCACGCTGGCAGGGTGGACACCGGATAGAAGACCGCCGCGAACGGCGTGACCACCGCTGGGATGGGCCAGACGAGCCATTCGGACGCGGGCCCGAACCGCAGGACGAGCGCGGCCCCGAGGATGCCGAGGGCGATCCCGAACAGGAACAGCACGAGAAGGAAGGGGACGAGCATGAGCCCGTAGGCGAAGAACCGCAGGCCGAAGGCCGCGGACGCCAGGGCGACCATGGCCAGGAGCCCGAGGAGGCTCGTAGCGACGCTGAAGAGCACGAGCCCGCCCAGGTACTCCCGGATCGAGAGCGGTGATGCGAAGAGGTTCAGGAAGTTCTGCGACCACACGTCCTCGAGGAAGCCCGTCGTCACGCTGTGCATGACCCGGGTGAAAAAATCCCAAAGGAGGACCGCTCCCAGGAGCATCGGCACGAAATCCGTCCCGGGCGACGCCAGGGTGTTCAGGTACCGGGTGATGAACCCCCAAAGCACGATGTCCACGAGGATCCACGCATAGAGCGCCAGCACCCGGGCGGGGCTGCCTCGAAGCAGGTAATACTGCCGAAGGGCGATCCCCGCGGCGCGCCGGAGCCGGACGCCCATCGTACTTTCACCCCCCGCCGAGCGCGAGCGGCTCGCGCGCCACGGTGATGAAGAGCTCCTCGAGCGTCTCCTTGCCGTGCGCCCGGGGGAGCGCGGCGGGATCCCCTTCCAGCAGGATCCTGCCGTGCGAAAGGAAGAGCACCCTGTCGCACACTTCCGTCACCTCGTGCATGTTGTGCGTGGTCCAGAGCACGCCCATCCGGTCCCGGCCGCAGAATTCGAGGATCTTCGCGCGGATGTCCCGGGCGGTCGCCGGGTCGAGCGACGCCGTCGGCTCGTCGAGCAGAAGGAGGCGCGGGCGGTTCAGCATCGCCTTCGCGAGGCAGACGCGCGTCTGCTCGCCGGACGACAGGAGGCCGAACTTGACGTGTTTCATCTTTTCGAGATCGAACGCCTCCAGCAGCTCGCCGATCCGTTTCCCGGGCGATTCGACTTCGTACAGCAGGCCGAAGAAGCGAAGGTTCTGGGAGACGGTCAGGTTCCCGGGCAGCGGGGCGTACACCGCCGCGAAGTTCGTGCGGCGCAGCGCCCGGGCGCGGTCCGCCACGACGTCGACGCCCTCGATCCGGATCGTCCCGGCGGTGGGGGAGAGGACACCGAGGATCATATTGATGGTGGTGGTCTTCCCCGCCCCGTTGGGGCCCAGCAGCCCGACGATCTCGTCCGGTCCCACCCCGAACGAGATCCCGTCGACCGCGACCGCCCTGCCGAAAACCCTTTTCACCCCGTCGACCGACAGCACGGGGGAGATCCCGGTTGCCATTTTGGTAATGCTCCAGTCCTTCATCCCCGGTTTCCAACTACCGGAAGGAGTATACACTGGCGCGGGAGCGGTGCGCGCAAGGGAGGACCGATCCGGCATCCATGGGTAAATATTTGCCCAGTGTTGCTCCTCGGGTACGGCGAGAACGTTTACTGAAAACCAAAAGCATTTTATATCAAATATTTATGAGCCGCATTTCATGGAATGGATATTGCTTTTGCTACGGGCAGGAGGAACGATCAATGGAGAGCCGCCTGAAAAAATATATCGCCTCCCTCTCGGAAGAGGAGAGGATCCTGTACAAGCCGCTTATAGAGGACGCTCTGCGGCGGGACGAGGCGTTGTCCCTCACCATGACCGAGGCGAGGGAAAATGCGGCGATGTACGAATATCAGATGAAGCGTTTGGGCGAGGCCGCCGCGCAGTTCCAGGCGGGCATCCTGCGGTTGAACGGCAAGCTGGAAAAGCTGGCCGAGCTCTCGGAGCGCGCGTCCCCAAAAAGCGCCGACGAGTCCCGGGACGGGAGATACTCGAAGCTCAGGCACTGACGCCGCATCCGGCCGGGGCCGGAAACGGGATCATTCGGCCCCGACGATCCTCACCGGCTCGATGCAGGGGAAGCGGCCGGGAGCGCTTTCCCCGCAGCGCCTGCATTCCACGGTCACGACCCTTCCCTGGTGCCTGCTCCGCAATTCCTCCGCCAGCGGCCCTTTGACGGCATGATCCGCCGGGGGGCCGCTTCCGCCGGCCGGCGCGACCGACAGAACCAGGCGTGAAAACGGCTCGTTCCCGACCACGCCCACCGTCCCCGTAAGCAGGAAGGTTCCATCGTCCTTCCTCACCCCGTCGCCCGACGCGCCGCAGGACGTCATCGCGAGGCACAGGGCCAGGACGGCCAGGAGGAATGAATTAATGCGCATGGCGCTCCTCCGTCATCCGGCGTTGGATTTCCCGGGTTCGGCCGTTCAATAGATCGTTCATGCAAACGGGCAACCGTTTCCCGGTGGCTGCCTTGTAAGCAACGGCGGCCTCGCTCGTCGATACGGACGACAGTCTGCTGGCGGGCGACGTTGCATTCACAGACAGGTAGGGGTTCGTCGCTCCGGACGCGGACGAGGAGTCATCCTGCGCGTTCTGGAGGATCAGGATGGCCGCGTCGTGATAGGGGTAGGAGACGCCCGAAACCATTTCAAAGGTGAATGTTGCGCCGGTATTGTCGTAAAAGGACGCCCGGGGCGGGGGTGAAGATCCTGCGGTCCATATCAGGGTCGAGTCGATCGACGACGAGGTATACCAGCGCAGGTCGATGCTCCAGGGACCAAGGGGAGGGAGCAGCTCCGTGTTCCGGTTCGTTTCGGTAAACAGTCCGGGGAGAGGGTAAGGGTATCCGTCCAAGTTGTAGCGGATTCCGGGCCTGGTGTCGATACTGCGGTAGCTCCAGGCCGGGTTTCCCGTGAGGTTTTCGTCCGTCCCGCTGAAGACCGCGATCGACCAGTCCCGGAACACGGAGGAAAAGTTCAGAGTCGGATCCAGCGACTGCAGGTACTCCTCGACGGACGCGATCCCCCGCTGGTTGCTGCCGAGAATATTTCGGAAAGCGTTTGCAGGGAAGCGGTCCGCGATGTATTGCGCCCACATGTAAGCGACGGCGTAATCCGGAAGAGGATCATCGGGATTATCGCCCCAAAGCGTCAGGGAGTCGGACCGGTTGTTTCCGGTCTCAAAGGTCAGGACCCGGCCGTAATCGGGGCCGTAGCCGGCGAAGAAGGGGGCGATCTCCGACATGGCCTCGTCGAGCCAGGTGTTGTCGAATATCCCCAGCCGGTTGGTTTTCTGCTCCCAGTGGATCATGTGCTGGAATTCATGGGCCATCGTCCTCTTGAAGTCCATGTCGGACGGGTCCCCTTCCTCGATATCCATGAAAAGGATTTCCTTTTCATTCGAGTTTTCGATCCCTTTGTACTCGTTCAGGGCATAGAAGTATCCCGCCGTATAGCTGGCCAGGCCTTCACCTCGGATGTCCATCAGGAGGATGAAGATCTTCGGATAGCCGTCCACGCCGGGATTCGGCTCGCTCCCGAAATGGCTCGTCACTCTCTGGTAAATCCGATCGTCGAAATCGTCCGCCAGCTCCCGGATAACCGGGTCGGGGACGGAATAACCCTCCTCGACGTAGATGTAGCAACGGCGGCCTTCTCCGACCTTTGTCGCGGGAACCTCATGGTGGATGTACGGATAGGAGGTGGATCGGTTGAAATCCACCGCGTCGAAGGTGATGGTCCCAGGCGGGCCATCGTCTCCGCCTCCGCCTCCGCCGCAGCCCGCGGCCAGGAGCGCCACCATCAGCAGGAAGGCGATCTTTCTCAAGGGTCCCCCGTTTTTTCATAGGGGATGCGAACGCCCGTCGACCGAAAAGGCAGGCACCACCTAATAATAAATCATACAAACAATCGTATCGGCGGGCTCTTGTATTTTCTTTAAAAGGGAATCCGCGCCGCCGCGGCGTTGATCGAAGTGGAAGGAGGCGCAAAGAACAAGGAAAAATTTAGCATTGAAGACAGGGAAAGGAGGTTCGCCGTGGCGGGCAAACGGATTATTGCCGTGACGGGCGCCACCGGCGCCCAGGGAGGGGGCTTGTGCCGCGTCGCCCTGGAAGACCGGGAGGGGCTCTACAAAGTGCGCGCCCTGACGAGGAATCCCGGATCGGAAAAGGCGAAGGAACTGGAAAGGATGGGTGCGGAGGTCGTCGCGGCCGACCTGGACGACGCGGAAAGTCTCAAGAAGGCGTTCCACTGCGCCCATGCGGCCTTCTGCGTCACCCCGTATTGGGAGCATCTCTCCCCGAAGAGGGAGCTGGCCCAGGCGAGGAACATGGCGGATGCCGCGAAACATGCCCACGTCGGGCATGTCGTCTGGTCGACGCTGGAGGACACGCGCGACTTCGTCCCGCTCCCGGACGACCGGGTCCCGACTCTGATGGGAAGCTACAAGGTGCCGCATTTCGACGCGAAAGGGGAGGCGGACCGGTACTTTGCCGGGATCGGGCTTCCCGTTACGTTCCTGCGGACTTCGTTCTATTGGGAGAACCTCATCCATCTCGGCATGGGACCCAAGGCGGGACCGGACGGCGAATTGGCGATCGCTTTCCCGATGGGAGACGCGAAGCTTCCGGGCATCGCGGTGGGGGACATCGGCCGCTGCGCCTTCAACATCATCCGGAACCGGCTGGAATACCTGGGCCGGACGATCGGCGTCGCGGGCGACCATTTGACCGGGCAGAGCATGGCCGAGGCGCTCACCCGGGCGCTGGGACGGAAAGTCCGGTACGAGGACGTGCCGACGGACGCGTATCGGGGGTCCGGGGCGCCGGGTGCCGAAGATCTCGCTAACATGTTCCTGTTCAAGCGGCTGTTCGAGCGCGAGTATTGCGCGGCCCGGGATCTTGCCGCCGCGCGACGGCTGCATCCGGGCATGAAGTCGTTCGAGGAGTGGCTTTCGGAAAACCGGCACCGTTTTCCCTTCGGGGAAGTGCAGAGGAAGGCATCGGGAGAATGAGCCCGCGGAAGGGTTCCCCCGGCCGGACGGGGCGGGGGGAACGACATACGCCGGATGTGAGAAACAGTTTTCCGAATATGGGAATATTCGTGTCGACAATAACGGTTTCCGATAAGTAACCGTAGAAAAAACGGGGACTTGAGATTTTCCGGGTTGGAACGCCTTTTGCGAGGCATATAATGTAAGAACAGATTTTTCGAAACGAAGGAACGGGTCGAAGACGCGGGCAGGAGAACGAAGGATTGATCCAGGGGATCGCAGCGGCGAAGGTCTTCAGCGGGCGCACGGGCAGGCTGCCCGTGGCCGTCCGTGCCGACGCCGGGCCGGTCGTCACCTGCTCCGAATCGGGCGGTTTCTTTCGCAGGGACGCGTTCCGCAACCTCCATCTCGAGATATCGTTGAACGATTTCGGGCTTGAGGAAAGCTACGGGAGGTTCATGAAGGAAAAGCTGTACGCCGCCGCGGCGCCCGATGCAGGCGGCGCTCTGGTCGACATCTACGTCTGAAGGCCGCGCAGAGACCCCCCTCCGGGCAGTTTTTTCCCCGTAACGGCATTTTTTTCCTTTCCCGGCCTGTTTCCCTCGGCCGTTCCGCAAGTTGGGCAACGTTCATCCGGGTCGGCCGATCGACAGAACCCCCCGATTTGGAAGGAATAAAGCGGGCTTGACGCGGGTGGTGGGCGGGCGGGAAAATCATAGTTGACCCCGGACGACCCCGGGACGGCAAGGGTGGCTGCATGAGGGAAAGAAACGGGTTCCGATACATCATAAAAGTGTTCGAGGCGCAGTGGGACCGTCTCCACGACGAGACGGTCAAGCCGTTCTTCGAGCAGCTCAAGCGCGACACGGAGGAGACCTACACGCGGAGGAATGGGCGGCGCAAGGATCGGCCGGGGCACGACGCCCTTTTCAGCTACATCGTCTTCCAGAACTCCGAAGGGCTGAAATCGGCGTTGTACGGGCACGATCAGGGTGTCGACAACCGGGCGAAGATCGCCTATTTCGCCTGCCACGGGAAGCGCGGCGCCATCAGCGCAGTGCAGGACATCAGCCGGACGAAGCTGAAGAACATCCTGGCCCCGCTGTCCAGCTACGACGGCCTGTACCTCGGCGCCTGCGACTTCGTCAACCGGAAGACGGCCGAGGTTCTCCTCGGCGGGACGCCGTACGTGAAATGGGTGGCGGGGTACGAGAACTGGACGCCGTGGCTGGAAGGCATGCTGTGCGACCTGATGTTCTTCCGGATGCTCCTGAGCGGGAGGTTCGTCCGGCCGGGTTCCAGGGCGCGGTGGGACCCGTACGGGCGCCCGGAAGATGTCGCCCGGGAGATGTACGCGTTGTTCCCCACGGCGGTCGATCTCCGGTTTTCGCTGTTCTACCGCTCCAGGGAGCGCGTCTGCTCCACGCTCGAGGAGCACATGGTGGGCGGGTAACGCAGCCGCCGGATGGCCGCAGGAGGTCTCCCGGATGAATCTCCTGATGGTGACGAACACCTACACCCCTTATGTGGGGGGGCTTGTTCGCTCGATCCAGTCCTTCACCGGGGAATTCCGGCGGCGGGGGCACCGGGTGCTGGTGGTCGCCCCCTCGTTCCCCGGGGCGCCGAAGCGGGAAAGCGGGGTGATCCGGGTCCCCGCCATCCGGCGCTTCAACGGGAGCGACTTCTCCTTCGGCCTCCCGATCCCGGCGTTTCTCTTTCCCGCGCTCGACGCGTTCCGCCCCGACATCGTCCACTCCCACCATCCCTACGTCCTCGGGGACATGGCGCTGCGCATCGCCGCGGCTCGGAACGCGCCGCTGGTCTTCACCCATCACACCATGTACGAGACGCTGGCGAGGTACGTCCTGGTCGATTCGAAGGCGGTGCGGCGGTTCGTCGTCGAGCTCTCCACCGGGTACGCGAACCTCTGCGACCGGGTCATCGCGCCGAGCGAGAGCACGGAGAGGATTCTGAGGGAACGGGGGGTGAGGACGCCCATCGACGTGATCTCCTCCGGCATAGACCTGGAGGCGTTCTGCAGCGGGGACCGCGAAGGGTTCCGCGCCGCGATCGGCATCCCGCCCGGCGCCTTCGTCGTCGGGCACGTCGGTCGGCTCGTCCCGGAGAAGAACCTCGATTTCCTGGTCCGGGCCGTCCTCGCGTTCCTGTCGTCGAACGCCGCCGCCCGGTTTCTGGTCGTCGGGACCGGCATTTCGGCCGGAGAGATCCGGGAGCGGTTCGAGCATAGCGGAATGTCCGACCGGCTCTACCTCGCCGGCGTCCTCCGGGGCGGGGAACTGGCGGACGCGTATCATGCGATGGACGCGTTCGCTTTCGCTTCCCGCAACGAGACGCAGGGGATGGTCCTCGCGGAGGCGATGGCGGCGGGCGTCCCCGTCGTTGCGGTAGACACTCCGGTGGTGCGGGAGTCGGTCGTCGACGGCCGCAACGGCTTCCTCCTGCCCGGGATGAGCGTGGCGGATTTCTCCGGCGCTCTTTCCCGTTTCGCGCTTTCGGGCCCGGCGGAATTGCGCGACATGGGGAACGCCGCACGGGAGACCGCGCAGCGATACTCGATACAGCGGTGCGCCGGGAAGGCGCTGAATCTGTACGACTCCGTGCTTGCGGACAGGCGGAATCCGGCGGGCGCGGATGGTAAGCCGTGGGGGCCCGCGCGGCGCCTGTTCGGGCGGGAGCGGAATCTCTGGAGGAACCGTGCACACGCCGCGGCCGTCGCCTTTTCGGCGAAGGAGCGTCCGGCGGCCGCAGGCGGAAGCGCGAATTGACGGGAAGGGGGCGGAAGACGCGACCCGGGGGAGAGACGGACAGGGCGTGCAGGTCGGGAAAGAGGGAATGGGCGCCCGTCGCACGGCGGTATTCGCTATGATGGAGAGAGAATGAAAACCGAAGGGAGATCCGAATGAATCGTCCGGAGAACGGCGCTGTGGAACTGCTCCGAGAACAGCTGCGCGGCGCGTGGGGAACCCTGGAAGGCACGACGAAGGACCTGACCCCGGAAACCGCCCGATGGATCCCCCCCGGGACCGCGCTCCCGGTAGGGGCTGCCTACGCCCACGTAGTCCTCGCGATAGACGGCGTGGTCAACGGGATGGTCCGCGGGAAGCGCCCTCTGTTCTCCGCCGCTTTCGCGGGGAAGACGGGGACGTCCGCCCTGCACCCGGGGTCGACCGGCGGCGGGCCGTTCGACCCGGAAGAATGGGCCCGGGTGTTCGCCGACTGGTGCCGGCAGGTGAAGGTCGATCTGAATGCGCTGCATAAATATGCCGCGGCGGTGTTCGAAGCGGCGGACACGTGGCTCGCCACGCAGAAAGACGCGGACCTGAAAGAGACCGTCGACCTGACGTCGATCGGCATCGGGCCGTGCACCGTCGCGTTCGTCCTGAGCAACGTCGTGATCGGGCACGTCTATTGCCACTCCGGCGAGATCGCCGCGCTCAAGGGGACCCTCGGACTGAAGGGATACCCGTACTGAAGACCGCGCCGAGGGATCCGCAGCCCGCCTCCGTGCATCAAACCATGGAGGAGGGGGGTTCGATGACGCGTTCGGATTCAGAGGCGATACGGTTCATCCAGGGGGACGCGGAGGCGCAAGGGCCTGAGGGACGGTGCGAGGTAGGCCCTTCCGGCAGGACGGACACGGAGCTTCTCGACGCCTATTCGCGCGCGGTGACGGCAGTGGCGGAGGCCGTGGGCCCGGCGGTCGTCAGCGTCCACGTCGGGAGGGAAACACCGGACGGCAACGGCGTCGAGCCGATCGGCGCTGGGTCGGGGGTCCTGCTGACTCCCGACGGGTACGTGCTGACCAATCACCATGTGGTGCGGGAAAAGAACCGGGTCTGGCTGACGCTCATGGACGGGACGCAGCTGGGCGCCGTATCCGTGGGATCGGATCCCCCGAACGATCTGGCCGTGGTGAGGGCCGACGGGTCCGGATTCCCTTACGCTTCCCTGGGCGACTCTTCGACGCTCAAAGCGGGGCAGTTGGTGATCGCCATCGGCAACCCCCTGGGATTCCAGTCCAGCGTCTCGACCGGGGTGGTGAGCGCCACCGGCCGCGGCATGCGCAGCCTCGATCACCGGCTGATCGAGAACGTGATACAGCACACGGCGCCGCTGAACCCCGGGAACTCCGGAGGGCCGTTGGTGGATTCCAGGGGGAGGGTCGTAGGAATCAACACGGCGATCATCCCCGCAGCGCAGGGGATCGGCTTCGCGGTCCCCTCCAACACGGCGCGTCACGTGGTCTCGCAGATCCTGTCCCACGGTAGGGTCCGCAGGGGATACCTGGGATTCTCGGGGAGGCAGAGGCGGCTGGCGAGGCGGCTCGTCCGTTTCCTCGACCTTGCCAGGGAGTCCGGCGTGGAGGTGATGACGCTGGATCCGGACGGCCCGGCAGGGAGGGCGGGGATCGTGCCGGGGGACATCGTCCTGGAAATGAACGGCACCCCGGTGGAGAGCGTGGACGACCTTCACCGCCTCCTCTCGGAAGTGGCGGTCCGGGAGATCGCCCGCATCACCCTCCTGCGCGGCGCCGAGCGGCAGGTCGTGGAGGTGCCGGTGGCGGAGTCCGCCTCCCGGGCGGGTTAGTTCGGGACGGGCTCCCCGGCGTTGATGACGAAGCAGGTACCCCGGATCCCGATGGTGGACACGGGGGTTTCGAAGCGGACCGACTCGGGAGCGAGTTTGCCGATGATCCCCGACATGTAGGCCATCGTTCCCTTCGCGAGGCGTGCGACCAGCGACAGCTTTCCCTCGGCGGGTGAGAAGAGGAAGTCCTGGAGGGTAATGCTGCTCTGCGGCCCGATCGAGAGGCTGGAGTTGTCCCGCAGGGTGACGCCGACGGACCCGCCCGGGCCCGTGGCCAGGACGTCGCCGGTTTTCAGTTTCGCACCCACGGTGGCGGGCAGGACCTGGGTTCCGCGGGTGATGCTCGCTTTCCCTTCGGATGTCCGCACAATGCCGATGACGTCCTGCACCAGGACCGCCTCGGCCGCGCCCCATGCTATGACCGGCATCGACGCCAGCAGGATCGTTATGAACAGGATGCGCTTCATTCCTTCCTCCGTCCGAAGCCCGATATGCCCGCGTTTCGCGTTCGGGGCTGTGTTTCCGCATGGATGTACTGAAAGATCCGTGCCAACCGTGTATTAGGACGATATTTATAGAAAACGGGAGCTTTCGCCGACGAACGACGTAAAGCCCGGGACGTGAAACGGCAGTTTGACGAAGCTTGGGCCCATTCCGCTGACGAAAATTGTCAGTTCATGGGAGTGCGGCCGGGGATCCGGACCCGCCGCTCCGGCGGGGATGCGCCGGACCGGCCCCCGGCCGCGTGCCGGTCAGGCCACCCGTTCCTCCTCCGTGAGCTCGATCTGCTTCTGCATCGCGTCGATGTCGAAGTTGAAGGTGATCTTTTCCGCCTTGGACGGCACGCCCCCGCGTTCCACGGCGTCGGGGCCGCCGAACTCATAAATGCCGGTCTCGCTTTCCCCGAACTCGATCACCAGGTTCGCGGGGACATCGATTTTCTTTCCGGTCGGCTGGATCACGCCGCCCGGCGTGATGATGGGACCGTCCTGCGTGCCGGTCCATTGCAGTTCGACTACCGCCGTGTTGCCGAAGGACTTCGTGCTCTTGATCGTGAACTTCGTATCCGGGAACGCCTCCTCCCATTCCCTTATGATCGCCATGAACTTCCTGATCCCGCGCATCCTCCGGTTCGTTGCGGTTTCGTTGTAGAGAACCCGGGGGTCGACGAGGGACCAGAGCTCGGCCCAGTTTTTGTCGGCAAACGCCTGTACGAGATTCTCGGCCATGTTGACCGAAGACGGCCCTGACATTGAAATCCTCCGTATTCCGTTTTGGCGTCGAGGTTTTTTCGTGGTTGACGGTTCACCGCCCATCTGAAAATAAGATTAATTCTTGCCTTGGCGGGGTTCGGTCGGCCACTCGATTTTCGCAAGCGATGGCCGGCATTCACCCGACGTGGATGCGAGGCTGTTTTAAAAGCGTAGCAATGTCGAAGCATTATGCTTAACTTGCTGCCGGAAGCGGAGAAACTTGTTGATTCGTTAAAGATTATCCCGTTTGTGCCGATACGTATTGTTGATTGCTGACTGGAGGGGGAATTGGCAGCGGGCGCAAAAGGCAAAGTTCTCCTGATGGACGACGAAGAGATGGTCCGGGCCGTCGTGGGGGAGATGCTCAAGATGTTCGGCCACGAGGTCGAGTGCGCCAAGGACGGCGAGGAGGCCATCGAGAAGTACCTCAAGGCCAGGGAATCCGACGCCCCGTTCTCCGCGGTGATCGTCGACCTGAACGTCCCCAACGGGATGGGAGGCAGGGAGACCGTCGAGCGGCTGCGACGGATCGACTCGAACCTCAAGGCGGTCGTCTCGAGCGGGTACCCGGACGATCCCATCATGACGAACTACCGGGAATACGGTTTCAACGCGGTCATCTCGAAGCCGTTCCGGGTTTCGGACCTCAACTCCGCGCTGCAGCTGCTGGCCTGCGCTTAAAGGCGCGCCTCGAGCTACTCCCCGAGTTTTTCCTTCACGGAGCGGACCTTCCCCTCGATCGAGCCGGCCTTGTCGCGGCGGTCGTCGATCCGGATCGAGGTCGACACCCGCCGGACCCCCTCGCTGAATGGCTGCTCGTGCATCTTCCTCAGGACGGGCAGGATCGCGTCGAGATCACCCTCGATGATCGTTCCCATCCCGGTCAGCTCGTGCTTGAGCCCGCTGTCCCGCAGGATCCTTTCCACGCCGGCTACGTATTTCGAAACGCTCGGGGTCTCGGTCCCCAGGGGAACCACTGTGACGAACACGACGGCCATGGGCCACCTCCGATATTCCATCGTTCAAGGAACGGAAATGTACCACACATCCGGGCGAAGGGGCCGCCCCTCTACGTCAGGATGGGGAGATGGTCCGCTTCCGGATCAGCTCCCGGAACGCCTCCGGCGGCGTCTCCCTGGAATGCAGCGGAGGATCTCCCACCCCGGGGTGCGCCTCTTCGAGGGAAGGGCGCTCCTTCCGGTAGAGGACGCCGAGCGGGATCCGCTCCTCCGTCTCCAACGCCAGTTCGAACGCGCGCAGCCGGTCCGAGGGATCGTAATCCGGCGGCAGGCGCCAGGTCTTCTCGGCGAACCACTTCGCCGTGTTCTTCTTGTTGAAGGTGACGCACGGCTGGAAGATGTCGACCAGCGCGAACCCCTTGTGGGCGATCGCCTGTTCCATCAGGCCGGCCGTCAGCTCGACGTCCGTCGCCAGCGCCCGCGCG
Source organism: bacterium UBA2219 (assembly GCA_002327765.1). Lineage (GTDB taxonomy): Bacteria > Desulfobacterota > Deferrimicrobia > Deferrimicrobiales > Deferrimicrobiaceae > UBA2219. The sequence continues at coordinate 3,055 of DCUH01000061.1, read as the reverse complement.
ACGAAGCCGCACCCCAGCGCGATCGCCACCGCGAGCGGGGGAAAGGGGGCCGAGATCACGCCCGTCCGGGCGAGGGCGCCGGTCCATCCGGGATCGCTGGTGGGGGAGGGCTGCCCCTTGGTCAGGCCGTACACCCGGTTGTCATGGACGAAAACCGCGATGTCGGGGTTACGGCGGATGTTGTGGATGAAATGGTTCCCGCCTTCACCGTACATGTCGCCGTCGCCGCTGGTCACCACGACCGTCAGCGAGGGGTTGCTCATCTTGATCGCGAGCGCGGCGGGGAGGGCCCTGCCGTGCAGGCCATTGAAGACGTTCACGTCGACGTGGTGGGGCAGCTTCGCCGCCTGCCCGATCCCCGAGACGAGGACGATCTCGTGCCTGGGCTTCCCCGTCCGTTCGAGCGCGACCTTGACCGCCTGGAGGATGCCGAAGTTCCCGCAGCCGGGGCACCAGGCCTTCTCGACGCCGGTTTCGAATGTCCCGTTCATGTTTTGCGCTCCTTGATGCGCCGGACCAGGTCGTCCGGGGTGAAGGGCAGACCGTCGCACCGGGACACGGTCCCGTCGACCCGCCGGCCGGTCTCCGCGCGGATGAGCCTCGCGAGCTGCCCGGTTCGGTTGTTCTCCACCGTGAGGACGGTCCGGTAGCGGGAAAGGATCCCTTCGAGCTCCGCGGAAGGGAGGGGCCAGACCTGCCGCAGGTGCACGGCGGCNNNNGAGCCGAAGCCGACCAGCGCCAGCTCGCCTTCCGGAGGGCCGTCGACAACCGGGGGCAGCGCCGCGGCCCCGAGGCCCCGTTCCTTCCTCTCCCGCTTCTCCTCCATCCGAAGGCGGACTCCGTGGTCCTCGGTCAGGTGGCCGTCCTCCGTGTGCTCGTCGCTGTCGGAGACCACCGTGATCCCCGGTTCGCCCGGCACGGCCATCGGCGATACGCCGCTGTCGGTGAAGGCGTACCTCAGATATTTCCCGTCTCCGTTCCTCGGCACGTCCTTCCCCCGCACGATCCTCCGGCGGGGAGGAGGCGCGGAAAAATCTTCCGGCTCCGCGTCGACGATGGTGTCGGCGAGGTACTGGTCGGTCAGGAGGATGCATGGGACCTGGTGCTCCTCGGACATCTCCATGGCGTGGTGCGCGAGGGCGAACGCCTCCTCCACGGACCCCGGCGCGAGGACGAGCCGCGGGAATTCCCCGTGCCCCGCTGAAAGGGCGAAGGAGAGGTCCTCCTGGGCGGTGCGGGTGGGCATGCCCGTCGCCGGGCCGGGGCGCATCGCGAGCGCGATCACCACCGGCGTCTCCATCATTCCGGCCAGGGAGAGCGCCTCCGTCATCAGCGCAAAGCCGCCGCCCGAGGTGGACACCATGGCGCGGGCCCCGGCGTAGGAGGCGCCGATCGCCATATTGAGCGCGGCGAGCTCGTCTTCCGCCTGCTCGAACACCAGGCCGAGCGGGGGGCCGTCCGTGGAAAGAGCGGCCAGGATACCGCTCCCCGGCGTCATCGGGTAGCCGGCGGCGAACTTGCACCCGCCCGCCAGCGCCCCCAGCGCGACCGCCTCGTTGCCGGAAAGGATCGCCCGGGGGCGGAACTCCCCGGCGCCCAGCGGGTAAGAGACCGGGAAGCGGCCCTCGGCCCACGCGACGCCCGAGCGGAACGCCCCGATGTTCTTTTCGAGGACATCGCCGCGAAAGTCGTGGGAGAGGAGCTTCTCCACCAGGTCCGGAGGGACGCCAAGCAGCCGTGAGATCATCCCGACGCCCACCAGGTTCGCAAGGATCGGATTCCCGGCCGCGGTCGCCAGCTCCTTGAGGGGGACGGCGAGGCGGGCATCCCGAGCGCCCTCGCCGGCCGCATCGGCGAGCACGGCGCCCCCGGGCCGGACCGACGGGAGGAAATGCGGGAGGTGCGAGGGATCGAGGGTCAGCAGAATGTCGGCGTCCGCCCGTCCCGCGCGCGCCGGGACGTCCATGACGCGAACGGAGTAGGAGTTCCGTCCCCCGCGGATCCGGCTCATGTAGTCCTGCGTCGCGTGGAAGTGTCTCCCGGCCGCCACGGCCAGGCGGGAGAGGATGCCTCCCGCGATATGCACGCCCTGGCCGGCCCTGCCCGTGATGCGGATGTTGACGTCGATGCCCAAGGGGTGCTCCTTCGTATTTTTTTCCTATGATGAGTGCCGCCGACGGGAGGTTCCGGGGCGGTCGCCCGGATCCGGCTCCCCGCGGGCGAGTTAAACGTGGTTGCGCAGCATCAGCTCCGCGGGGTGCGGGTTCAGGAAGGCCTGCCGTTCCAGGTAGGCGACGCCGTATTTCCGGATGTAATGCCGGAACAGCGTGACGGGGACCACCAGGGGGATCAGGCGGTTCCTGTACCGCTCGATCACGTCGAGCAGCTCCATCTTCTCTTCGTGCGTCAGGAACGTCCGGAGGTGCCCCATCATGTGGATGAGGACGTCGGCGGACTTGGCGGGAGTGGCGCGCTGCGAAAGCGCGTCCACGAGGAGGCGCTGGTACCGGTCGTACGCCTCCTCCACGGGGAGCTCCTTCGCTCGCGCGACGAGGTTCCCCATTTCCGTGTACCGGGTCCGTCCGTGGGAGAGGAGCAGGAGCTTGTGGTCGGTGTGGAACCGCACGAGGCCGCCGCGCGACCTGCCCTGCCGGAACGAATCGCGGAAACGGCGCAGCGTGAACACGCGCTCGACGAACATCTCCCGGAGGACCGGGTCCTGCAGCCGGCCTTCCTCCTCCACGGGGACCAGCGGGAAATGCTCCATGAACGCCTTCGTGAAGACGCCCGCCCCGATCTTCGCGGGGATGCCGTTCTTGCCGTACACCTTGACGCGCTCCATACCCGAGCTCGGTGAGTCCTTCTTGCAGATGTACCCGCTCAGGCCGACGTCCTCGAGGTTGTACAGCTTCTTGCGGCACCAGGCGTGCATCAGCTCCGTGAAGTCCGTGCCCGACACGGCGCCGACCAGGCGGGGGTCGTCCGGGTTGCCCACGAGGCGCATCGCCTCCCTCGGGACCGGGAAACCGCACTCCACCTCGGGGCAGACGGGGAC
>DCUH01000106.1 GCA_002327765.1 bacterium UBA2219 | reverse complement strand
TTCGGGGGACACTCTTGGTTTTACGCGGGCGGAGGGAGAGAGTGTCCTCCCCCAGTTCAGGCGAAGGGGAAGAGTGTCCCCCGCCCAGGTTAATAAGAATCATGTTTCCTGATTTCCAAGGGGTCTTTCCCGAGAAAGTGTGGTCTCAAAGGTCACACTTTCTAAAAAACACCCCCTGCGTTATCGGCAGGGATTCTTGTTGTTTAGGGAAATGGCCGCTTCCTGCCGGAGCCGCTTCGCACAGGGGACGCCGCCGATGAGACCGCTGCCGCATTTCCTGCAGTCGCCGCTGCTCCGATCCGTTCCCGGAGTGTATCACGCGTTCGGCGGCGTGGACCCGGTGGAGGGACGCGGGCACCGGGAAAGGCTCGCGGAGGCGTTCTCGATCCCCCCGGAGGCGGTCGGCGCCCTGAAGCAGGTCCATTCCGCGGACGTCCTCGAGTTCGACCTCCGCGACGCCGACGTTCCCGGCGGCTGGAGGAGGGAAGGGGACGGCCTCTGGACGGCCGCCCCCGGGACGGGCGTCGGCGTCCGCACGGCGGACTGCGTGCCCATCCTTCTCGCCCACCGGGAGGTTCCCCTGGTCGCCGCGGTCCACGCGGGGTGGCGCGGCCTCGCGTCGGGGATCGTGCGGGAGGCCGTACGGGTCCTTGCGGAACGGGTGGGGGATAGGGCCGTTTCCGGCCTGGTCGCGGCGGCGGGCCCCTGCGCGCGCGCCTGCTGCTACGAGGTGGGAGAGGAAACGGCGGGGGCGCTGTCCGCACTCCCCGGAGCGGTCCTTCGGAAAGGGGACGAGCCGGGGAAATGGTTCGCGGACCTCCAGGCGATCGCGCTGTCCGAACTCGCCCACGCGGGGATGCCGCCTTCCGGGGTGGAAAGCGTAGGTCCCTGTACGGTCTGCTCAAACCGCTTCCATTCGTATCGCCGCGAAAAATCCTTGACCGGAAGGCAGTTCAGTTTAATCTATATTTATAGATAGCTCTTTCGACGAAGTCAGCCGCCCGGAACGCCTAACGGAAAAGGGGGTTGACCGCCATGACTCCTGCAAGCACCCGGGAACAGATCGGAAACGATTTCCTCGCCTACCTCGGAAAGCGGGATTCCGAGGAGACGCAGGCCAGCCATTTCCTGTCGGTGCTGATGGACAGCTACCCGCTGCTGTCGGTTTCCATACTGACCCTCGACAAGGAAAAGTCCCCGGTGGTTTTCGCGCATCGGGGGCTTTCCGGAAGCTTTATCAAAGACTTCTACTCGAAAGGGACCCTTCCCGTCGTCAAGGCGGCGTTTTCGGGGGAGATCGTCCTCAAGGGCGGAGACCCCCGCCTTTCGGATCCCGACTGGCGGTTCTGCCATGAATGCAAGGCTTTTTACGCGGCCCCGTGCCGGGTCCACGGGAAGGTTTCCGGCGTCTTCCTGGCGGAATTCCGGGAAGCGATCCTCGGCGATCCCGCCGCCCTGGAGGCGTTCGGGGCCTACACCCAGATGTCCGCGATCCTTCTCGCGCTGGGCGGGGGGGCAATCGCCAGTCCGGATACGGATTTCCTCACCGGGCTGGGCACGTTCCGCGCCTTCCACGACGTGCTGCACCGGGAGATCCCGCGGGGGAAGCGGCACAACCAGCCCGTCTCCCTGATGATCGTCAAGGTGCGGTCCTTGAGGGAGCTGAACGACGTCTACGGCCATTTCGTCGCCGACCAGGCCCTGGTCGACGTTTCGCGCATGGTCGCGAGACAGCTGCGCGGCATGGATCACGTCTCCCGCTCGGGCTCGTCGTTCTATGTCGTGATGCCCGGGACCCCGAAGGAAAAGGCGGCGGCGGTCGCCGAGAGGATCGTCGCGGCGATGAGCGCCGAGCCGCCAGGGAAGAAGGACGTCACCCTCACGGTCGCCATCGGGCTGGGGGCCTTCCCGCTGGGCGGGGAAACCGAACGGGTTCTCATCCCGCATGTGGAGGACATGGTCCATGAGTCCGTCCGCAAGGGGGGGAACGCCTACACGGTTTTCGGGGATTGACGCGGGGGCTCCCGTTAAGGTAGTCTTAAGGCTCCCGGATGAGATCATCGCACAATCATTGATAAACCACGGGTTTTTGGAGTGCCTTCCGGAAGATTCCCCGTCCCGCTAGACGAGAGCGGTTTCGTACACGGTAAACCCATTACCCCTTTTCCCCACGGAGACAGTGCATGAACCTGAAAGAGCTGAAAGGCATGCGAATCGGCGAACTGACCGAGATCGCGAAGAAGATGAACGTCGACGGGGCGGCCGGCCTCAAGAAGCAGGAGCTCATCTTCGCCATCCTTCAGTCCCAGACCGACCAGGAGGTGATCGTCTCGGGGGAGGGGACCCTCGAGGCGCTGCCCGACGGCTACGGCTTCCTGCGCGCCCCCGACTCGAACTACCTCCCCGGTCCCGACGACATCTACGTCTCCCCCTCCCAGATCCGCCGCTTCGGCCTGCGCACCGGCGACACCATCAGCGGCCAGATCCGGGCGCCCAAGGGCGACGAGAGGTACTTCGCCCTCCTGAAGGTCGAGAAGATCAATTTCGAGGATCCCGAGCTCAGCAAGGACAAGATCCTCTTCGATAACCTGACGCCGCTCTACCCGCAGGAAAAGTTCAAGATGGAGCACGCCCAGGACAACTATTCCACGCGGATCATCGACCTGATCGCCCCGATCGGGAAGGGGCAGCGGGCGCTGATCACCTCGCCGCCGCGCGCGGGGAAGACGATCATCCTCCAGAACATCGCCAACGCGCTGTCGAAGAACCACCCGGAGGTCGTCCTCATCGTCCTGCTCATCGACGAGCGGCCCGAGGAGGTCACCGACATGCAGCGCAGCGTCAAGGGGGAGGTCATCTCTTCCACCTTCGACGAGCCGGCGCAGCGCCACGTCCAGGTGGCCGAGATGGTCCTCGAGAAGGCGAAGCGGCTGGTGGAGCACAAGAAGGACGTCGTCATCCTCCTCGACAGCATCACCCGGCTGGCGCGCGCCTACAACGCCGTCGTCCCCCCGTCGGGGAAGGTGCTCTCCGGCGGCGTCGACGCCAACGCCCTCCAGAAGCCGAAGCGGTTCTTCGGGGCCGCGCGGAACATCGAAGAAGGGGGCTCCCTCACGATCATCGCGACCGCCCTCATCGAGACCGGCAGCCGGATGGACGAGGTGATCTTCGAGGAGTTCAAGGGCACGGGCAACAACGAGCTCGTCCTCGACCGGAAGATCGCCGAAAAGCGGATCTTCCCCGCGATCGACATCAATAAGTCCGGGACCCGTAAGGAGGAGCTGCTCCTCGAGAAGGGCGTCCTGCAGCGCGTCTGGATCCTGCGGAAGTTCCTCTCCCCGCTCTCACCCGCGGAGAGCATGGAATTCCTGCTGGACAAGATCTCCAAGACCAAGACCAACAAGGATTTCATCGAGTCGATGAACACCTGATCGAACAGACAGAAAGGACAAGCAGCCGATGAAAGAGAACATCCACCCCAAGTACGTCAAGGCCACCGTCAAGTGCGCCTGCGGGAACGCGTTCGAGTCGGTTTCCGCCACGGACGAGATCAAGGTGGCCATCTGCTCGAACTGCCACCCGTTCTTCACGGGCAAGCAGAAACTGATCGACACCGCCGGACG
>DCUH01000051.1 GCA_002327765.1 bacterium UBA2219 | reverse complement strand
GTGTTCGCGCTGATGCCGCGGTGATAATGGGATTCGCGGGCGTTGGGCGGACCGATATTCGTATGGAGGCAAACATGAATCGCAAAATGTTGCTCGTCGATTATGAGAACGTTCAGCAAATCGACCTGTCTCGACTTGATGAAAACTATCATGTCGTAATCGTCACGGGGTCCGGCCAGAAAAATGTTCCGGTTGGTCTCGTTATGAGCGCGCAGAAGCTTGGCAGTCGACTTGAATGGCAACAGGTCGAAGGAAGCGGCAAGAATGCGCTTGATTTTTACATTGCATTCAAACTTGGGCGCTTGATTGAAAAGTCGCCAGCCCTGCAATGCATTGTTTTATCCAAAGATAAAGGATTCGATCCGTTGATTCGGTTCATAAACAAGAATGGTATGAAATGCGAGCGAATTAACAGCATACTTGAGCTTGAAAATAAGAAAACAATGACCGGAGAGTCTAACTATAATCGTGTTTTTGAGCTTCTGGGTAAAATAGACAAGAAGGCGCGTCCCAGAAAACGAGCTACGCTATCGCAACATATATCATCCCTGTTTCAGAAAAAGCTATCGCAAGGCGAAATCGACAATATTATTGAACTTCTTGTTAAAAATAAAATGATATCTGAAAGCAATAATACCATAATATATGGATTTTGAGTATTTATTAAAATAATATATTTCTTATTGCGTGTAATAATAAGTATGTGGTTTTTGCCAACCAACGAAATTCGATTAATGGATGCCGTGGTAACAACGTGGATGGCAATACGTTTAAGATCGACCGACTAAAAGCGATGCTGACGGCTACCGCGGTCACGCCACCTGCGATCTGCTGCAGGCGAGGGCAAGCGGCGCACCCTCGGCACGCAACCTGGTCCGAGCGTCAGGCGACCGGGATCGGGTGGGGGCGGGAATGAAAACGTTGCGGCTCGGCAAAGCGTTCACGCTTCTGGAATCCGGTCCCGTGGTCTTCGTCACCACCCAAGATGGCGACACGGACAACGTGATGACCATCTCCTGGACCATGGTGGTGGATTTCACCCCCGTATTCGCCATGACCACAGGGCCCTGGAACCATTCTTATGCCGCACTTCAAAAGTCCGGGGAATGCGTGATCTCGATTCCCGCCGTGGACATGATCGATCAGGTCGTCGGCGTGGGAACATGTTCCGGGGCGGACACGGACAAATTCAAGAAGTTCGGGCTGACCGCCATGAAGGGCAGGCATGTTCGTGCGCCGCTGATCAAGGAGTGCCTGGCGAATATCGAATGCAGGGTCGTCGACATCGTAAGCAGGCACAACATCGTTGTGTTGGAAGGCGTGGCCGCATACTTTGACGGCTCCAGAAAAGAGAAGAGAACCATCCACGCCGTCGGTGACGGGACCTTTATCGTGGACGGGCGGAAGATCGACAGAAAGAAAATGATGCGGTCGAAGCTTCCGGCTGGAATCTAGCGGGTCTGCAGGTTTTTCGAAAGGCGGATTCCTTGAAGAAAATCTATCTGGCCCGGGACCTTTCCGATGCCCACCTCTTGAAGGGGTTCCTGGAAGGGGATGGGATCGAGGCGGAAGTCCAGGGCGAATCCCTATGGAAACTTCGGGGCGAAATTCCCATCACGGAGGACACGGCCCCTTCGGTCTGGGTTCCCGACGAGGATTATGACCGCGCCATGGAGCTGGTCGAAACCTTTCATGTCGGAGAAGCCTCCGCATCGGTCGCGAGGAAACCCTGGCGTTGCGCCTGCGGCGAGGAGAACGAAGGGCAATTCACGGAATGCTGGAACTGCGGCAGGTCCAGATGACCACATCCCGAACCTGACGAAGGAGGGAGCATGATCAACCCGCAGGGCGAAAATCTGCAGTCCAGGTTCAACTTCGCGAGAATCGTATACGTATTTATCATGGCGACCATCGGTGTTTATACATTCGTTGTCCTATTCATGAACAAGGGGGCGGAAGCGGCGGGCAACCCGGAATTTCCTCCCCATTTATACACTTTCAAGTACATTGTTTACGGATTGAGCGTCCTGATGTTTTTTGTGATTACTTATGTAAGAAAATCATTGTTATCTGCGAAAAATCCGCCTGATAACGTCGGGCCCGGTTCTCATGGCGCGAGGTTTTTCATAGTGACGATCGTGACGGCCGCTTTGTGCGAAGCCGTCCTGATATATGGCTTGGTCCTGTTTTTCCTTGGAAAACAAATCGGAGATTTTTATACCCTCGCATCGGTTTCCCTGGCCTATTTTTTATACTTCTTCCCGAAATATTCCCAGTGGGAGGAATGGGCAAAGGAATCAACATTCGGGACGAAGCCATAAGGACGGGATGGTGGCCATCTGACCACGGGGTGAAGCGGACGGCTCCATCGGCCACGCCGCCTGCAGCCCATCGCCCGCGCGGGCAAGCGTCGCGTCCTCGGCCGGCATCTTATCCCGGGCGCCAGGCCCACAGCGGGGATCGGTCATGAAGAGAATCGAGGACAAGATCTATTGCGGACAACTGCAGATGCTTCGCCCCGTCTTGAAGGAATGGATCGCCTTGATCAGGAAATCCTCCAAGGAATGGGGCAGGAACGACTGTTCCTGGTGGTACAGCGAACGCGTGAATTTGGGCGTGTTCGCCGGGGCGATCTGGAGAAAGGGAGGCACCTGCTTCGAGGAATATATAGACGAGAACATCAAGAACAAGGATAGATACAGGGGCCGCTGCGACCTGTATTTCAAGTACAACAACATGGAATTCATCGTGGAGGCGAAGCAGTGCTGGCCGAATGCGGGTTCGAAAACGGAAAAACTGGAAGAAATCATAAATAAAGCGATCGAGCTGGATAGCTTCAAAAAAGAGCACGCCATTCCGGAAAACGTCATGAAGCTGGAGATGGTGTATGTAATACCCAGGATGCCGAAATACGATTTGAACAAAATAGACCTGTGCATACGAAACGTGATCGATATCATCAACGACCTTCCTGCCAAAGCCATCGCCTATACCTTCCCGGCCGAAAAGCGGAAACTGCGGGATGAATACGGAGACGGGTATATATATCCGGGAGTCATTCTGCTGATAAAGTGAGGCCCGGCCCCTTTCTATCCCGCGCCGGCCGGCAGCGGCAGCCCGGACTTCCCCGACCTTTCTTCCTTTCGGCGGCACTTGCGTTTACGACCCCTGCGGTCTATATAGGGGAGGAGAACGAAGGGCGGTTCACGGAATGCCGGAGATGGCGTAACGAAAGGATCGATTCAACGGTCATGACGCTTTCTCATGACGGCGAAGGGAATCGTCACGCGTCTCGCCCTCCCCCCGCGGTTCAACCCGGGCTTCGGATACGCGGGTCGATGCCGGTGATACCACGAGGGAGGCGATTCGAATGTATTACGTCAGGCTGCATCCGGATTTAATTCAGATCATTGGCGATTATTTTGAGGAAATATTATGTTTCGTCGGTTTCTGGTTTTTTGTGATCAACAAGAGTTTTTATGGAATTTTTAAACGCGAGTGGAAAAGATCCTGCAATTGCTTTCGATTCGGCATAGTTCTGGGAGTGATGAGCGCGATATTCTGCGGGATCGTGCTGCCGATGATGATCATTTACATGCTTTATTTCGAGGGTGCGTAAAAACGGGCAATCGAAACGAGAGGTAAAAACATGTTCGGTTCCAGGTCGAACGACGGATACCGGGAAATGCTCAAAGGGGTGAAGGTGAAGACGCTGGTGTACGGCGAAAAGACGTTGATGGCGGAGTTCCTGCTGGAGAAGGGGTCGACGATCCCGGAGCATTCCCATGCGCACGAGCAGGCGGGTTACCTGGTCAAGGGGAAGATGCGGCTGTTCGCGGAGTCGAAGTCCCGGATCGTGAACCCGGGAGACAGCTGGTGCGTGCCGTCGAACAGGAAGCACAAGGTCGAGGTCCTGGAGGATTCGGTCGCGGTGGAAGTGTTCAGCCCGCACCGGGAGGATTACGGAAAATACGTGAACCCGGCGGACATCGAGGAATAACGTCGGCGCCGGAATGAAACCGTGACCGCCCGCCGGCAGCGATGCCTGGGGCGATGGTCGGGGGCGGGGCTGATCGATCCCGCCTCCGCCGACCGCATCCGCGCCTGCGTGGCTTCGCCGGGGAAGACGCTGAAATTCCGATGGCCGATCCTGCTGGCCATCGGCCTGGACGGGCTGCTCCTGTGTGCGGGCGTGCCGCTCTTCGTCGCGGCGCATCGGGACACGCTTTCCCCGGCGAGCCGCTTCGCGCTCGGACGGAACGTTTATGCCGCCGGAGTTGCGCTAGAACCGCATTCGATGCCGGGAAGTATCGAGAAAAGCCGGCATTTGGAAGATTAAAGACTTTCCGAAAAAATCCGAAAACGCATTATGAGGGCACCTCACTGATCCCGAAAGGAGAACGGTGATGTATTGCCGGAAATGCGGCGAGAACCTTCACCCGGATGCGAAATTCTGCCCGTCCTGCGGCCTGGCCGCCGAGGCGCGGCGGGAAATCGCGGGTCCGCCGGTCCCGGGAAACGGCGGCGATCCGGTTTCCGGCGGTGGGCCGGTTGTCGGCGGCGGCGAAGCGATTTGGAACCCGAACGCCGCTTCCGGCTGGAGCTTCCTCTTCACCCCGGCGTTCGGCTCCTACCTGCACGCGCTGAACTGGCGCGCCCTGGGAGACGAGGAGAAGGCCGACAAGGCGATGATGTGGTTCTACGCCAGCGTCGCGCTGCTGATCGGGTACGTCCTGGCGGTGCTGTTTTTCCTTTTCAAGACGGGGAATCCGAAAGCCGGGGAATTCGCGGGCCGCCTGATGCCCCTCCCGTATTTCATCGCCTGGTATTTCCTCTCCGCCAGGGACCAGGCGAAATACGTGAAAAGCCGGTTCGGGGAGAACTACCCGCGCAAGGCCTGGGGCAAGCCGCTGATGATCGCCGTCGCGTCGGTCCTCGGGTATTGGGTCCTTGCGTTCGGGGTCGGCATGGCGTACGGCGTCATCATGGCGATCGCGTAGCCGCGCACCGGGGTCCCGGCCGGCCGCCCGGCGGGCCCGGATCTTCCGGATTCAATTTCCGGCCGATATCGCCGATACTGATGGCATGCGTTCCGGTCGGAATCACCCATCCGGTGGCGAAGGTCGAAAGGCGCAACGCGGCGGAACGGCCGGGACCCTGCAGGAATATCTGAACGGGCGCATCCCGATCACGAAGGCGATGGGCGTCAAGGTCCTGGAGGCGTCGGTCGACCGCGTGGAGCTGGAAGCGCCCCTTCCCCCGAACATCAATCACAGCGGTACCGTTTTCGGCGGCAGCGCGGCGTCGGTCGCGGTCCTTTCGGCCTGGTCCCTGCTCCACGTCCGGCTGGAGGACGAAGGGATCGGGGGCAATGTCGTCGTCCACAAGTGCTCCATGACCTACGAGCGCCCCATCACGGGGACGTTCACGTCCACGTCGGAAACCGTCGGCCCGACGGAATGGGGCGAATTCCTCGACACGCTGAAGCGGAGGAAGCGCGCCAGAATGAGACTTCGGTCCGTGCTGCGCTGCAACGGGGAAAAGGTCGGCGGGCTGGAAGGGGACTTCGTCGCGTTCGATCTGCGGGCAGGCTGAATCCCGGCGGCCCGGGGGCGGGGCGGGCGACGCTCCGCCGGGAGCCGTCGAACGGGTGGTCGCCCTCGGGGCGAGCAACCTGACGCGCGGCTTCCACACGGTCGTGGCGACGGCCCGCGCGGCCTGGGGCCCGGGGGTCCGGGTGCTGGCCGCCCTCGGCCACGGCAGATCGTACGGCGCCCGGAGCCTGTTCCTGTTCCGTTCGCTGCCGGGCATCCTCGATTCCGGCATCTGGCGGGAGCTGGAGTCCCGGCCGAAAGACCGCACGCGGGCGCTCGTGACGGACGTCGGGAACGACATCCTCTACGCGTTTCCCGCCGAACGGGTGCTGGCCTGGGTGGAGGAAGCCGTCGCCCGGCTGCTGCGGCACACGGACGACATCGTCCTGACCGGCCTGCCAATGGACAGCATCCGGCGGTTGCCCCCTGCGAAATTTCTCGCGTTCCGGTCGGTGCTCGTCCCATCGTGCCGCCTCTCCCTGGAACGCGTGATCGAAACCTCCGAAAAAGTGGACGCCGGCCTCGAGGCGCTGGCGGCAGCGCGCGGGATCCGCTTCTTCCGCCTGGACCCGGAGTGGTACGGGTTCGACCCGATCCACATCCGCCCGTCGCTGTGGCGCCCGGCCTGGCGGCGGATCCTCGGCTGCGAAGGCGCGGGGGCGGGCGAGGGGTCTCCCCTGCGGGAGGCGCTGAAGCTCTATCTCCTGCCGCCGGAGCGTCGGCGGGTCCTCGGCGTCGAGCGGTTCCGCCCGCAGCGCGGCGTTCCGCTGCCGTCGGGGGCCCGCGTGTGGCTCTACTGAAACCCCCCGGACGAAACGTGGAGGACCCGCCCGGCACGGAGTACGATATACGGGACGAGGCCGCCGGGATCCGGTTCCGCCGCCCGGGCGCCCGCGGTGAAAGGGGAGGCGACGATGAAGAGATGCGACAAGGGCGCGACCCCTGAGCGGTTCCGCCCCCACCCGTGGCACGGCCTCGAAACGGGACCCTCGCCGCCGGAGATCCTGAACGTCTACGTCGAGATCACGCCGTTCGACCTGGTGAAATACGAGGTCGACAAGGCGTCCGGATACCTTCGGGTCGACCGGCCGCAGCGCGGCTCGTCGCAGCCGCCGGCGCTCTACGGGTTCGTCCCGCGCACCTATTGCGGGGAGCGCGTGAAGGCGCTGTCGCCCGGCAGCCGGGCCGGGGACGGCGACCCGCTCGACATCATGGTGCTGTCTGAAAGGCCCATCGCGCGGAACGAGGTGATCCTGCGCGCCCGGGTCGTCGGGGGCCTGCGGATGGTGGACGCCGGCGAGGCGGACGACAAGATAATATCCGTCCTGGAAAACGACCTCGTGTGGGGCGGCGCGCGCGACGTGGCGGACCTTCCCGGGGTGCTGGTCGAGCGGCTGGAGCATTATTTCACGACGTACAAGCTGGTCCCCGGCGAGCCCGCGGCCGCGGAGATCCGCGGCGTCTACGGGCGGGCGCACGCCCTGGACGTGGTCGCGGCCTCGATGGAGGACTACAGGGAGTCGTACGGATGACGGAGAAAAGCTGCTGGGAGGCGTTCTTCGACGCCCACGCGCCGATCTACATGGAGAACGTGTTCACGAGGGACACGGTGCGGGAGGTCGATTTCCTGCTCGAGGAGCTCGCGCTCGCGCCGGGCGGGTCGATCCTCGACGTCGGCTGCGGGGCCGGACGCCACTCCGTCGAGCTGGCCAGACGCGGATTCGCCGTGACGGGGCTGGACCTGTCCTCGGGGATGCTCGCGCAGGCGGCGGAGGCGGCGGGGAAGGCCGGAGTGGCCGTGAACTGGGTCCGCGCGGACGCCACCCGCTTTACGCTTCCCCACAGATACGACGCGGCGATCTGCCTGTGCGAGGGCTCCTTCGGGCTGCTCGGCGCGGCAGACGACCCGGTCGACCAGCCGCTGTCCATCCTGTCGAACATTTCCCGGTGCCTGAAGGACGGGGCGACGGCGCTGCTCACCGTCCTGAACGGCGCGGCAATGATCCGGAGATACACGAACCGGGACGTCGCGGAGGGGCGGTTCGACCCGTCGAAGATGACGGAAACGGGCGAAATGCCGCCGCGGGAAGGGATGCCGGCCGTCGCGGTCCGGGAACGCTCCTTCGTGCCGACCGAGCTGTCGCTGCTGTGCCGCCTCGCGGGGCTGTCCGTGCGGAGCGTGTGGGGCGGGACGGCGGGGAACTGGGGGAGAAGGCCGATCGACCTGGACGAGATGGAGATCATGGTCGTGGCGCGCAAGGCCGCCGAACCGCAGGGCGGCGGGCCGGCCCGACAAGGAGGAGGTTGAATGAAGTCGAAGAAGAAGGTCCTCGGCATCGTCGGGAGCCCACGGAGGAACGGGAACACCCACGTGCTGGTGTCGCGGATCCTGCAGGGGGCGCGCGCCGCGGGGGCGAAGACCGAGACGATATTCCTGGCCGACCTGGACATCGCGGAGTGCGACGGGTGCTGCGCGTGCTGGAAGGGGAAGCACGAATGTGTCAAGGACGACGACATGAAGGCCCTCTACCCGAAGATCGTCGAAGCCGACGCGATCGTGCTGGGCACCCCCGTCTACTGGTTCGGGCCGACGGCGATCCTGAAAGGCTTCATCGACCGGCTCTTCCTCTTCTGCGCCCCCGCCCGGGGCGGGGAGCTTTCGGGCAAGCCCGCGGCGGTCGCCATGCCGTTCGCGGACCGGACGGACGAAACCGCCGGCCCCGCCCTCGATCTCTTCGCGAAGACCTTCGATTTCCTCGGGATGCGCTGGGTCGGCCGGGTCCTGGTCCCCGGCGTGGCGAAACGTGGGGAGGTACGCGCGAGGGGGAAGGCGATGAAGAGCTGCATCGCGCTCGGCCGGCGGCTGGCCGGTTAGGGGCGCGGGCCGGGAGAGCCGTTGCCCCCGATCGAACGGATCTGGCCGTTCGTCCAGCGGGAGCTCGACCGCGTCGGGGGCGACCCCGGGTGTCTGCCGCTGCCCGTGCGGACCGCCTGGCTGGCGGCGTCGGCCCAGGGGCACATCGATTCCGGGGGCTTTCGATCCTTCTTCGAAGCCGGTTTCCCGGGGGATCCCCCGTATTTCGTGTTCGTGGAGGCCTACCGGCGGATCGGCGCGGGGGAGGCCGCCGCCTGCCTCGAAAAGGCGGCCGGGCTGTTCCCGTTCCGCAACCCCCACAAATACCGGAACTGGCGCGCGAGGTGGCTTTCCTCCCTGGAGGAAGGGCACCCGTTTTTTTTGATCGACGAGCTGGCCCGCGGAAACAGGGATGTATGGAAATCGCTGTGGAAGTATATTGAAGCCCATAAGGAGTATTTCAAGGCCTGACCGTCATGGCCCATCCGCGGGGAGGCATGGACCGGGAGATCGAATATCGGGGGGGCGCCCGGATCGGCTGGTTCAACGCCAGCTGGCCCTTCGCCGTCCTGCGGGCGAGCCGGGGCGAGATCGCCATCGACGTCCGGTTCTCGGGGAAAAACTCCTTCCGCCGGGAACAGGTGATCCGGATCGAGCCGTACGGTTCCCTCCCGATGATCGGGCGTGGGATCGTCATAAAGCACACCGTGGCGGAAATACCGGCGAGGATCATCTTCTGGACGCTGGGAGCGCCGGGCCCCCTCCTGCGGGAAATCGTCGAGGTCGGTTTCGCGCCGGCGGGCGATCCGGCGCGCGCGGTCGTCCGCTGCGTGTTCCCGGTCCGGTGGAAGGCGATGGCTTCCGTTTTCTCGGCCTTCGCCCTGCTCCTGGGGCTCAACCTCTGGTCCGGCATCGTCTACAGGCCGGATTTCCCCCTGTTCAAGCCGTTCGGCCTCCCCGCGGTCCTGTTCCTGTTCCTTTTCTCCGTCGGGACGTTGAAATCTCCGCGGGTCCGGGAATTCGCGCTGAAGCCGGGCGGGAATATCCGCGAGGTCCGATGGATGTTCCTTTTCCTCGCCCTGTTCACGGGGCTGTTCACGATCGCGTCGCTGGCCGTCTCGATCTACGTGGACATCAACGGATGACCCCGGGGGGGCCTGAAAACCGCGAGATGAACGCCGTCGGGATCCACAGAGGCTACATGCCCGGCGCGATCCGGGGGCAGGGCGCGGAGCGGCGGCTCCTGGACGCCGCGGTAGATTTCTGCCGCGGCAACGGCTACCCGGGGATCCGCCTCCGGACGTTCGCCGGGCTGCATGCGGCCCGCCACCTGTACGAACAGGCGGGGTTCGCGCGCGTCGAGGAGCGCCGCGGCGCGCAGTGGGGGACGGAAGTCACCGAGCAGCGTTTCGAGCTGGCCTTCGGGCCGATATCTCCGGACGGGAGGGATCCATCATGAAGAAGCCGCTCGCGGCGGGGGCGCTCCTGTCGCTGCTCCTGGCGCTGCCGCAGGCCGCGGGGGGGGGCGAGATCCCGCTGCCCGCCCCCGAGGCGTACCGGAAAGCCGTCCTGGTCTTCCGGAACATGGGTGCGATCCCGACCTACGCGGACGAGGGCCGATGGACGATCCGGACGGATTACAGCCTGACCCGCCTGACGGAGAAGGAGGCCGACTGCGGGGGCCGGTTCGGGATCCCCTTCATCAAGGACAGGAAGGTGAAGACCGCCGTCGCCTACGAAGTCCGGTTCGAGGACATCGACGGGAAGCGCAGCGAGATGCACCTGAAGATCCGCATCGACGGCTACGTGGACGTCTACGAGGGCGAGCCGTCCGCGGACGGGAAAGGCGGCGGCGGGAAGAAACTGTCGTGCCGGTCCACGGGGGAGCTGGAGAAACGATTCGAGGAGGCGTTGGGCAGGTGACATGCCCCTCGCATTCGAGCCCATAGGGATCATCCATACGCCTTTCAAGAATCTGGACGGGACGCCGAGCCAGGGTGCGGCGGCGCGGGGCGCGAAAGGCACCGTGGAGGTGTTCCCGGAGTTCGCGGAAGGGCTGAAGGACATCGAGACGTTCTCGCACATCATCCTCCTGTATCGCTTCGACAGGGCCTGGGAGGTCCGGCTGGTCCGCCCGGGCTCCCAGGACAAGCTGCCGCACGGGGTGTTCGCGTCGCGTCACCCCTGCCGGCCCAACGGCATCGGCATGACCGTGACGCAGCTCCTGGAGCGGTCCGGGAACCGGCTCGAGGTCGAGGGGATCGACATGCTCGACGGCACACCGCTGCTCGACATCAAGCCCTACATCGCGCGGTTCGACTGTTTCCCGGGGGCGAACGAGGGATGGCTCGGAAAATGAGGGTCCACGTACTGCAGCACGTGCCGTTCGAGGACATCGGCAGCATGTCCGCCTGGTTCCGGGAGCGCGGGGCGAATCCGGAGTACACGCGCTTTTACGAGGACCCGGCGCTGCCGGAGCCGGAAGGGCTCGACCTCGTCGTCGCCATGGGCGGCCCGATGAGCGTCAACGACGAGGCGGAATTCCCGTGGCTTGCGGCCGAGAAGCGGTTCCTGCGCGAGGTTGTCGGCCGGGGCGTCCCGGTTCTCGGGATCTGCCTCGGGGCCCAGCTCGTCGCGAATGCCTTGGAAAGCCGCGTGTACAAAAACCCCGTAAAGGAGATCGGCTGGTTCCCGGTCGAGGCGACGACCGGCGCGGCAGGCATGTTCGGGTTCCCGGCCCGGTGCGACGTATTTCATTGGCACGGCGAGACGTTCGACCTCCCGGAAGGGGCGGTCCGCCTTGCGCGGAGCGAGGGCTGCGGCAACCAGGCCTTTCAGCTCGGAAGGCACGTGATCGGCATGCAGTTCCACCTCGAGACCACTCCCGAGAGCGTCCGGGCGTTGATCGGGAACTGCGGGGAAGAGCTGGCGCCCGGCCCGTATATCCAGTCCCGGTCTGAAATGCTGGCGACCCCGGCGGAAACCTACGGGAGGGCCAACGGGCTGATGGGGCGCGTGCTGGCATACCTGACCCGCGGCCGGGGCGCGGCGGATTGACATGGCCGACGGACAAAGGATGGTGATCGGGATCGTCGCGGGAAGGCGCGGGAGGGAGGACGGCGGGGCGTGAAGCGATCCGCGGGACGCGCCCGCGCGCGGGGGCTTCGGCGCGCGCCTGTAGGCGGCCGCCCTGATCCCGCTTGGTGCCGCGATCCGGGTGAAATATATTACGTGGGATGCGATCGGCCCGAAAGGAGGGCGCGCATGAGCGGGGACCGGTTCGAAAAAGGGTGGGAGATGCTGAAGGCGATCGACGGGGAGGCCGGCGAAAGGGTCATCGAATTCCTGAAAGACATCGCCCCCGACCCGGTAAGGTATACGATCGAATACCCGTTCGGGGACGTCTACCGGCGTCCCGGGCTCGACCTGAAATCGCGCGAGATCGCCACCGTGGCGGCGCTCACGGCGCTGGGATACGCGACCCCCCAGCTGAAGGTGCACGTCAACGGGGCGCTGAACGGCATGTTCGCGGCGAAGGAGGTGTTCGCCGACCGGGACGCGAAGGGGCTGGACCGGTGACCCGGCGCCGGGAGACGCCGTTCCTCGTCGCCTTGCTCCTCGCGGCCGCGGCCGCCTTGTTCCTCGCCGCCGCGGCCGGCGCCGAAGACACCTTCGGCCGCCTGTTCCCGCTGCGAGACCAGGAGAAGCTGAAGCTGGAAGTCCCCGTCTCCTGGTTCCACGAGATCCGGCAGGACTCGGCCGGCGCCCCCCAGACGATCCTGTTCAAGACGAGGTCGCCGGATTCCTTCCTCGTATTGCTGACGCCGATCGACCCCTCGCGGGAAACGGTGGCCGCCGCGAGCGACGCGTCCATCCGGAGGCAGGTCGAGGATTCCGCGAGGAAGGCGGAACGCTCCTCGGTCGAGAAGAAACTGGAGGTGATGGAGATCCAGGGAGCTTCCGGGCGCGGCTATTACTTCTTCGCGACGGACCCTTCCCCGCGGCCCGGCACGTGGAAATACATGACCCAGGGAATACTCCGCGTCGGGGAGCTGGCCGTTTCATTCACCATCCTCACGAACGAAGGCCAGAACGACGTCATCAACGACGCGCTGAGGATGCTGCGGAACGCCAAGCACCTGAAATTCGCCACATGACGGCGCATCCGCAAGGGAGGACTGCCATGCGATGGAAGACCCTGTCCGCCAGCCTGCTCCTGTTGTCGCTGCCTCTCTTCGCGGCGGCGGCCGGCAAGATCGCCACCGAGTGGTACGTGAACATGAAGTTCGCCTTCAGCGTCGCCTATCCCAAGGAGGTCTTCATCCCGCAGGGGGAATCCGCCGACGGCGGCGGGCAGAAGTTCCTTTCCCGGGACGGCAGGGCGATCGCTTCGGCCTACGGGTACGCCGCCCCCCTCAACCAGACGCTGGCCGCCGCCTACGGAGAGGCCCTCTTGAGCATCGGGAAGGAGGACCCGGGCCGCAAGGTGACGCACAAGTCCTTCAAGGGCGACGCTTTCGTCATCAAGGGGACCGACGGCGAAAGGAATTTCCTGAAAAAAGTCGTCTACAAGCCGGTGGAGAGGCAGTTCGTGAGCTTCGAGGCGGTCTACCCGGCCTCGAAGGGTGCGTACTACGATCCGCTGGTTTCCACCATGGCCAACAGCCTGAAGACGCTGCAGGGGCCACCCGTCCCGCGGTGACCCGGCCCGATCCGTTTAAGTTCGCGGGAAATCCGCCGATAAGTAATGGGAAGGCGCGGCAATCGATGCGTCGATAATTGTTATTGGATACGAAAGGTTACGGGAACACGGAATGACCTGGGTAAAGACCGACTACCGGCGGAACCCGAAGGCGCTCCTGGCGTGGGGGCTGGGGCCCGATTTCAATTCGGGCGGCAGTTTCGGCTCCCGGTGCTTCTGGTGGCTGAAGCGGATGGTCAAGGCCTTCGGACTCGCTTCGATCGTCCTGCTGGCCTCCTTCTGACGCACGATCGCATTTCCCGAAGTACAATAGGTGACATGACGGGGAAGGGATACGTCCACGGCTACACGCCCAGGGAGGGCGAGCGGCTCGTCGACCAGGCGGCCACCCTGGCGGAGATCCTGCACCAGGACACGACGTATCCCGCCGGCAGCACGGTGCTGGAGGCGGGGTGCGGCGTCGGGGCGCAGACGGGGATCCTGGCGGGGAACAGCCCCGAAGCGCGGTTCGTCTCCGTCGACCTGTCGGGGGAATCGCTCCGGGCGGCGAGGCGCGGGGTGTCCGCGCGGGGAGCGACGAACGTGACCTTCCTTCGGTCCGACATCTTCCGGCTGCCGTTCCGGGACGAGAGCTTCGACCACGTGTTCCTGTGCTTCGTCCTGGAGCACCTCCGGGACCCGGAGGGGGCGTTGTCCTGCCTCCGGAGGGTGCTGAAGCGGGGAGGGTCGATCACCGCGATCGAGGGCGACCACGGATCGGCGTTTTTCCACCCCGACAGCGCGGTTGCGAGGAGGGCGATCCGGTGCCTCGTCGATCTCCAGGCCGGCGAAGGAGGCAACGCCCTGATCGGGAGGCGGCTCTACCCGGTCCTGCGGGCGTCGGGATTCCGCGACGTCTCGGTCTCCCCCCGGACGGTCTACGCCGATTCGGGCAGGCCCGGCCTGGTCGAGGGGTTCACGAAGAACACCTTCACCGCGATGGTCGAGGGGGTGAGGGAGCGGGCGCTCGGGGCGGGCATGATGAGCCGGGACGAATGGGACCGCGGGATCCGGGACCTGTACCGCACCGCGGAAGGGGACGGCACCTTCGTCTACACATTCTTCAAGGGGACGGCCCGAAAATGAAGAAGACCGGAGACGGCATGAAGATCGACGAAAAGCTGATCCGCGGGAAAAGCGTCCTGTCGGGGGCCGACGCCGGGGGCGGGGACCAGTACAACTTCTGGCACATCCTGGCGGGGACCGTGCTGATGATCCTGGTCCCGCTCACGGTCTTCTTCCTGTCCGGCGGGAACGAAAGGCTGCTGAACGTCTCGGTGTACGCGACGGCCGCAGCGGTCGGGCTGCTGGTCGGCTGGCTTGCCGGCTGCGTCCCGTCGATCACCCTCCTGATCGTCCTCTTCGCCGCCACCGGGAGAGGGCTCTTCCGCCTGTTCGGCGGGGAGATGGGGTCCTTCGGGTCCGCGCAGTTCAACAAGATGCTGCTGGCGTGGCTCGCGGTCGCCTTCCTGCTCTTCGGGGCCGCCTATTTGGGGGCGAAGGCCAGGGAGGGCCGGGGCCGCCCGGCCGGCGGGCCCCCGGGATGACCCTGGAATTCCCGGACCGGATAGTCCTCTCAGCGGCCTGGGTCCTGGCCTGGGCGGGCGCCTCCCTGGTCTACCGGGCGCTCCGGGGGAAGCCGATCTTCTACCGCCGCCTCCCGCGCGTCCGGTTCCGGGAATGGAACGCGACGGGCAACTCCCAAAGGAACTGGTTCACCCGCCTCGGCGGGGCCAACGGCTGTCTGGTGGTCCAGGTCAGCGACGACGTGCTGGACATCCACCCGTTCGTCCCGTTCAACTGGCTGTTCCTTCCGGAGATCCTGGGGGTCGAGCATCGCGTGCCGCTCACGGGCGTGTCGTCGGCCCGGCCCGTGGCCGACGAACGGGCGCCCGCCCGCACGATCTTCCGGAAGTTCGTCAAGCGGCGGGGCGTCGAGGTGGAGCTCGTCTCGGGGGAAGGCGCGCGGGAGAAGGTCTCCCTGTGGCTGAAGGAGCCGGAGAAGTTCCTGGCCGCCCTCGGCGTCCCCCCCGAGCCGCGCGCCGCGAAACGGACTCCCGGCCGGTTTTCCGGCGGAACGCGGTAGAATCCCCCATGGAGGCCCGATGACAAACAAATCGCCGCACGACATATTGATCGCGGAGCTGTCCTACGTCTTGACCGTCCTCCTGGCGATCGGCGCCGGCTACGTGTTCTGGAAGGGGAACATTGTTCCGAAGGTCCCCGGGGACAGCGTGTACGGCGTGTATTCCACCATCCCCCTGTACGTCATGATCACCTTCGGGATGGTGGTCATCTTCCTGTTCACGCTCCGCCGCATCCTCGTGAAGACCGGCGTCCTGACCAAGGAGGAGTCGTTCCGTTTCCTCTGGTCGCGGACGTGGTACCAGGACAAGTGACCTCCGGAGCGCCCCATATTTTCCCGAAAGTGAGCCTGGTGAAGACGCTCCGGGGCGTGCCGGAAGCCCTGGAGGAAGCCCTGGGGCTGCTCGGGGGCTTGAGCCGCTTCGTGCGGCGCGGCGACCGGGTCCTGCTGAAGCCCAACCTGAACGGCGTCGAGGGGTGCACCGACCGGGCGCTGTCCGAGGCGCTCCTCCGGATGCTCCTCGACTTCGGGGCGGGGAAGGTCTTCTTCGCAGAGTCGACCTTCGGCGACGCGAAGATGACGGACATGTTCTTCGAGAAGACCGGATACGCGGAGCTCGCCCGCCGGTACGGCGTCCCGCTGTACAACCTGAACCGCTCCGAGGCGGTCCTGGCGGAAGTGAAGGAGCCGCTCGCGTTCGACCGGCTCCCGATCGCCCGGGAGGTCTTCGAGGCGGACGCGATCGTCAACCTTCCCAACATGAAGGTGCACTACGCCACCGGCGTCACGCTGTGCCTGAAGAACCTGAAAGGGCTTCTGGTAGGCGGCGCGAAGAGGCGCTGCCACGAGGTCGGCCTCGACAAGGCGATCGTCGACCTGAACAATACGGTTCGTCCCCGCCTCAACGTCGTGGACGCGATCTCCTGCATGGAGCGGATGGGGCCGCGCGGCGGGGACATCGTGCGGATGGACCTCCTTCTGGCGGGGGAGGACCCGGCCGAGGCGGACTGCGTCGGCTGTGCCGTCATGGGGCACGGGCTCGACGACGTGCGGCACCTGAAGATGGTCGTCGAGGCGCGCGGGATCGACCCGGCGCGAATCGGGACGGCCGGGGAGCGCATCGAAGACGTCCGCCGCCCGTTCCGGAAGGCGGAGTCCGGCGCCGTCGTGCCCGCGAAGTTCCGCGTCCGCAACCGCGACGCCTGCAGCTCCTGCATGAACGCCTTCCTGCTGTCGTGCGGCCTGCTGGGGCGGGAGCCCGAGCGGGAGGCGGACGTACACATGGGATCGATCCTCGAGGAGGGCGACCCGACGGGCGCGATGACGATCGCGTTCGGGAACTGCTGCCCCGCGGACCGGGAGTTCGACCTCCGGATCCCGGGGTGCCCGCCGTATCCCTTCGCGTTGAAGGAGTGCCTCGAACCCGGGAGATAAGGAGGAAGCCATGGATTGGAGAAGGAAGGACGGGGGATGGAGCCCCTACCTCGCCGGAGCGCTGTTGGGGCTGCTGGCCATCGCCTCCGCGGTCGCGACCACCAAGGTGCTGGGGAAGACGAGCTACCTCGGTGCGTCGACCACGTTCGTGCGCGCCGCCGGCCTGCTCGAGCGGACGGTCGCCCCGGAAAACGTAGCCGCGAACGAGTACTTCGCCAGTCAGAAGATCAAGGTGGACTGGCAGTTCATGCTGGTCGCGGGCATCCTCCTCGGCGCGCTGATCTCCTCGAAGACGGATAAAAGCTTCAAGGCCGAAGGGGTGCCGCCGGTCTGGGAGGAGCGGTTCGGCCCGTCCGTCGGGAAGCGGGCGGCCGGCGCGTTCCTGGGGGGGATCGTCGCCATGGTAGGTGCGCGAATGGCGGACGGCTGCCCGAGCGGCCACGGCCTGAGCGGGATGATGCAGCTTTCCGTCAGCGCATTCGTCGCGCTGGCGTTGTTCTTCGGGGTGGGAATCGTCGTGGCGCACATCGTCTACGGAAGGAGGGCGTCATGACCGTCGAACAGATTCTCGGGCTCGTCACCGGCTTGCTGTTCGGTTTCCTTCTCCAGAAAGGGCGCGTCCTGCGCTTCGAGAAGCAGCTCGGGGCGATGCTGCTCAAGGACATGACGATCCTGAAGTTCATGCTCTCGTCGATCCTGGTGGGGATGGTGGGGATCCTGTGGCTGTCCGACGCGGGAATCCTCAAGCTGGGCCACAAGCCGATGAACGTCGGGGCGGTGGTGGTCGGCGGGGCGCTCTTCGGCGCCGGCTGGGCGATCATGGGATTCTGCCCCGGCACGTCGGTGGGGGCCGTCGGGGAGGGGCGCTGGCACGCCCTGTTCGCCGTCGCGGGGATGATCGCGGGGGCCGCCGTCTACGCCGAGCTCTACCCCTTCTTCAAGGCGACCGTGCTGTCGTGGAAGGACTACGGCAAGATCGGCCTGCCGGAAGCCCTGGGCGTCTCGCCGTGGGTGATCGTCCCGTTCTTCTGGGCGGCGGTGCTGGGGCTGTTCTTCTGGTTCGAGAAGAGGAATCTGTAGGGGCGGGAGGGAAGATGATCGACCCGAAGCTTACGGGCAAGGTCGCGCTGGTGACGGGCGCGAACCACGGGATCGGGGCCGCGGCGGCGTCGGCGCTCGCGGCCCAGGGCGCGAAGGTGTTCCTCGCGTTCTACCGGGAGCCGGTCGCGCACACGGAAGAGGAGCTCGCGCGGGCCATCCTGAAAGGGGAAGGCGGGGTCCTCCTCTATCGGGCCAACCAGCAGAGGACGACCGAGGCCGCCGTCCGGGCGATCCGGGAGGCCGGCGGCGCGGCGGCGACCGCCGAGTCGGACCTGTCGGATGTCGGGAACATCCCCGCGCTGTTCGACGTCTGCGAGCGGGAGCTCGGGGCCGTGGACATCCTGGTGAACAACCACACCTACGCCGCCCTGGACACGTTCGACGCGCGGCAGGAGACCTCCGAGGGCTTCGGTGTCGCGCGGATCTCGCCGGAGGGGATCGACCTCAACTTCTCCGTGAACGCCCGCTCCTACGCGCTGATGATGGCCGAATACGTGGAGCGGCACCAGGCGCGGGACGCCCGGTGGGGGCGGATCATCAATCTGAGCACCGACGCGGCACACGCGCACCCGGTCAACGTCAGCTACGCCGCGAGCAAGCACGCCATCGAGTCGTACAGCCGGTCCGCCGCGGCGGAGCTTGGGGTGTACGGGATCACGGTGAACATCGTGGCCCCCGGGCCCGTGCAGACGGGCTACCTGACGCCGTTCGAGGAGGCCTCGGTCGCCGCCCGGAACCCGCTGCGGCGCGTGGGGCGCCCCGCGGACGTGGCGGACGTGATCGTCTTCCTGGCGTCCGAGCAGTCGCACTGGCTTACGGGTCAGCTCCTGTACGCGGGGGGCGGCTGGACGATGCACCAGTGAAGCGGCCGCCGGGAGGGTCCCTTCAGGCGAACGAGCGCTTGTTCTCCCGCTTCAGCAGGTCGTTCCGGCAGTAGGGGCAGAACTTCCAGTCCTGGGACAGCGTCCTGCGGCAGCCAGGGCAGACGGAGACGACCGAGTAGCCGCAGGACGGGCACATGATGAACTCCGCCTCGAGCGGCGTCGCGCACTGCGGGCAGGCGGAGGCGAAGTCCGCATCGGTTTCAACCACGCGGAACACCTCGTCCACCGAGGTGATCCCCGAGACGACCTTGTCGAGCGCGTTCCTTCCCAGCGTGACCATCCCCCGCGAGATCGCCATCTGGCGCAGGTCGTTCTCGGTGGCGTTCGCCGCGATCAGGTCGCGGATCGGTTGGGTGAACACCATCATCTCGTAGATCCCGACGCGGCCCTTGTACCCGGTGCCGTTGCACAACGAGCACCCCTCGCCCCGATAGACGGGGACGGTGGCCTTCAGCCCCAGCCGCAGGACGTCGCGCTCGGTCGGCGCCTCCTGCACCCTGCACTTCGGGCAGATCGTCCGGACCAGCCGCTGGGCGACGATCCCGACGATCGTGGTGGCGATGAGGTAGGAGGGGATCCCGAGGTCGCGCAGGCGGGTGACGGTGGCTACGCAGCTGTTGGTGTGGATCGTGGAGAACACCAGGTGCCCGGTGAGGGCCGCCTGGACCGCGATGGCGGCCGTCTCCGCGTCGCGCATCTCGCCGACCATGATGATGTCCGGGTCCTGGCGCAGCAGCGACCGAAGCATCGAGGGGAACGTCAGCCCGATCTTCTCCTGGACCGCCACCTGGTTGATCCCGTCGAGCTCGTACTCGATCGGGTCCTCGATGGTGGTTATGTTCTCCTGCACCGTCTTTATCTTGTTGAGGATGCCGTACAGGGTGGTCGTCTTCCCGGACCCCGTGGGCCCGGTGATCAGGATGATCCCCTGCGGGCGGTTGATGATCTCCTCCATCGTGGAGAGCTCGGCGGGGGCCAGCCCCATGGCGTCGAGCGAGATGGCCGCGTTGGCGGAATCGAGGATCCGGATGACCACCTTCTCCCCGTAGTTGGCGGGGACGGTGGAGATCCGCAGGTCGAGGCTCCTCCCGCCGATGCGGACGCCGATCCGGCCGTCCTGGGGAAGCCGCTTCTCCGCGATGTCCATCTTCGCCATGATCTTCACGCGGGAAATGACGGCGCCCTGGACCCATTTCGGGAGATCCATTGTCTTATGCAAAAGCCCGTCGATCCGGTTGCGGATCTGGAGAGCGGTCTTGGTGGGCTCGATGTGGATGTCGGAGGCGCCTTTTTCCGCCGCCTCCGAGATGATCAGGTTGACCATCCGGATGACCGGGGCGGCCTCGGATTTCTTCCGGAGGTCCTCGATGTCCCGGCCGTCGGCGTCTCCCTGGTCGCCCACCACCTCCACCATCCGCTCGTCGGCGATGTCCTTCACGATCGTCGTGAGGGAGGAACCGAGGTGATAATGCTGGTCGATCGCCCAGAGGATGTCCGCCCGGGTGGCCAGGAACGGCTTGATGGTGTAGCCGGAGGCGAACCGGACGTCCTCGAACGCCTCGAAACTCAAGGGGTCCGCCATGGCGATATGGAGCTCTTTGTGGTCGATGGCCACCGGGACGATCAGGTGCTTCCGGGCGACCTTCTCCCCGATGAGCTCGATGGCCTGCGGCTCGACGGGCGTGTTCTGGAGGTCGATGAGGGGAATCCCGAGCTGGATGGCCAGGGCCTGGGCGATCTCGCTCTCGGTGGCCAGCCCCAGCGTGACGATGACGTCCCCGAGCTTTCCCCGCTTGGTCCGCTGCTCCGAAAGGGCCTTCGTCAGGTCTTCTTCGGAAATAAGGCCCGATTCGACAAGGAATTCGCCCAGGCGTTTTTTTCCCACGGTACGGAAGCTCCAAGGGGGAGGATGCCAAGATTATATCACCGGGTCGTCCACAATTAGCAATAAGGGGCTGTAATTCGCAATAGCAAATGTGATAAAAATGTGACTTTTCCCGGGGGCCGAAACGTCCAACAGGGGCGGCGCCCGTGAAACCGTACCTTTCGCACGGCATCGTATTTTCGAGACGACAGGGAGAAGTCGGGAAAGGGGGCCGATCATGAAGGGGAAGGGGAACCCGAAAGAGACCAGGTTGGCAACACCGAAAGCGACCCGGCCGGGTAGCCTGAAAGAGAACCGGATGAGGTGCCTCCGTTGCGGCGGTGCGATGGTTTTCGAGCGGTTCCAGGCGACCATGGAGATCTTCTATGCGTGGCGCTGCGTGAACTGCGGGGAGATCATGGACACCGTGGTCGCGAAAAACAGGGAACTGGACCGGGCGCAGAAGAAGAAAGCCGTCGGGGAATAATGGCATAACGGCTCGATTTCGTATTGGTTTTACGACATTGACATCGGTTCCGCGGGTGTGTTAACCTGCCGTGGCTTTTCCTGACATCGGGGGGCCACGGAGCAGGTGGGGAACAACCATCTCATCACCTTCAGGGTGGGGTATGCCGGGCGGCATTTCGAGATCCGCCTGGGGCGTACCGCCGCGATCGCCACGGTCGCCGTGACGGCGGTCGTTTTCGTGCTCCTCACCCAGGGAATCTACGACATCCGCGACAACCTCTCCAAGATCGGGGAACTTCGGGCGCTGCGGGCCCGGGTTTCCGACCAGAACCTCGCCCTGCACAACCTCCACGCCAAGTTCGAAGGGCTGATGGCCGAGGTCGACCGGCTGCGGTCGATGAACAGCCGGCTGAAGTCGTTGGATGAAAACGGCAATCCTGCCGGCGGCCCGGTTTCTGGCGTCGGCGGGATCGAGACGCCGGAAACGTCGGCGCCCGTCCGGCTCGACCGGCTCCTGGACCGGAAATTCGACCGGATGAAGGGCGACCTGCTGGTGGAGGTCGAGAACCTCGACCGGATCGGCGAGCGGCTCGAAAAGCGGCGGCTCCTCCTCGAAAGCGTCCCCGGCGGATGGCCGGTCCGCGGGGTCCTGTCTTCCAGCTTCGGGACGCGGACTTCCCCGTTCACCGGGACGCCCGTCTTCCACCACGGGGTCGACATCGTCGCCCCGACGGGCACCGTCGTTGCCGCCGCCGGGCCGGGGACCGTCGTCAAGAGCCGGTTCGAGGCGCTGCTCGGGAACGTGGTCGTAGTGGATCACGGTGCGGGATACCGGACGGTCTACGCCCATCTCTCCGAACGGAAGGTCGAGGAGGGCGATTTCGTCGAGCGCGGCGAGGAGCTGGGGAAGGTGGGGGCGACCGGCCGCGTCACCGGGCCGCACTTACATTACGAGGTCTGCGTCGACGGGCTGCGGGTCAACCCCGCTCGTTTTCTGAATTAACGGCTGAAACCTGGAAAGGCAAGCAGGCCCCGGGGGGAATTCCCCGTCGGGGCGTTTTTTTTCCGGCGTATGATATTGGGTCGAGACCGAGAAGAAACCGGGGGAACCCGCCAGATGATAATGGATTTCCTGAAAAAGATGTTCGGCACCCAGAACGAGCGGACGCTCGCCCGGATCCGCCCTGTCGTGGACCAGGTCAACTCGCTGGAGGCGCCGCTTCTTTCCCTTCCCGACGACCGGCTCGCGGCGAAGATCGCGGAATTCAAGGAACGGGCCGCAAACGGCGAGCTGCTCGACGACCTGCTTCCCGAGGTGTTCGCCGTCGTCCGGGAGGCCGGGAAGCGCGTCCTCAACATGCGGCACTTCGACGTCCAGCTGGTCGGCGGGGTCGTCCTCCACGAGGGGCGGATCGCCGAGATGCGGACCGGCGAGGGGAAGACGCTTGTCGCGACGCTGCCCATCGTGCTGAACTCGCTGACCGGCCGCGGCGTCCACCTCATCACGGTGAACGACTACCTGGCCAGGCGCGACGCCGACTGGATGGGGCAGCTGTACCGGTTCCTCGGGCTGTCGGTGGGCGTCATCGTCCACGGGATGGACGACGCGGAGCGGCAGGCGTCCTACCGCGCGGACGTCACCTATGGCACGAACAACGAGTTTGGCTTCGACTACCTGCGCGACAATATGGTGCAGGACTTGCGGCAGTGCGCCCAGCGCGAGCTGCACTACGCCATCGTCGACGAG
>DCUH01000008.1:10877-72441 GCA_002327765.1 bacterium UBA2219 | reverse complement strand
CGGGGATGGGGGAGCTCCACCTCGACGTCGTGCTCGACCGACTGGACCGGGAGTACGGGTTGACGGTCCGCAAGGGCAACCCCGAGGTGGTCTACCGCGAGACGCTGACGGCGGCGGCGACCGCGGAGAGCGTCTTCGAGCGGGAGATCAACGAGCGGCCGGTGAAGGTGTCCACGACGGTCTCCATCGCCCCGGCCCCGCGGGGATCCGGTGTGAGGATCCTCGACGGGTACCGCATGCTGGGGCTGGGCCAGGACGTGGCCGACGGCGTGGAGATGGGGCTGCGGGAAGCCGCCTTCTTCGGCGCCCTGGGGTACCCGGTGGACGACGTCACGGTGGACCTGACCGGGATGGCCTTCCTTTCGGGCGCCGCCTCGCAGATGGTCGCGAAGGTGGCCGCAGCGAAGGCGTTCCAGGAGGCGTACGAGAGGGGGAAGCCGTTCCTCTTGGAGCCGCTGATGGAGGTGGAGATCTCCGTCCCGGAGGAGTTCCTGGGCGGCGTCATCGGCGACGTCAACGCCCGGCGCGGGCGGGTCACCTCCGTCGACCGGCGGTTCGACACGGGCCTGCTTTCCGCGGTCGTCCCGCTGAAGGAGATGTTCGGCTACGTGACGGCGCTGCGGTCGCTCTCGCAGGGGCGCGGCAACTACACGATGAAGTTCTCGCACTACGACCGCGCGTGACCCCTACGGGAGCAGCAGGTAGCGCCCGCCCTCGAAGGTCGCCTCCCCGCACAGGATCATCCCCTCGAGGTGCTTCGAGACGAGCGACCACTCCGCGTAGTCGAGCCACCACCAGTCGTTCCCCCGGCCGCAGACCAGCCGCCGGGAGATGATCTCCTCCCGCGTCCTGGGCTCCCGCAGGAACCCCCGCAGCGCCTCTTCCCTCCGGTCGATCGCCGACAGGTATTCCTCGACCTTCCCCGTGACCGGCCCGGGGTGGACCGGCCCTTCGTGGGAGACCACGCAGGTGTCCGCGCCGATCGCCGCCAGGCGCCGGGCGGAGCCGCGGAACTGCTCGATGCCGCACGGCGCGTCGCCGTACCACGGGCCGAACGCCGTCAGGTCGTAGTCCCCCAGGAACAGGATCCCCTCCTTCGGGAAAAGCAGGCACAGGTGCCCGGGCGAGTGACCGGGGGCCACCACGGCGATTGCCGCCGTTTTGCCGAAACGCATCTCCTCCCCGTCGGACACCCGGCGGGCGACCTTGCGCGGGGCGAAGGGGAACTTCTCCGCGAGCAGCTTCCGGTAGCGCGCTTCCCACTCGTTTCCAAGGGCCGCCTGGAAGGCGAGCAGGGTCTCGAGCGATTCGAGGGCCGGCGCGTCGGCCGCGGAGGCCCAGACCTCCGCGTCCGGGAGCAGGGAGATGTAGGTGAAATGGTCCTCGTGGTAGTGGGTCATCACGACCGTGGAGATCCCTTCCCCGTCCCGGAGACGCTCGATCTCCTCCGGGTCCGAGCCGGCGTCGACCAGCACCCCGCCCCCGTCACGGAGGTAGAGGGAGTGGGAATACGGGTACCGCCCGTTCTTCCCGCCGTGGACGACCCATATCCCGTCCGTGAGCCGCGTGATCAAGGGCGGTCCTCCATGTCCGGCGCCGGGGCGGCGGGAACGGCCGGGGCGGCAGTGCCGGCGGACGGCGGGTGCAGCAGGTCCTTCTGTCCGTGGATCAGGCGCACCGTGCGGCACCCGAGCAGGAGGGCGGCGAGGTAATAGGCCGCCGCGATCAGGACGGTGCCGGCCGCGGCCCGCGCCAGCGCCCCGGTGAACGTCTCCCACGACAGGAACCGCTCTGCCGCAGAGAGGGCGTACCTGCCGGCCGCACCCGCCGCGACCGCGGCCAGCGTCATCTTCCCGTACTCGGCCAACCCCGGCACGCCGCGCCTTCCCACCGTGCGGTGCATCAGGATACCGTAGAGCGCCACCGCGTTCAGCAGGATGCCGAACGTGCTCGCCAGCGCGAGGCCGAAGACCCCGTGCGACTGCTGAAGGAGATAGTAGACCGGCAGGGCGGTGATCCAGGACGCCGTTCCCGCCAGGGTGGGGGTCCAGGTGTCCCTCATCGCGAAGAAGCCGCGGGCCACGATCGCCTGCGAGCACCAGAAGGGGATCCCGACGGCGAAGGCCGAGAACGCCGAGGCGGTGAGGAGCGTGTCGTCGATCCGGAACGCCCCGCGCTGGTAGACCACCAGGATCGCCTCGCGCGACAGGACGAAGGCGATCGTCCCCACGCAGGCGGACACGAGGAAGACCCATCGCAGGGTGATGGAGAGGGCGTCCCACATCTCCTCCTTCTTCCCCTTCGCCGCCAGCTCCGCGAGGAACGGGTACGAGGCCACCCCGGAGGCGTTCCCGAGGATGCCCACGGGCACCATCATCAGGCGGCGCGCGTTGTTCAGCCAGGTGATCGCACCGACCAGCAGGAAGGAGCCGAAGACCCGCAGCGTCCACTCGTCCACCACGACGAGGGAGAAGCCCAGCATGATGGGGATGGAGAGCCGGATGAATTCCTTGAGGCTCGGGTCGGACAGGTCGATCCGGGGGCGGAAGGAGAAGCTCCCGCGCCGGGCCCCGTAAAGCTGCAGCGCGAAGTTGCCGAGAAACGCCCCGGCGACGACGCCCCACGCGAACCCGTCCATCCCGTGGGCCCGCCCGCCCAGCAGCCCGCCCGCGATGATCCCTGCGTTATAGATGAGAGGGGAAAGGGCCGGGAGGAGGAACTGCTTCCGCGCGTACTGGATGGCCATCAGCAGTCCGCCGACGTAGAAGAAGATCTGCGCGGGGAGGACGATCCGGGTGAGGCGCGTGGCCGCGGCGGCCTGCGCCGGGGAGAAGCCCGGCAGGATGAGCGGGATGATCTTCCCGGCGAGCAGCTCCCCCAGCACGATGAAAAAGACCATGCCGATTCCCATCACCGTGGCGATGGTCGAGAACGCCCGCAACCCCTCCTCTTCCTTCCCCTCCGCGAGGAACCGGGAGAATATCGGGATGAACGTGATGGACAGCGCGCCGCCCGCCAGGAGGTGGTTCAGGAAATCGGGGATGGTGAACGCGGCGAAGTAGGCGTCCGTCTCCGGGGTCGCGCCGTGCTGGTACGCGATAACGGCGTCCCGCGCGTACCCGAGAATGCGGGAAAGGAGCACCGACGCCATCATCACCGCCGCCGCGCGCCCCATCTTCTTGTTGTCGGAATCGGACATTGTGGAAACTATATCGTAAAACCGCAGAACCGGAACCGCAGAACCGGGACGTAGATGAGTTCTCCGCCAAATCGGGGACAGAGATGATCGGACCGCAGAACCGGGACGTAGATGAGAAGTCCTGCATATCAGGCTGTCAGGCTTCCAGGCTTTTGGGACTTCTCATCTACGTCCCGGTTCTGCGGTCCGACTCCGTGGATGTTCCATCTCTGTCCCCAAACTGCGGTAGAACTCATCTACGTCCCGGTTCTGTGGTTCTGTTTTCGCCGAATTTCCCGCTCCCCGCTGCCGATAATACAGGTACGGCGGCGTCTCTCCGGGGTGCGCCTCCTTCAAGCCGACAGGACGGGGGCGGGAATGAAAAAGGACGACTGGAAGTACTACGAGGAGGCCTGGGACGATAAGTCCGAGGAGGAGAAGGCCCCCGATTCCCCGGAAATGCAGTGCCGCAATTGCCTGCATTGGATCGACCGGGGCGCGCTCTATTGCAGTTGGTGCGGGAAGGCGCAGGAGGAGAAGGGAAGACCGTAAGGAAGACCGCAGGGAAGGTTGGTCCCGCAGGAATTATTTATTCTTGACATCGGGATGTGCGGTTGTTAACGTCAGGAATGCTGCAAATTTTTGGCTTTATGCCTATGTTTGCAAGCGGAATCCAGTCAGGAGGTACGAAGCAGTGGCACAAGGAACGGTGAAGTGGTTCAACGACGCGAAGGGGTACGGTTTCATCGCACAGGAAGGCGGTCCGGACGTTTTCGTGCATTTCAGCGCGATCAAGATGGACGGTTTCCGCTCACTGAAGGAAGGCGAGCGCGTCGAGTTCGAGATCACGGAAGGCCCGAAGGGGCCGCAGGCCGCCAACGTCACCAAGGCGTAACCGGCAAAAAACCAAAAAAAAAGAAACCTCTGAAAACAAGAACCCCGGCGGGAAACCCGCCGGGGTTTTTCTTTTTCACCCGAGGGATCTCGGGAGGCGCATCCGCGACGGAGACTATTTCGCCGCGGGGGCGGCCGGAGCCGGCGCAGGCGCCACGGGTGCGGCTGGGGCCGGGACCGCGGGAGACGTCGAGACCGGGGGGGTGTCCTTCATGATGCTCCTGGACGCCCCGGTGCCGGAGAAATAGGCCAGGAACAGCGACGTGACCATGAACAGGATCGCGGCGCCGGCCGTCATCTTGCTTAAAAAACTGGTGGGCCCCGTGGAGCCGAACAGGGTCTGGGAGGACCCCCCGCCGAAGACCGCCCCGATGTCGGAGCCCTTCCCGGTCTGCAGGAGGATGACGAGGATCATTGCGATCGAGACGATCACGTGCAGGATGACGATGAGCGTATGCATTGTTCGTTCCGTTTCCTTTTGGCGAGGCGTTTATTTGAACTTCACGATCTTCGCGAACGAGTCGGCGGCGAGGCTGGCCCCGCCCACCAGCGCGCCGTCGATGTCCTGCTTCGCCATCAGCGTGGCGATGTTGTCCGGCTTGACGGAACCCCCGTAGAGGATCCGGACGGATTCGGCCGCGTCGTCCCACATCCCTTTCAGCCGGCCCCGCAGGAACGCGTGGACGTCCTGCGCCTGCTCCGGGGTGGCCGTCCTGCCGGTACCTATGGCCCACACCGGCTCGTACGCGACGACGACCTTCGGAGCTTCCTTCGCGGGGATATCGTTCAGCCCCCGGAGGAGCTGCGCCTCGACGACGTCGAAGGTGCTGCCGGCTTCGCGCTGCGACAGCGTCTCCCCGAGGCAGAAGATGGGCGTAAGCCCCGCCGCCAGCGCCGCCTTGATCTTGCGGTTCACCGCATCGTCGGTCTCCGCGTAGTACTGGCGCCGCTCGGAGTGGCCGATGATGCAGTGCGTCGCCCCGGCATCCGCGAGCATCCGGGGGGAAACCTCGCCGGTGTACGCGCCCTCGTCGGCGAAGTGGACGTTCTGCGACGAGACCGTGACGTTGCTTCCCCGCACGAGCTCCGCGACGGCGACGATGCTCGGGAACGGCGGGGCGAGGACGATCTCGACCTCCCGGACGCCCGCCACCAGCGGCAGGAACGCCCGGACGAAGGCCGCGGCCTCCCCCGAGGTCTTGTACATCTTCCAGTTCCCCGCGATGACCGGGACGCGCATCGCCCTACCCCTTCGCGACGAGTTTGGCCAGGTCGACCAGCCGGCAGGAATAGCCCCACTCGTTGTCGTACCAGGAAAGGACCTTCACCATCTTCCCCTCGATGACCTTCGTGGAGAGGGCGTCGAAGGAGGAGGAGACCGGGTCGTGGTTGAAGTCGATGGAGACCAGCGGCGCATCCACGTACGCGAGGATCCCCTTCATCGGCCCCTCGGCGGCCTTCTTCATCGCCGCGTTGACCTCCTCGGCCGTGACGGTCTTCGACAGCTCCACCGTCAGGTCGACGACCGAGACGTTCGGGGTCGGGACGCGGATCGCCATGCCGTCGAGCTTGCCTTTCAGCTCGGGGATGACCAGGGAGACGGCCTTGGCGGCCCCCGTGGTCGTCGGGATCATCGACATGCCCGCCGCGCGCGCCCGGCGGAGGTCCTTGTGCGGAAGGTCGAGGATCTTCTGGTCGTTCGTGTAGGCGTGGATCGTCGTCATCAGCCCGCGCTCGATGCCGAAGCTGTCGAGCAGGACCTTCGCGACCGGGGCGAGGCAGTTCGTGGTGCAGGAGGCGTTGGAAATGATGCGGTGTTTCGCCGGGTCGAAGGTCTTGTCGTTCACGCCCATGACGATGGTGGCGTCCTCGCCCTTGGCCGGCGCGGAGACGATGACCCGCTTGGCCCCCGCCTTCAGGTGCTTCTCGCACCCTTCCCGGCTGGTGAACAGGCCGGTGGACTCGATGACGATCTCGACGCCCAGCTTGCCCCAGGGAAGCTCCGCGGGGTCCTTGGACGCCAGGACCGAGACCTCTTTCCCCGCGACCACGATGGCGTTTTCCTTCACGGAAACGGTCTCTTCGAACCGGCCGTGGACGGAGTCGTACTGCAGGAGGTGGGCCAGCGTCTTCGCATCGGTGATGTCGTTGACCGCGACGATCTCCAGCGATGGGTCCTTGTACGCCGCGCGGAAGAAGTTCCTCCCGATCCGGCCGAATCCGTTGATACCGACTTTCACCGCCATGGCGATCACCTCCGTTTGAAAAAAGTGTTCCTGGAATGTACTACCCCGTAAAAAATGAATTATACCTTACCGTTATCCCCTGTCAAATCGGGGCGGTATATAATGGTTTCCCTTCCCTTCGGAAAGGAGGGGCGCGGCATGGAGCGGCGATCGATCCCGGGGGCGAGGAGGCTGCCGGGCCCGCCCTGCCCCGTCAGTTGAAGCCGAACCCCTTCTTCCGGAGGATCTCCATCGGGTCGACCGACCCGCTTTTGGAGAAGGGGACGTGGACGATGCCGACGAGCGGCGCGTCCACCGCCAGGGAGCCGCTGAACTCGTAGGGGATCGCCCGGTTTTCGATCACCTCGCGCAGCGCGGCGCTGAAGGCGTTGGTGTCCAGCGACACCGGGACCTTGACGAGCGTTTCCCCGGAGGGCTCGATGCGGATCTCTTCGGGCTTCTCCCCGCTCGCCAGCCGCTGCTTCCCAACGCTCACGTTGTAGACCGCCCGGGACACGGTCAGGGCGTAGGAGTTGGGGTTGGTCACCATCAGGTTGAGCACCGCCTCCAGCGGCTCCTTCGACGGCTGGAAGGGGTTGCCGCCGAGCGCGACGGAGACCACCCGCACCTTGGGGTTCTTGAAGACCTGGCGGACCAGCGGTCGGCACGAGGCCACGAAGACCATCAGCGCCGACAGGAAAAGGAGGGGAAGGAGCCGCTTGACGATCCGTATCTCCGACGTGCGGGTGGACCCGGCGTTGCCGGAAAGCGCCCTGTTCGATCGCATAAGGAAGATTATAGGCGTTCAGGCCGGGGAGATGGTGCGCTTTTCCGTCGTCCGGCGCGGGATCGACGCGCGCGGGAAGGGCGGGCCGCGCAGGGTGTACACGGTGGAGCTCGCACTGCGGTCCACGCCGGAGGAAGAGGCGGCCTGCCGCCGCGCCCCTAACGCCCGGGTCCACGAGCCACCCACCGACCCGTTCCCTGCGTCCCCGGTCCGCCGGCCCCCTTGCGCCCCTCCCGTCGTCGTGGGCATGGGCCCGGCGGGGCTGTTCGCCGCCCTGACGCTGGCGCGGTTCGGGATGCCCCCCGTGGTGCTGGAGCGCGGCCGGCCGGTGGAGGAGCGCAAGGGCGACGTGGAGCGGTTCTGGGAGGAAGGGGCGCTCGACCCGGAGAGCAACGTCCAGTTCGGCGAGGGGGGAGCGGGGACCTTTTCCGACGGGAAGCTCACGACGCGGATCGGAGACCCCCTCGCGGAGCACGTCGTGGCCGTTTTCGCCCGCCTGGCGGGCATCCCCGACCTGGCTCTGGACGCGAAGCCCCACGTCGGGACCGACCGCCTCCTCAGGTTCTGCCGCCGGATGCGGGAGGAGCTGCGGTCGAACGGCGCGACCCTGCGCTTCGGCGCCCGCGTCGACGGGCTCCTGGCCGACGGCGGCGCGGTGCGCGGGGTGCGGCTGGCGGGGGGGGAGGAGATCCTTTCCCCCGTCGTGGTCCTGGCGACCGGCCACTCCGCGCGGGACACGGTCCGGCGGCTGAGCGGGCAGGGCGTCCTCATGGCGCCGAAGGCGTTCGCCGCGGGCTTCCGGGTGGAGCACCCGCAGGGGTTGATCGACCGGATCCAGTACGGGCGGGCCGCCGGGCGCGGGCTGCCGCCGGCGGACTACCGGCTCGCGGCGCGGGCGCCGGGAGGGCGGGGGGTGTGGTCCTTCTGCATGTGCCCGGGCGGCTTCGTGATGAACGCGGCGTCCGGGGAAGGGCAGGCGGTGGTGAACGGCATGAGCGGCCGCGCCCGGGATTCCGGCTTCGCCAACAGCGGGATCGTCGCGGCGGTGCCTCCGGAGGAGTTCGGTTCCTTCGGGGGCGCCCCGGCGGGGGACCCCCTCGCGGGGCTCGCCTTCCAGGAGGAGATCGAGCGGCGGGCGTTCGAGCGGGGCGGGGGGAGCTATTGCCTCCCGGCGGCGAACCTCCTTTCGTTCGTGCAGGGCAGGGATCTTCCCCCCTCCCCGGCGCGCGCGCTGGCCAACGGGACGGCCCGGGACTCGCTCAGAGGCATCCTCCCCTCCCGGCTGGAGGAGGACCTGCGGCTCGGGCTGATGCGGCTCGGGGAGGCGATGCGCGGCTTCCTCACGCGCGAGGCGACGCTTTACGCAGTGGAATCCAGGACCTCCTCGCCTGTGCGCATCGAGCGGGCGAATTATGAGTCGATCTCCCGCAAAGGGTTGTATCCTGTCGGGGAAGGGGCGGGCCATGCGGGAGGGATCGTCTCCTCCGCCGTGGACGGGATCCGGGCCGCCCTCCGTATTCTGCAAATCCATTCCGAATAGAAAGCCGGGGAACCGAAGGCATGCCGAAGAGCCGTTACGTCAAGGACATAAAG
This sequence comes from bacterium UBA2219, assembly GCA_002327765.1. GTDB lineage: Bacteria > Desulfobacterota > Deferrimicrobia > Deferrimicrobiales > Deferrimicrobiaceae > UBA2219. Next base: position 63,764 of record DCUH01000008.1, on the reverse strand, counting down.
GAAGGGGAACAGGTACGGGACCTTTTTCTCGTGTCGGGGAAGGCGCTGTTGACGAGCAACGCCGGGAAGCCGTACTTGAGCCTCCAGCTGCGCGACAGGACGGGCGCCATCGAGGCGAGGGTCTGGGACCGGGCAGAAGAGATCGCCAGGCGGTTCGAGCGGGACGACGTGGTCGAGGCGAGCGGCGGCGCGATCACCTACCAGGGGCGCGTCCAGCTCAAGGTGCACGACGTGCGCAGGGCGGAAGGGGAGAAGGAGCTGTCGGAGTATCTCCCGGTCACGCGGAAGGGGATCGAGCCGCTCTGGAAAACGCTTACGGGGTTCATCGCGGGGGTCACGGACACCGACCTGAACCGGCTGCTTTCCGCCGTCTTCCTCGGGCCGCCGGAGCCCGACGTCGCGCGGCGGTTCCGCAAGGCGCCGGGCGGCAAGACGATGCACCACGACTACATCGGCGGGCTGCTCGAGCACACCGTGTCGGTCGTCGGGATCTGCCGCTTCCTTTCGTCCCATTACGAGGGGGTGGACGCCGACCTGCTGACGGCGGGGGCGCTGCTGCACGACGTGGGAAAGGTGCACGAGCTCTCCTACGAGGGCGCCTTCGACTACACGGACGAGGGGCGGCTGCTCGGCCACCTCTACATGGGCGCGGAGTATGTGGACCGCGTCTGCGCGTCGCTCCCCGGCTTCCCGCCGGAGAAGACCATGCTGGTCAAGCACATGATCCTGTCCCACCACGGCGAGCTCGAGTACGGGTCGCCGAAGCGCCCCAAGATCCTCGAGGCGGTCCTGCTCCATTTCATCGAGAACATGGACGCGAAGGTGACGGCCTTCAACGACGCGATCGGGGATCTTCCGGAAGGGGCCCGGTGGACCGACTACCAGCGGATGTTCGAGCGGTACCTGTTCTCGGGGAAGTTCCCCCCCGCGAAAGGCGAGGGGTGATGGAAGACTGGAAGGAGTTCCTGGAGGAGCGGGAACGCCTCAATCTGCTGCGGAGGCTGTCTCCTTCCGAGGATCGGCGCCCGGGGGTCGCGGTCCGGGGGGGGCGGGAGTATGTCGATTTCTCCTCGAACGACTACCTGGGGCTTTCGTCCCACCCGGCGCTGGTCGCCGCGGCAAAGGGAGCGCTCGATCGGTTCGGGATGGGCGCGGGCGCGTCCCGCCTGATGAGCGGGAACCTCTCGATCCACCACGAGCTGGAGGAGGAGGTCGCGTCCTTCAAGTGCTCGGAGGGCGCGCTCGTCTTCAATTCCGGGTACCAGGCGAACCTGGGGATCATCCCGGCGCTCTTCGGCCGCGGGGACCTGGTGCTGGCCGACCGCTTCTGCCACGCCAGCCAGCTCGACGGGGCGCTGATGTCGCGCGCCACGCTGCTGCGCTACCGCCACAACGATCCGGGCCATCTTTCGGACCTGCTCGGCAAGCACCGCGGGCGGTTCCGCAGGTGCCTCGTGATGACGGAGAGCGTCTTCAGCATGGACGGCGACCGTGCCCCCCTCTCCTCCCTGGTCGAGATCTCCCGGGCCTGCCGGTGCCTCCTCATGGTCGACGAGGCGCACGCCACGGGGGTCTTCGGCCCGCAGGGGCGGGGGCTGATCGAGGCCGAGGGGCTGGCCGGGCAGGTCGACCTGGTGATGGGGACGTTCAGCAAGGCGCTGGGGGGGTTCGGCGGGTACCTTGCCGCGTCGCGGACGATCATCGACTTCCTGGTGAATTCCGCGCGCAGCTTCATCTACTCGACGGCGCTGCCCGCGCCGGTGATCGCGGCGAACCTCGCCGGCTTGCGCCTCTGCCTCTCGGGGGAGGCCGACGGCGCGGACCTTCTCCGGCGCGCGGCGGCCTTCCGGGACGCGCTCCGGGCGAAGGGCTGGGTCGTGGGCGGCGAAAGCCAGATCGTCCCGGTGGTCGTCGGGGACAGCGGCCGCGCGGTCTCCCTGTCGGTCTACCTCGCGGACCGGGGGTTCCTCGTCCTGCCCGTGCGCCCCCCCACGGTGCCGGAAGGGTCGGCGCGCCTGCGCTTCTCGCTGACGTCGGCGCACGGGGACGACCGGCTGGAAGGCGTCCTGGAGGCGCTCGGTGCCCCATGAGGAGTTTTCCGTCGCCGGCGGAGGCTGCCCCTCGGTGGCCCTCCTTCCCGGCTGGGCGACGGACGGCCGCGTGTTCGACGGGCTCTTCCCCGGCGAAGCCGTGGTGCGGTCCCGCGGGCCGCTGCGCCCCGCCGGTTTCCACGACCGCCTGGCCGCTTTCCTGGACGGCGCCGCCGCCGGCCCCGTGACGGTCGTCGGCTGGTCGCTCGGCGGGTTCCTCGCGGCCGGGTTCGCGAGGCGGCACCCGTCGCGGGTGCGGCGCCTCGTCCTCGTCGGCGTCCGGCGCAGGTACCCGGCCGCCGACGTCGAGGCGGTCCGCGCCGCGCTGCTGCGCGACCGGCGGGCGTGCCTTTCGGATTTCTACGCGAAGTGCTTCTTCCCCTCCCGCATGCGGGAATACCGGTCCTTCCGCGCCGGGCTGCAGGAGGAGTACCTGCGGGGAATGGACGAGGCGGCCCTGCTGGAAGGGCTGTCCTTCCTGGCCGCGAACGATTTTCCCGCCTGCGGCCTTCCGGAACTCCCCGTGACGATCGTCCACGGCGGCAGGGACGTCATCGCGCCGGCCCCCGAGGCGGAGGCGCTCGCCCGGGAGGCCGGGCGGGCGAGGTTCCTCCTCCTGCCGGAGGCGCCGCACGCCGCGTTCCTGGACGAAGGGTTCCGGGCCGCGCTCTCCGGCCCCGATGACTGACCCTTCCGTCGAGCGCCGCTTCTCGATCGGCGCCTCCCGCTACGAGGCCCACGCCCACGTCCAGAGGCTGTCGGCGGCCGACCTGCTGACGTTCACCCTGGAGGCCCCGACGGCGGGCGCGCGGGTCGAGCGGATCCTCGAGCCCGGCTGCGGCACGGGGTTGTACACGCGGATGCTTCTCGACGCGTTCCCCGGAGCGACGATCGACGGGGTGGACATCTCCGGGGCGATGGTCCGCCTGGCGCGCGAGCGGGTCGCCGATCCGCGGGCGCGCTTCGCGAAGGCCGACGCCGAGGAGATCGTCGCCGGGCGGTACGACCTGATCACGTCGAACGCGACGTTCCAGTGGTTCCTCGCGTTCGACCGCACCGTTCGCCGGCTGGCGTCCCTGCTCCCGGACGGGGGGATTCTGACCTTCTCGTTCTTCGGCCCCGGCACGTTCGCGGAGCTCGACGAGGCGCTCCGCGCTTCGCTCCCGGACGGGGCGGCGGAGCGGCCCGCGGCGGCCGCGTTCCTTTCCCGGCGGGAGATCGAGGACACGCTATCGGGCGTTTTCCCCCGCATGGACGTCGCGGAGCGCGTGTATCGGCAGGAGTTCCGAGACCTGGCGGACCTTCTCCGGAGCATACGGTACACTGGTACGGGGGGGAGCGGCCCGCGGGGGTCCTGGAGTCCCGGGCGGCTCGCCCGCGTCGAGCGGGCGTACCGCGAGCGGTTCGGCGGCATCCGCGCGACGTACCAGGTGTACCTGTGCCGCGGTTTCGGCCGGAAAGGAGGACCGCCATGAAAGGGTTCTTCGTCACGGGAACCGACACGCACGTAGGGAAGACGGTGGTCTGCGGTCTGCTGGCGGGGTTTCTCCGCGCGAGGGGGATCGACGCGGTCACCCAGAAATGGGTGCAGACGGGGACCCCGGGTTGGCCCGCCGACCTGGCGACGCACCGCCGGATCATGGGGCTGCCGGAAGACGTCCCGCCCGAACAGCTCGACGATCTCTGCCCGTACCGGCTCTGCTTCCCTTCGTCTCCGCACCTCGCCGCGGAGCGGGAAGGCGTCGAGATCGACACGTCCCGGATCGAGGCGGCATACCGGCGGCTCGAGGCGTCCCACGACATCGTCCTCGTCGAGGGAGTGGGGGGGTTCCTGGTGCCGCTGACGAAGAAGGCCCTGGTCTGCGATCTCGTCTCGCGCCTGAAACTGTCCGTCCTCGTGGTGGTGGGCAACCGTCTCGGATGCGTCAACCATGCGTTGCTGACCGTGGAGGCGATCCGGCGGCGCGAAGTCCCCCTGGCGGGGCTGATCTTCAACCGGGTCCCCGGGGGGAGCCGCTGGTCCCCCGAGGAGCTGCTCTCCGACAACATCCGCATAGTGGAGGAGATATCGGGGGCGCCGGTGCTGGGCGAGGTGCCGTTTTTGGAGAATCCCGCCGCGGGCGGGGATGCGTTCTTCCCGGTGGGGCGGGCGTTCCTCGACCGGTGGAAGCCGCGCTGATGCGCTGCTGGCACCCGTACACCCAGATGAGCTCCCACGCGTCCGACCCGCCGCTGCGGGTCGAGCGCGCGGAGGGGCTCTTCCTCGTCGACGCGGACGGGAACCGGTACTACGACGCGATCTCGAGCTGGTGGTGCGTCGTCCACGGCCACGGCCACCCGCGGATCCGGGAAGCCGCCGCGCGCCAGATGGAGCGTCTGGACCACGTCCTGTTCGCCGGCGTAACTCACGAGCCCGCGGAGCAGTTGTCCGAGCGGCTCGTCTCCGTCGCCCCGGAGGGGCTTTCCCGGGTCTTCTTCTCGGACAACGGCTCGACGGCGGTCGAGGTGGCGCTGAAGATGTCGCTCCAGTACTGGCGCAACATCGGGCGGCCGGAGAAGACGCGGTTCGCGTGCCTCGACCTCGGCTACCACGGCGACACCACGGGGTGCATGAGCGTGAGCGGGGTGGAGGCGTTCCGAAATGCCTTTCGCCCGATCCTGTTCCCCGCCCGGCGCGTCCCGGCCCCGTACTGCTACCGCTGCCCCGCGGGGAAGGAGTACCCCGGCTGCGGCATCGCATGCATCCGGGAGATGGAGAAGGCGCTGGAGGAGGGGGAGGGGAAGGTCGCCGCGGTGATCCTCGAGCCGCTGCTCATGGCGGCGGGCGGCATGATCGTCTATCCCCCGGAATACCTCGCCGAGGCAGCGCGGCTGGCCCGCTCCTTCGACGCGCACCTGATCGTCGACGAGGTCGCGACGGGGTTCGGCCGCACGGGGACGATGTTCGCCTGTGAGCGCGCCGGGGCCTCCCCCGATTTCCTGTGCCTGTCGAAGGGGCTCACCTCCGGCACGATGCCCTTCGCCGCGACGCTCGCCACAGAACGGGTGTACGAGGCGTTCCTCGGGAGCCCCGACAGCGGGAGGACCTTCTACCACGGCCACACCTACACCGCCAACCCGGTCGGCTGCGCGGTGGCGCTGGCCTCCCTCGACCTGTTCGAGGAGAACGCGCTTCTGGAGCACGTGAGAGCGGTCTCTCCGCGCCTTGGAGACGCCGCCCGCGCCCTCGCGGACCTTCCCTTCGTCGGGGACGTCCGCCACATCGGCATGGTCGCCGCCCTGGAGCTCGTGAAGGACAAGGGGACGAAGGAGCCGCTGCCCGGAACCGCCCCGGTCTTCCGGGCGATCCGCGCGGAGGCGCTGCGCCGGGGGCTGTTCCTGCGCCCGCTGGGGAACGTCGTCTACCTGTTCCTTCCGCAGTGCACGACGGCGGTCGAGCTCGAGGACATCCTCTCCCGGTTCGCGGACACGCTGCGAAGCGTCCTCCGGTGACCGCCGGGACGCTGCCCTCGAACGGGACGCTCCGCACGCCGACAATCCACAAGAGACACAGGCCACAAAAGACACAAGCCACGAAGGAGATCTTCTCTACGGAAGGTACGCACCGAAAAGCTATCGATATAAGGGCGAGTGGTTTCGGGTCAGGGGGGACACTCTTGGTTCAAACACGGGCGAAGGGAAAGAGTGTCCTCCCCCAGTTCAGGCGAAGGGAAAGAGTGTCCCCCGCCCAGCCTGTACCAACACGGCCATGAACATCGCGAAAAGCTGGATCCGTGACTGCCGGTCCCTCTGCGTCCTGACCGGGGCCGGGGTTTCCGCCGAAAGCGGCGTCCCCACCTTCCGGGGCCCGGACGGCTTTTGGAAGCGGAGGGACCCGATGTCGCTGGCCACGCCGGAGGCGTTCGCGGCGGACCCGGAAGAGGTCTGGGAATGGTACCGATGGCGGCGCGAGAAGATCCGGGGCTGCGAGCCCAACGCGGGGCACCTTGCGATTGCCGCCATCGAGCGGCAGAAGACCGACTTCCTTCTGATCACGCAGAACGTGGACGGGCTGCACCGCGCGGCGGGTTCGCGGCGGATGGTCGAGATCCACGGGAACATCTGGGTCGTCCGGTGCACCTCGTGCAGGAGGGAGCGCGAGGATCGAAGCCGTTACGATGTGCTCCCGCCCCGGTGCGGCTCCTGCGGGGGGATTCTGCGCCCCGGCGTCGTCTGGTTCGGCGAGGCGCTTCCGCGGGAGGCCGCTGGGGCCGCAGAGGAGATGCTCCGCCGCTGCGAGGTGCTGGTGGTCGCCGGCACGTCGGCCCTGGTCGCCCCCGCCTCCGGCTACGCCGCCGTCGCGAAACGCCGCGGCGCCCGGGTGATCGAGGTCAACCCGGATGAAACGCCCGTCAGCGAGCTGTGCGACGCGGTGTTCCGCGGCCGCTCCGCCGAGGTCCTCCCCGCGCTTTTTGGTTGATATTCCGGCGCAAGGGTCGCCCTGAGCGGAAGACCTCCCACGTGGGATCGGAGGCGGATCAAGGCGTTCGGATCACGGAACGCAATGATGCCGCGAAGCCGAAAAAGGTGTCCCCTGAACGAGCCGCTCCCGGCCGTCCATGGCCTCCGCGGCACTAGGCCCTCCATGGCCGTCGAAGCCGCGTCCCGCAGTGAAGGGGGGCAGCCCTTTCCGGCGGAAGCGGCATCGCGATCCCCCTAGTCGAGGAACAGCGTGAGGCACTTCGCCGCGCCGCCCGCCTTGATGAACTCCGACAGCTCCGTCTCCCACACCTCATACCCCAGCCCTTCCAGCAGCTTCCGGAAGGTTCCGCACCCGGCGGGGATCACCGCCTTGCGGTCCGCGACGACGGCGTTGCAGGCGAACCGCAGCGCGTCGTCCGTCGGTGGCAGGACCTTCCGGCGGATCCCCTCGTCGATCACCCTCCGGCCGTACAGGTCGAAGGCGGGCGGGTAGTACGCCGCCGCGTCATCCGAAAGAGGGCAGAAGCAGGTGTCCAGGTGATAGAAGCGGTCGTCGACCAGCTCCAGGGAGAGCACCGGCAGGCCCAGCATTTTTGAGATCCACTCGTGGGAGCGGATGTCCGAGCGGAACCGGTAGCCCGCGAACAGCCGGTCGCCGACCCGGAGGACGTCCCCTTCCCCCTCGAAGAAAAGGTCCGGCGGCAGGGGGCGGATCCGGTACCCCTCCTTCTCGAACCACTGCCGGAAGACGGGCTCCTCGCCCCTCCGTTCCATGTACCGGAAATTGCTCGGCAGGAATGCGTCCCCGTGCACGAGGCCGGCGTTCGCCGTGAAGACGAGGTCGGGGAGCCCCTTACGGGGCCTCAGCAGGGAGATCGACAGCCCGAGCTTATCCCCCAGCAGGTCGTACAGGTCCCTCCACTGCCGCTCCGCCTTCGCCCGATCGACCCGGCGTCCGCGCGACATCCAGGGATTGATCTCGTACTCGACCCCGAAATGGTCCGGGGGACACATCAGGACCCGCCGCATCCCCGCCTCCGCGCCCGGCCCGGCTATTCCCGGAGCCGCGCCGCCAGCTCCCGCAGGAACGGCTCGGCGTCGGTGACCAGACCCAGCGACTGGTGAGTCCCCCGGTCGGCGAGCTTGGTGACCATCTCGGTGCTGATGTCCACGCAGACGGTGCGGACCGCGGCGGGCAGCAGGTTGCCGGCGGCGATCGAGTGGAGCATGGTGGCCACCATGACCGCCATGGAGACGCCCCGGAAAAGCTCCCGCATCCTCGCCTGCGCCTTCACGGAGTCCGTGATCACCTCCGGAAGCGGCCCGTCGTCCCGCACCGACCCCGACAGCACGTACGGGATCCCCTTCCGCTCGAGCCGGTACATGATCCCGTCCTTGAGGAGCCCCGCCTCGACGGCGCGTCCGATCCCCCCGGCCGCCCGAACGGCGTTGATCGCCCGGAGGTGATGCTCGTGGCCGCGCGGGACCGGCTTCCCCCCCGTGATGGAGACGCCGAGGGAAGTGCCGTAGAGCGACGCCTCGATGTCGTGCGCCGCCAGCCCGTTGCCGGCGAAGACGACGTCCACGTACCCCGCGTCCAGGATCCGGCAGAAGCTTTCCCTCGCGCCCGTGTGAACGACGGCGGGGCCGAGCACCCACAGGATCTTTCCCGCCCCCGACCGTTTCGTCTCCCGCATCTCCCCGGCGATGTCCCGGATGATCCGCTCCTTCGACTTCTCCGGGGAGGCGGTGCTGGACATGAACTCGAAGAGGCCGCGCTCCAGGGGGGCCTTCCGCTGCGGCTCGACCCGGACGCCCTCGTACCCGACGACGATCGGGTCCCCGGCCCGCACCTCGTACATCTTGACGCAGCGGGGGCGGTCCGACCCTCCCCGGACCCGGATCGCGCTGTCCATACAAAGGTCCTCCACGTCGAGCCATCGTCCTTCGATCCGCACCCGGGTCGGCAGGTTCGTCGTCGCGTAGAACCCTTCGGGGAAGACGCCGTCCGCCGGCGCGGGGAGGACGGCCGCGTCCCCTTCCTCTATCGCCTCGGCGCCGAGCCGGCGCACGTGGGCGAGCACGCGGTCGAGCACCTCTTCCGACGGCGCCGTCACGCGGATCCGCGCGCGGCTCGCGTCCCGGCGCGTCCTGCCGATGGAGATCTCCTCCGTCTCGTAGTCCGCGCCGTGGTCCAGGATCTCGTCCAGGACCTTGGGGAAGGTGAGGGAATCGATGATGTGCCCGCGCAGCTCGATGACCCGGGAATAGGTGCCCATCGTGTCGTCCTCCCGAAGAGGAATCATGATTATTATTTCGCGGAGGGTCTCTTTTGGAAAGTTGTGGAACGCTGTTCCGCAACTTTCCAGGAAGGGCCCCTCGCGAATCCGCAAGCATGTCTTCTTAATAACCGGGCGGGGGACACTCTTTCCCTTCGCCCGTGTTTGAACCAAGAGTGTCCCCCCCTGACCCGAAACCACTCGCCCCTTTGTGGCCTGCGTCGCCGCTTCCCGGGGCTGCCGGTAGCGCGGTCGGAGTGGGGCGCTGCGCTGCCGGGGCGCGATGATGTCGCGGAAGCCGAAAAGGGTGTTCCCTGAGCGAAAGGACGAAAGTACGGAACCGACGGAGCCCCCGCCCTCTTTATAGGCGGAAGTATTCGATCACCGATACGGGATGACGAAGGCCGGGAAAGCATCCGAAAAGGCACGTTCGCTGGTTGCAGCCGGGGCCGCGGTCTGTTGTTCCGGGAGAAGGGGCCTCCTGTGGAGCGGCGGGGGTCGTTCCGGAGCGGCGTCTGTTTCGAACCGGGAGCCAGGGAGGCGGAGGGAGAAACAGCGCAGGCGAGCTGGCGGAGGACAGACTTCCCCTTCGCTCGTTATCGGTAAATCGAAGTCTGTCCCCCTCTGGTCGAGCCGTAGCTTGAAGTATCGCGCCGCAAGGACCGCCCTGAGCGCAAGACCTCCTGCGCCGGATTGGAGGCGGATCAAGGAGTCAAGATCACGGAGAGCCATGATGCCGCGTGGCCGAAAAGGGTGTCCCCTGAACGGAGGGACGAAAGTGCGGAACCGGCGGAGACCCCGCCCTCTTTATAGGCGAAAGCACCCGATGACCGATGGGGGATGACGAAGGCCGGGAAAGCATTCGGAAAGGCACGTTCGCTGGTCGCAGCCGGGGAGCTGCGGCCCGCAGTGAACGGGGACAGCCCTTTTCGGCGCAAGCGGTATCTGATGGCTCCGCGATCCGATCGCCTTGATCCGTCTACGAGGCGTCCCCGAAGGGGAGGTGCTTGCGCGAAGGCAGCGGTCCTTGTGGCTCAGCCGACCTCGTTGTAGGACCGGAGCCGGAACGAGACGCCGGGGATCGACTCCGCCAGGCGCCGCACTCCTTCCGTGTCGAGGCCGGGGAGGGCGACCGCGGTGGCGGCGACCGACGGGACGTGCTTCGGCGCCTCTCTCAGGAAGTCGAGCAGCGCGGGGAACGACGCCGCCCCGTACCGGTTGGGGCAGATCCGCGCGTAGGTTTCGGCGTCGGGCGCGTTGAGCGACACCGACAGGGCGTCCACGAGGCCGGAGAGCTCCGGCAGGACGTCGCGGCCGTGGACGAGGTTCGCCAGCCCGTCCGTGTTCACCCGCACGCGGGCCCCCCGTTTCTTGAGCTCCCGCGCGATCTCCTTGACCTCCTCGAGGCGCAGCAGCGGCTCGCCGAAGCCGCAGAAGACGATCTCGTCGAACCCTGAAGGGTCGCCGACCAATGTGAGGACGTCCGCCGCGGAGGGCTCGCCGGGCAGCCGGAGCAGGTGTCCCTTCACGTGGAAGTCCTTCCGCTTCGCGCAGAAGATGCAGGCGTTCGTGCAGCGGTTCGTCAGGTTCAGGTAGAGGGAGTTGCGGATCTTGTAGACGACCCGCACCTCCTCGGCGGCGGGGATGCGGAACAGCCGCACGGCGTTGAGCGTGGTGATCCGGGCGACGTCCTCGACGGAGAGCCCCTTGATCTGCGCGATCTTCGCCGCCACCAGCGGGACGAAGGCCGGCTCGTTCGTCTTCCCCCGGTGCGGGACCGGGGCGAGATAGGGGCAGTCGGTCTCGATCAGCAGCCGCTCGAGGGGGAGCTTCCGGATCGCCTCGACCTGCGCCTCCGACTTCGGATAGGTGATGGCGCCGGGGATCGAGACGAAGAAGTTCATCGCGACCGCGCGCTTCGCCGTCCCGAAATCGCCCGAGAAGCAGTGGATGATCCCGCCCGCCTCGGCGGCCTTCTCCTCCTCGAGGATCGACAGGACCTCGTCATGGGCGTCGCGGTCGTGCACGACGACGGGGAGGCCGCGCCGCCGCGCCAGCCGGATCTGCTCCCGGAAGGCGGTGCGCTGGGCGTCGCGGGGGGAGCGGTCCCGGTAGAAGTCGAGCCCCGTCTCGCCGATCGCGACGACCTTGTCGCAGCGGGAGAGCGCCTCGAGGCGCGCGAGGAGGGAGTCGGAGAGGGCGGAGGCGTCGTGCGGGTGGAGCCCGACGGCGGCGTAGACGCCCGCGTTGCGGTGGGCGATCTCGACCGCCTTCGCGCTGCTCTCCGCGTCGATGCCGACCGTCAGGATCCGGGTGACGCCGGCGTCCCGGGCGCGGGCGACGACCTTCCCTTCCTCTTCCGAGAGGGGGGGAAGGTCGAGATGCGCGTGCGTGTCGAAGAACATGGAAAACGTCCCGCCGGACCGGCTTCAGGCGCCGGTTTCGATCTTGGGGAAGACGATGCACGCCTTCGGCAGGGAGGCGCCGGGGGCGAGGCCGCCCCAGCGGCCGGCCTGGTCGGCCCGCTCGTTTTCCACGGGTCCCCCGCCGGGGACGAGGGCGTCCCACATCTTCTGCGACGCGGACGGGGTGAAGGGGGCCATCAGCAGGGCCGCCACCCGCGCCGCCTCGAGCGCGTTGTAGAGGACCGTCCCCAGGCGCGCGCGTTTGTCGGGGTCCTTCGCCAGCGCCCACGGCTGCATGGCCTGCACGTACTCGTTGGCCTTCGTGACGAGCTCGATGACCGCGGAGAGCGCTTTGTGGAACGCCACGTCGTCCATCGCCCGGTCCACGGCCGCCAGCGTCTCGCCGGCGCATCCGGAAAGAACCGCATCCGCCGGGTCTTCGCCCTCCGGCGCCGGCACGGCGCCGTCGAAGTATTTCCCGAGCATCCCGAGCGTGCGGTTCAGCAGGTTCCCCAGCTTGTCCGCGAGCTCCGAGTTGGCGCGCTTGACCAGCTCCTTCTCGGAGAAGTCGCCGTCGAGCCCGAAGGAGACCTCGCGCAGGAGGAAGTAGCGGAACGCGTCCGGGCCGTACTTCTTCACCATGTCGAAGGGGTCGACGACATTGCCCAGCGACTTGCTCATCTTCTGTCCCTCGACGGTCCACCAGCCGTGCGCGAAGACCCCCTTCGGCAACGGGAGCCCCGCCGACATCAGGAACGCGGGCCAGTAGACGGCGTGGAACCGCAGGATGTCCTTGCCGACCATGTGGAGGTCGGCGGGCCAGAACGCGTCGATCTCGGGCGTCTTCCCGGGGTATCCCAGGCCGGTCAGGTAGTTCGTCAGGGCGTCGTACCAGACGTAGATGACGTGCCCCGGGGCGTCGGGCACCGGGATCCCCCACGAAAGCGACTCGCGGGAGACGGAGAGGTCGTTCAAGCCCCCCTCGACGAACGCGATCACCTCGTTGCGCCGGCTCTCGGGCCGGATGAAGCGGGGGTTCTCCCCGTAGAACTTCAGCAGGCGGTCCTGGTACTTCGACAGCCGGAAGAAGTAGGACGGCTCCTTGCGCCGCTCCACCGGGCGGCCGCAGGTGGGGCACTTCCCGTCCTCCGCCTGGAGGTCGGTCCAGTACGCCTCGTCGGGCACGCAGTACCACCCCTCGTACTCGCCGAGGTAGATGTCCCCGTTGGCCAGCGACTTCCGGAACAGGTCGTGGACGGCCGTGTAGTGGCGCGGCTCGGTGGTGCGGATGAAGCCGGTGTTGCTGATCGTCAGCGCCGGGGTGAGCGCCTGGAAGTTGGTCACCACCTGGTCGGCGAGCTGCCGGGGCGTGAGCCCTTTCAGGGAGGCGGTCTTCTGGATCTTCTCGCCGTGCTCGTCCGTGCCCGTGAGGAAGAACACCCGCTTCCCCTTCATCCGGTTCCAGCGCGCCATGGCGTCGCAGGCGACCGTCGTGTAGGCGTGCCCGATGTGCGGGATGTCGTTCACGTAGTAGATCGGCGTGGTGATGTAGAACGTGTCCCTCACGGCGTGCCCTCCTCGTCCTCGGTCAGTTGCGCGCTCAGCTCCTCCGGGTCGTCCCGCTCCGGCGGCGGGGCGGGCTCCGCGGCGGGGGAGGGGCGCTTCTCGGCGTCGCCCGCGTCGCCCTTCGGCTTGGCGTAGGAGGTGTGCTCGTAGATCAGGCAGCACATCAGCCGTCCGCAGACCCCAGAGAGCTTCGCGGGGTTCAGCGAAAGCTTCTGGTCCTTGGCCATCTTCACGGTGATCGGCTCGAAGTCCGTCAGAAACGTCGCGCAGCAGAGCTCCTTGCCGCAGGGACCCACGCCGCCGACGACGCGCGACTCGTCCCGCACGCCGATCTGCCGCATCTCGATGCGGGTCCGCAGCTCGTGGGCCATGTCCTTCACCAGCTCCCGGAAGTCGATCCTCCCGTCGGCCGTGAAATAGAAGATGACCTTGCTCCGGTCGAGGAGGTACTCGGCGCGCACCAGCTTCATGGGAAGGGCGCGCTCCTCGATCCGCTTCATGCAGAAGGCCGCGGCGTCGGCCTCCCTGCGGGCGTTTTCCTGGTGCGCCAGCAGGTCCTCGGCGGTCGCGAGGCGAAGGACCTTGTTGTAGGCGACCTTGGGGTTCTTCGGGGTGTGGCCGTCAAACCGGTGAACGACCACGCCCAGCGCGACTCCCCGGTCGGTCTGGACCACGGCGTAGTCGCCTTTGGAGAGAGGCGCTCCCGTACAGTCGAAGTGGAAGATCTTGCAGACGCCTCGAAGGCGTATCCCCGCGATGTCCATATGCGGAATTCATCCTTTTTTGCGCAGCCCGAAGAAAAACGCCTCCAGCATCAGCCTCTTCTGGGGCTGGGGAGGCATCCGGGAGATCTCGAGGAGCGCCCGGAGCGCGGTGTCCCACCCTCCCGCCGGGGGGCGGGCCGCCGCGGCAAGCAGCGGCTCCCGCAGATCATCGTTCATTATATCCGTTCCGCCCCCGGATGATAAGAGGGCCAGGTCCCTCGCCAGGGAAAGCGGCGCCGCCAGCCGTTCCGGCCCGTCGCCGTCCCCCTTGAAGGTCTCCGCCAGGTCGACCGCCTCCTTCGGGGACAATTTCACGAAGAGGGACAGCCACCGATCCCGTTCCTCCGAGAGGCCCGGCAGGAGCGCGAGGGCGCGCCCGGGGCTTCCCCCGGACACGGAGCACGCCAGGCGGATCACCCCGGGGGCGTACCCCGCGCCAGCGTCCGGGTGGCGGGCCAGGATCCCCGCGGCGACGTCGGGCGGGAGCGGGAAGAACGGGACCTTCTGGCAGCGGGAGACGATCGTCGGCATCATCCCCGCGATCCGGTGGGCCACGAGGAGAAGGTGCGTTTCCGGCGGCGGCTCCTCCAGCGTCTTGAGGAGCGCGTTGGCCGCCTGGGGCGTCATCCGGTCGGCGGGGCACAGGACCGCCACGCGGGGCCGGTCGGAGAACGCCTTGAGGGAGAGCTCCTCCTGGAGCGCGCGGATCTCGGCGATCTTCAGGAAATCCGTCTCGGGCGCGATGTGGAGGTAATTGGGGTGGGACGACGAGGAGAACAGCCGGCAGTCGTGGCAGTCTCCGCACGCGCCGTCCTCCCCCGGCTTCCGGCAGAGCAGGGCGGCCGCGAACGCCCGCGCGGCTTTTTCCTTCCCCACGCCTTCCTCGCCGGAGAAGAGCAGGCCGTGGGGCACCGCGTTCGCCGCGAGGTACCGCCGCAGGAGGTTGACGGCCCGTTCCTGCCCGAGGACCCCGGAGAGGCGCTCTACCATCCGATCCGTTCTTTCACCGCCGCCAGGACGAGGCGGAAGACCTCCTCCTCGGGGGGCGAGGCGTCGATCCGCACGATCCGCCCCCCGGCGCATTCGAATATGCGGAGGTACCCTTCGCGGACTCTCCCGTGGAAGGCGATCGATTCCCGCTCGATCCGGTCGGCCGCCGCACCGCGCCCCGCGACCCGGGCGAAACCGGTCTCCGGGGGAAGGTCGAACAGGAGCGTCAGGTCGGGGACGAGGCCGCCCGCGGCGAAACCGTTCAGCAGCTCCACCCGGTCCGCGCCCAGCCCCCGGGCGTGTCCCTGGTACGCCGTCGTCGCGTCGGAGAACCGGTCGCACAGGACCGCCGTGCCGGAGTCGAGGGCGGGGAGGACGACCCCCCGGACGTGCTGCGCCCGCGCCGCCTCGTAGAGCAGCAGCTCGGTCTCCGGGAAGACGGCCTCTTCGCGGGGGGTGAGCAGCAGCGAGCGGACCTGGTCGGCCAGGGGGGTCCCGCCGGGCTCGCGGGTGACGAGGTGGGGGATCCCCTTCCCCGAAAGGTGCGCCGCGAGGCGGCGCACCTGGGTGGATTTCCCTGACCCTTCGATTCCTTCGAAAGTGAGGAAAAGGCCACGGGTATGCGTTGAGGGAATCGAAGGGTTCAAGTGGCGAGTTGGGGGGGGACCCACATGAAAAGGGGGACACACTTTCCCTTCGTCCCCAATAAGATCAAGTGTGTCCCCCGTGGCAAGTATGTCCCTCTTTTCATGTATGTCCCCCGTGGTCCGGTGCCGCGGGTGTCAGCATTCCGACCAGCCGCACGACCGGCACTTCAGGCACCCTTCCTGCCGCTCGATCTGGCTGCCGCAGTCGGGGCAGGCCCCCCGGGCGACCTCTTCCTCGTCGAGCGGGACGCCGGCCTTCTTCGCCGGGGCCGCGGGCGCGGGGGCGGCCGCGGCGGCCGGCGAGGGAACGCCGGGGAACATGGCCTCGAAGTTCTCCAGGTACCACTCGATGGCCTTGGACACGGCGTCGGCGCAGGAAAGGATCTTGCCGCCGTTGCCTCCCCAGGTCGGGAGGTGGCACGAGATCCCTTTCAGCTGCTTGATGATCGTCTCGGGCTGGACCCCCGAGCGCAGCGCCAGCGACACGAGGCGCCCGATCGCCTCCGACTGGGAGGCGGCGCATCCGCCCGCCTTCCCCATCTGGTTGAAGACCTCGAAGATCCCCTTGTCGTCCCGGTTGATGGTGACGTAGAGCTTCCCGCAGCTGGTCTTCATCTCCTTCGTGACGCCGATCAGGGTGTCCGGGCGGGGGCGGGGGGTGACGAACGGCGCCTCGGCGGCCTCCTTCTTCGGGGCCTCCCCCTTGCGGTTGACCTCGCCGATGTTCAGGACCTGCTCCTCGCGGCTCTTGTCCCGGTAGACCGTGACGCCCTTGCAGCTCAGCCGGAAGGCGAGGAGGTAGACCTTCCGGATATCCTCGCGGGTCGCGTCCGCGGGGAAGTTCACCGTCTTGGACACCGCGTTGTCCGTGTATTTCTGGAAGGCCGCCTGCATCCGCAGGTGCGCCTCGGGGGAGATGTCGTGGGCGGTGACGTAGACCCGGGCGACGTCCGCGGGGACGCCGTCGACGTGCTTCAGGCTCCCCTTCCTCGAGATCTCCTCCATCAGCTCGGAGGAGTAGAGCCCGCGCTGCCGCATCTCGGCGTCGAAGAGCGGGTGCACCTCCACGAGGTGGTCGTTGTCCATGACGTTGCGGATGTAGGAAAGCGCGAACACCGGCTCGATCCCGCTGGAGGCGCCCGCGATGATGCTGATCGTCCCGGTGGGCGCGATCGTCGTCGTGGTGGCGTTGCGCCTCGGCGCGCACTTGCGCTCCGGGAAGACGCTGACGTCGAAGTTCGGGAAGGGGCCGCGCTCCCGGGCGAGGTTGCAGGAGGCCGCCGTCGACTCCTCCTGGACGAAGCTCATCGTCTCCTGGCCCACCGCCAGCGCCTCGTCGGAATCGTACGGGATGCCGAGCTTCAGCAGCATGTCGGCGAACCCCATGACGCCGAGCCCGATCTTGCGGTTGGCCATCGTCATCTGCCGGATCTGGGGAAGCGGGTAGTTGTTCATGTCGATCACGTTGTCGAGGAAGCGCACCGCCGTGTGGACAGACTCCTTCAGCTTGGCGTAGTCGACGCGGGGCCGGCCCTCCTCGACGGCGACCATGTTCGACAGGTTGACGGAGCCCAGGTTGCACGATTCGTACGGCAGCAGCGGCTGCTCCCCGCAGGGGTTCGTGCTCTCGATCGCGCCGATCCGCGGGGTGGGGTTGTCCCGGTTGATCCGGTCGATGAAGATGATCCCCGGCTCGCCGTTTCGCCACGAAGAGTCCACGATCTGCTCGAACACCTTGCGCGCGGAAAGCCGCGACACGACCTCCCGGGAATGCGGGTTCACCAGGCTGTATTCCTCGTCGCCCTCCACCGCCTTCA
The DNA here is from genome assembly GCA_002327765.1 of bacterium UBA2219. GTDB lineage: Bacteria > Desulfobacterota > Deferrimicrobia > Deferrimicrobiales > Deferrimicrobiaceae > UBA2219. The sequence goes on along the minus strand of DCUH01000008.1, from coordinate 46,745 downwards.
TGAAGTCCTCGGTGAGGGCCACGGAGATGTTGAAGTTGTTCAGCCGGCTCGTCTGGCTCTTGCAGGTGATGAAGTCGAGGATGTCGGGGTGGTCGACGCGCAGGATGCCCATGTTCGCGCCGCGCCGGGTCCCGCCCTGCTTGATCGTCTCGGTGGCCGCGTCGAAGACGGTCATGAAGGAGATCGGCCCGGAGGAGATCCCCTTCGTCGACCGCACGACGTCGGCGCGCGGGCGCAGTCGGGAGAAGGAGAAGCCGGTCCCCCCGCCGCTCTTGTGGATCATGGCGGTGTTCTTCACCGCCTCGAAGATGGAATCCATCGAGTCGTCGACGGGCAGGACGAAGCACGCCGAAAGCTGCTGGAGCTCGCGCCCCGCGTTCATCAGGGTGGGGGAATTGGGGAGGAAGTCCAGGCGCAGCATCGGCTCGTAGAACGTCTCGGCCCACCGGAGCACCACCTCGGGCAGGGCCCCGTAATAGATCCCCTCCGCGAGCGCGATGTTGTACGCCACCCGGGCGACCATCTCTTCGGGGGTCTCCAGCGGTTCCCCCTCGGCGCCCTTTTTAAGGTAGCGGCGCTCCAGGACGGTCCTCGCGTTGTCGGAGATCCGCATGGGACCGTGCTTCTCGAGCATCGCCTCACACCAGTTTTTCGGCGGCCGCTCGGGGAACTCCTTCCCGGCGGCCCGGCCGGACGATACGCGCGGAGCGTCGGACGTGTTCGGGGAGCTTGCGGGGAAAGCGGAGGAGACAGGGGGGATCATGTCCATTCGTTCGCTCCGTTTCGATGAGGGATTGTCCGGTTCCGGGATACCCTATCTTGTGGTCGAATTTATAACGCATACAAGATATTGTGCGCTCAAGGGACTGTCAAGGAAAAGAACCGGCATTCCCGCGGTTTTCTCCAACTCCGCGCGCCACATGGGGTTTCGGCCGACCCGAACGGCGGATCCCCAACATCCTTCGTGACCGTGAGAATCAATTTCAGTACAATGCGGGAATCAAGAACATTCGGGGGAACGTCCATGAAACCGATGATCCGGATCGTGTTGTTCCTGACCGGCGCGCTGTGGTTGGCGCCGCCCGGGACGGCAGGGGCGGGCGGGGCGGAGTCCGACTGCATGGGGTGCCACAAGTCGGGGGCCCGCGCGATCGATCCCGCGCGATACGCGCAGTCCGTGCACCGGGAGCTTCCCTGCACGGAATGCCACATGGAAGGGTACGACCGGTTTCCTCACGCGGGTAAAGGCGCGGGCGCGCCGGCCTGCACGGATTGCCACGGAGGGACCGCTGCGTTCGACGACGCCGCGCGGGACGTGAAGGCGAGCGTGCACGTCGAGATGGGCGATCCGGACTTCGGCTGCACGAATTGCCATTCGCCCCACTACTTCCTTCCCGCGAGCCGCACGCCGGGTCGCGAAGGGATCTTCGCCGCCGTCAACAGGGCCTGCATCGCGTGCCACGCCCCCGGGGATACCCCGGAAGCCGGGGCGGCCTCGATGAAGGAGCTTTCCTTGATGCACGGGCGCTTTCCCCACAAGATGGTGCACCTGCAGCGGGTCGCCTGCGTCGCGTGCCACACACCCACCGACAAGGACACCGTGCACCTCGTGCTGCCGAAGTCGAAGGCGCTCGGGGATTGCATCATGTGCCATTCCGGGTCCTCGCTGCTGACCGTTAAGTTCGACGAGTACCTCGCGGAGAAGGAGCGCGCCGAAAAGGGGTGGCTCAACGCCGCGCTCTACAACAACGCCTACCTGACCGGGGCGACCCGCCACAGATGGCTCGACTGGGGGACCTTCGTGCTCACGGTGCTGGCCCTGGCCGGAATCGGGATCCATGCGCTGGGCCGGTGGTTCTTCGGCTATATCAGGAGGACGTCATGATGAGCGGGCCCCGTGCGTATCCACTCTGGCTCCGCGTCTGGCATTGGGCCAACGCGGCGCTGTTCCTGACCCTGCTGGTCACCGGCCTCCGGATGCATTACTCCGCGCCCTCCTTCCCGCCGATCGATTTCCGGGTCAGCCACCTGGTCCACAACGCGGCGGGCATCCTTCTGACCCTGTTCTACCTCCTGTACATCCTGGGGAACCTGTTCCTGGGGAACGGCCGGTACTACCGGATCGTGTCCGGCGACATCTCGCCCGGATTGATGCTCCAGGCCGGCTACTACATCCACGGGATCTTCCTGGGAAGGTCCCATCCGTTCCCGCACGGCCCGGACCGGAAGTTCAACCCGCTCCAGAAGCTGATCTACCTGGCGGTGGTCTTCCTGTTCTTCCCGGCGTCGATCCTGACGGGATGGGGCCTCTTCGTCCCGGACAAGCTCCCGCAAGGCGTCCTGGGGATGCCCAGCTTCGCCTTTTGGGCCATCGCCCACACCTACATCAACTTCTTCTTTTCCCTCTTCATGATCGTTCACGTCTACCTGGGCACGACGGGGGAAACGCTGGGCGAGCTGTACCGGCTGATGTGGTTCGGGGACGCCCACGGGCACGAGGAGAAGGGAAGCCCGAAGGGCGAAGGGACCGTCCGGGCCTGACCTGCCGCTTTCCGTTCGCGGGCCGGGGGGCGGTGCGCCTCCCGGCCCGTTTTTTCATCGACGGGGCGCTTCCGGCCGGGAGGGGCTCCTCGAGCACGGATACCTCTCCTGAGGGGGCGTGTCTTCGGAGCGGAGGCAGGGAGGCCGGGAGCGACGAAGACCCGCAGCCGCCGTGAGCCATGGATGGCGAACAAGGCGTCCCCGAACGGGGAGGTATCCGTGCGAGAGAAGAGCCCCTTCCGGGTTACTCCTCGATGAACGTCTCGTAGTCGTCGAAGTTCATGAGCTGGTCGAGTTCTTCGGGGTCGTCGAGCTCCACTTCGACGAGCCATCCCTTGCCGTACGGGTCGACGTTGATCAGCGTGGGGTCTTCGACCATCGCGTCGTTGACGGCCCGGATCGTCCCCGTAATGGGGCTGGACAACTCGACGACGGTCTTCTGCGACTCCACTTCCCCGAACGTTTCTCCCCGCTCCAGGAACCTGCCGACTTCGCCCATCGTCGCGGAGATGATCTCCCCGAGCTGCTCCTGCGCGTAGTCGGAAAGTCCCACCCGGATGGTCTCCCCCATCTCGAGGACCCAGAGGTGGTCTTCCGAAAATTTGAGCGCGGCTTCGTCCATAACGGGTAGTTTACAGGCACTCGCCATGGAATTGTCAATCTTGACTTCCCAGCACCGCCAGCGCGGTTTCGACACGGCCCAGGGGGGCGCTCACCTGGAAGCCGCTCACGCGGTTCCGGATCTTCGCGACGATTCCCCGGGCGATGTCGATGCCGGCCTTCTCCGCGTCCTCCCGGGTGGCGCATTTCGCCATCCGCTCGAGGACCGCTTTCGGGACGACCACGCCGGGGACCTCGTTGTTCATGAACTCGGCGTTCTTGTAGCTGATCAGCGGGAACACGCCGGCGAGCACCGGGATCGTGCGGCGGTACCCTTCCACGCGGTCGAGGAACCGCAGGAGGGCGTCGACGTCGAAGACCGGCTGGGTGATGGCGAACTCCGCCCCCGCGTCGATCTTACGATAGTACCGTTCGATCTCCCGCTCCATGTCCACGGCGCACGGGTTGGCCCCGACGCCGATGAAGATCCCGGTCGGCGGGTCGATGGGGTTCCCGCCGATGTCCACGCCGTTGTTCAGGTTCGACGCGATCTGGACCAGCCCGATGGAATCCACGTCGAAGACCCCCGTCGCGTCGGGGTACTCCCCCAGCTTCGGCGGGTCGCCGGTGATGATGAGGAAGTTCGCCAGGCACGCGGCGTATCCTCCGAGGAGGTCCGACTGCATCCCGATCAGGTTCCGGTCGCGGCAGCAGTAGTGCAGGATCGGCTCGATCCCGGCCTCGCGGTGGACGGTGAGGGCCGCGATCATCGGGGAGACGCGGGCGCTGGCCCGGGGGCCGTCGGGGATGTTGATCGAGTCGATCCCGGCCTCCGCGCACCGCCGCGCCTTCGCGAGAAACGCGGTCATGTTGCTGGACTTGGGCGGGAGCAGCTCCACCGAGGTCACCTTCTTCCCGGCCAGGAGCTTCGCCGCAAGGCGCGACTTCCGCTCGGGGGGGACGACCTGCACGGCGGTTTCCGTCCGGACCCGCGGCTTCACCTCGACGTGGTGCTTGACCCCCGACAGCGACCGGACCGCGCGCGACATCATCCGGATGTGGGCCGGCGTGGTGCCGCAGCACCCCCCCACGCCCCGGACCCCGCTCTCGATGTACTTCTTGGCGTACTCGGTGAAGTACTCCGGGCTGGTCATGTAGAGCACGCGCCCGCTGATCTCCCGGGGGAACCCTGCGTTCGGCATGACCACCACGGGCTTCCCCGTGAACGGGAGGACCGACTGGAGCGCGTCGAAGACCCCGGAGGGGCCGGTGCCGCAGTTGATCCCCACGACGTCGACGTTCGGGTCCTCGTCGAGCGCCGACGTCATCGACTCCGCGCGCGTTCCCAGCGCGGTCTCCCCCCTCTGGGTCAGGGCGAAGGAGGCCAGCACCGGCCCGCCGAACTCCCTGGCCACGCGCGCCGCGAGGAGCAGCTCGTTCAGGTCGGAGAAGGTTTCGAGGAGGAACAGGTCCACCCCTTCCGCCGCGAGCGCCGCCATCTGGGCTCGGAACGCGCCCTCCACCTCGGGGGCGAAGGCGACCGGCATCCGCTGGTTGGACTCCGTGCACGGCCCCACCGCCCCGGCCACGAAAACCTCCGCGCCGGACGCCATCGCCGCCTCGCGGGCGAGCTTCACGCCGGCCCGGTTGATCTCCTCCGCCCGCTCGGACAGGCCGAAGGTCCGCAGCTTCATCGGGTTTGCGCCGAAGGTGTTGGTCTCGATCACCTGGGCTCCCGCCTCGATGTAGTCCGTGTGAATCTGCCGGATGAGACGCGGATTGGAGACGCACAGCTCGTCGTAGCAGGCCTGGATGAACACGCCGCGGTCGTAGATCTCCGTTCCCATGGCCCCGTCGAACACGAGGGGCGACTGCTTCAGTCTCGCAAGGAAGTCCATGGCCGCTCCGTTTCCGCTATACCGCGAAATATATCGCCTGCGGGTGGTGGACGACGATGGCGGAGGTCGTCTGCTCCGGCACCATCTCCATCGTTTCCGTCAGCGTGACGCCGATGCCCTCCGGGGCGAGGAGCTCGAACACCGCGAGGTGCGCCGAGAGGTCCGGGCAGGACGGGTAGCCGAAGCCGTACCTGGACCCGCCGATGCCGAGCTCGCGCCGCATCGCCTCGTGCCAGTACTCCGCCAGCGCGTCGGCGGCCTCGACGCCGAAGGCGTGCAGCATCAGGTAGTCGTGGTACCGGTCGGCCCCGAAGAGCTCCCGGGCCGCCGGCCCGATCCGGTCCCCCACGGTGGCGACGAAGAAGCCCGCCACGTCGCCGCCCTTCTCCCGCGTCCGGAAGTAGTCCGCGATGCACAGGTGCGGAGGGGCGCCCTGGCGCGGGAAGCGGAACGGGAAGTCGCGCCCCTCGTGCTGCACGACGAGCGTGTCGCCCTTGGAGAAGCAGGGGAACCAGCCGTAGGCGACCGCGGGCTCGAGGAGCCGCTCCGAAAGCGCCCGGGCCTTCATCTCCTCGTACATCGGCCGGACCTGGTCCCGGACCAGCGCTTCGTGCTCCTCCGCGGTCATTTTCCCGCGGCGGTACCCCCACCGGCCCCGGAAGAGCGCCTGCTCGTTGACGTAGGGAAACAGCAGCGCCGGGTCGATCCCCCCGACGTGCCGCCTCCCGAGGAAGGGGGGGGTCGGCGCGGCGGCGTCCCGCGGGACGGGCGCCCTCTTCAACCCCGGGGGCGCGGCCGGGCGGTCGTCCGGGGCGGGCACGGACGTCGAGACGAGCGTTCCCGCCTCGGAATCCTTCAGGGCGGAGAGCCCCGCGAAGGCGTCCGGGCAGTACACCACGGGGCCGGGGTACGCGGGGGCACACTCCCGGGCGACGAACGTTTCGGTCAGGGCGGCGCCGCCCAACAGCACGGGGACGGAAAGGCCTGCCGCGGCGAACTGCGGCAGCGCCTCCTTCATCGCCAGGGCGGACTTGACCAGCAGGCCGGAAAGCCCGATCGCATCCGCCCCCAGTTCCGCCGCCTTCTCGATGATCGTCTCCGCGGGCACCTTGATCCCGAGGTTGATCACCCGGTACCCGTTGTTCGAGAGGATGATGTCCACCAGGTTCTTCCCGATGTCGTGCACGTCGCCCGCCACGGTGGCCAGGAGCACCTTGCGTCCCGCTTCCCGTTCGGACTTCTCGAGGAAGGGGCCCAGCCGGTCGACGGCGTGCTTCATCACCTCCGCGGAACGCAGCACGAACGGCAGCAGCATCTCCCCCCGCCCGAACAGCTCGCCCACGCGGCGCATCGCGGGGACCAGGACCTCGTTGATGACCGACGTCGCCGGGCGGCGCGACAGCAGGATCGCCAGGAGGTCGTCCAGCCCCTCGCGGTCGCCGGCCAGCACCTTCCCGGCCAGCTCCTCTTCCGGCGGGGCGGGGCGCCCCTTCTCCCCGGCCGGCCGCTCCTTCTCCGCGGCGGCGTCCGCGAAGTGGCGGATGAAGGCGGCGAGCGGCGTCTCCCCGTCGGCCCGGGGGCGGTTGTAGAGGAGGTCGAGGCACGCCTCCCGGTCGGCCTCCGGGATCGACGCCAGCGGAAGGATCTTCCCCGCGTCGATGATGGCCATGTCGAGCCCGGCCGCCACCGCCTCGTGCAGGAAGACGGAGTTCAGCACCTTGCGGGAGGCGGGGGAGAGGCCGAAGGAGACGTTGCTCACGCCCAGCGAGGTGAAGACGCGGGGGAGCTCCTCCTTGAGCCGGCGCACCGCCTCGAGGGTCCTCGCCGCCGCGTCGGCGAGCACGGCGTCGCCCGAGCCGACCGTGAAGGTGAGGAGGTCGAAGACCAGGTCCGAATCGCGCAGGCCGTATCTTTCCACGGCCAGGTCGCGGATCCGCCTCGCCGTGGCGAGCTTCTCCCCGACCGTCATCGCCATCCCCTTCTCGTGGATCGTGAGGGCGATGACGGCGGCGCCGTGCTTCCTCGCGGAGCGGCAGATCCGCTCGAGGTTCCTCCCGCCGTCCTCCAGGTTCACCGAGTTGACCAGGCACCGGCCCGGGTGGGCCGACAGCGCCGCCTCGATGCACTCGGGCCGGGTAGAGTCGATGACCAGAGGGGCGTGGACCGACTTCGCGAAGAGCCGGGCCAGGGCGGGGAGGTCGGCCGACTCGTCCCTGCCGGCGAAGGCCGCGCACAGGTCCACGGCGTGGGCGCCGTCCGCCTGCTGGTCGATGGCGACCCGGACCGCGCCGTCGAAGTCGTCCGCGAGGAGCAGCTCCCGGAACTTCTTCGACCCGCTGGCGTTGCAGCGCTCCCCGATGAGGAAGGGGGGGATCTCCTGGCGGATCTCGACGGCCTGGTAGAGGCTGCTCAAAGAGGGCTTCGGCGAGACGTCGCGGGCCGCGGGGCGGACCCCCTCGAGCGCCTCGCGCAGCTTCCGGATGTGCTCCGGCGTCGTGCCGCAGCAGCCGCCCACGATGGACACCCCGTCGTCGCGGACGAGCGCGCGGAGCTGGGCCGCGAACGCCTCGGGGGAGAGCGGGTAGACGGTCTTTCCGCCGGAGACCGTCGGGATCCCCGCGTTCGGGATGCAGGAGACCCTCCCGCGGTAGTTGCGGCACAGGTGGCGGATGTGGGAGACCATCCCTTCCGGCCCCGTGGCGCAATTCAGGCCGATGGAGAAGAGCGGGTACGGCTCGAGGGCGGCCAGGGCGGCGGCCACGTCGGTGCCCACCAGCATCGTCCCCGTCGCCTCCACCGTGAGCGAGACCATCAGGGGGACGTCCCGCTTCATCGCCTCGAGCGTCTCGAAGCACGCGACGACGGCGGTCTTGACCTGCAGCAGGTCCTGGCACGTCTCGACGATCAGCAGGTCGGCCCCGGCCTCGACCAGCGCGCGGGCCTGCTCCGAGAAGGCGTCCGAAAGCTCGCCGACGCCGATGTGGCCGAGCGAGGGGAGCTTCGTCGTCGGGCCGATGGACCCCGCGACGAACGCGTCGGCGCCCGCCCGCCGGATCGCCTCCCTCGCGTTTTCCACCGCCGCGCGGTTGATCTCCGCCACGCGCTCCGAAAGGCCGTACTCCGCCAGCACGACCCGGTTGGCGCCGAAGGAGTTGGTCTCCAGCACGTCGGCCCCCGCGGCGAGGAACGACCCGTGCCATTCCCGGATCACTTCCGGCGCGGAAACGTTGAGGAATTCGTTGCACCCCTCGCGTCCCTGCCATGCGGACGGGGGGATCTCGACCCGCTGCAGGTTCGTCCCGCAGGCCCCGTCGAAAACCAGCAGCCCGCGATCTTTCGGCGACTTCGGTTTGTCGTTCATAAGTGCCCAATCTTAGTATAGAAATCGGGTCCAGTCAAACGGGTTCCCTTTGGGCCGGACTTCGGATAGGCTAAAAATTACCGAACACGACGATTCCGGAGGGATGGCCATGTCCAGCCTGAAAGAGACGCTGCGCGAGAAGATCGAGGCCCATCGTCCGCGAACCCAGAAGCTGCTCAAGGAGCACGGGCACGTGGTGATCGACAAGGTGACCATCGAGCAGGCCATCGGAGGGGCCCGCGACGTGCGGTGCCTCGTGACGGACATCTCGTACCTCGACCCGATGGAAGGGATCCGCTTCCGCGGGAAGACCATCCCCGAGACGTTCGCCGCGCTGCCGAAGCCGCCGGGCTGCGATTACCCTTCCGTGGAGGCGTTCTGGTACTTCCTCCTGACCGGCGAAATCCCGTCGGAGCAGGCCGTGAAGGAGGTCCGGGACGATTTCCGGGAGCGCTCCCGGGTCCCCAATTACGTGTTCGACACCCTCCGGGCGATGGCGCGCGATTCCCACCCCATGGCGCTGCTGTCGGCCGCAATCCTTTCGATGCAGCGCGAGTCGGTCTTCGTCAGGCGTTACAACGAGGGGATGCGGAAGGCGGAATACTGGGACCCGATGTACGAGGATTCCATGAACCTCCTGGCGAAGCTCCCCCAGATCGCCGCCTACATCTACCGCATGAAGTACAAGGGAGGCGCGATCATCCCCCCGGAACCGGACCTCGACATGGGCGGCAACTTCGCCCACATGATGGGGATCCCGAAGCCTTACGACGACGTGGCGCGGATGTACTTCATCCTGCATTCCGACCACGAGTCGGGGAACGTCTCCGCGCACGCGGTGCACCTCGTCGCATCGACCCTTTCGGACGCCTACTACGCTTTCTCCGCGGGGCTGAACGGCCTCGCGGGGCCGCTGCACGGGCTGGCGAACCAGGAGGTCCTCATGTGGATCCAGAACCTCATGAAGGAGATGGGGGGGAAGGTCCCCTCCCGCGAGGAGCTGAAGAAGTTCCTTTGGGACACCCTGAACGGCGGTCGGGTCATCCCCGGCTACGGCCACGCCGTCCTCCGGATCACCGACCCGAGGTACACCGCCCAGCACGACTTCGCGCTGAAGCACATGCCGGACGACCCGATGTTCCAGCTGACGAACCTGATCTACGAGGTGGCGCCGGGGGTCCTGCGCGAGCACGGGAAGGCGAAGAACCCCTGGCCGAACGTCGATTCCGCCTCGGGCGTCATCCAGTGGCACTACGGCGTCACCCAGTACGACTTCTACACCGTCCTCTTCGGCGTGGGGCGCGCGCTCGGCACCCTGGCGAACATCACCTGGGACCGAGGCCTCGGCTACCCGCTCGAGCGGCCGAAGTCGGTGACCACCGACATGCTCGAGGAGTGGGCCGCGAAGGGCGGCCGCCCGATGAAGTGACGGGGCAGGGGGGGAGCGGCGCGGGGCGGTTTTTTGACCCGTGGCCCGGCGGCGGCGGGGGCAGGGTGGAGAAATTTTCCCCGCGCTGCAAATTTCCCTTGAACTTTTCCCCCTTTCTGCCCGAATAGTGTAAAGGTCAACGGATTGACTCCCCGTTCCGGGGGGCGGTCCAGGGGGGCGCGATGCAGTCGATTCTCGTCATCGACGACAATGAAGACATCCGGAGCCTTCTCGGCGATTTCCTCGGCGCCGGCGGCTTCGAGGTGACCGACGCGAAGGACGGCGACTCGGGGATGGAGCTCCTCCGGCGGCAGAAGTTCGACCTCTACCTGGTCGACCTCGTCATGCCCGGCAAGGGAGGGTTCGATGTCCTGCGGGAGGTCAAGGATCTCTCCATCGACACCCCGGCGATCGTCATCACCGGGAACGGGTCGATCGAGTCGGCCGTGGACGCCATGCGCCTGGGCGCCTTCGACTACATCGAGAAGCCGTTCAACCTCGAGGCGCTCCGGATCACGATCGACCGGGCGCTTTCCCACAAGCGGCTCGAGAAGGAGAACGCGAACCTCAAAAGGCAGCTCAGCGACAAGTACGACTTCCGCAACTTCATCGGCAACTCCCCCCGGATGCAGGGGCTCTACCGGATCCTCGAGAAGATCTCCGACACCGACAGCACCATCCTCATCACGGGGGAGAGCGGGACGGGGAAGGAGCTCGTCGCGAAGACGATCCACTACAACAGCTCCCGCGCGGACCAGCCGTTCGTGCCGATCAACTGCGGGGCGATCCCCCGGGACCTCCTCGAGTCCGAGCTGTTCGGGCACGAGAAGGGTGCGTTCACCGGCGCCGTAAGCGCCCGGGTCGGCCGGTTCGAGCTGGCGAACTTCGGGACGATCTTCCTCGACGAGATCGCCGAGCTGCCCTTCGCCCTGCAGGTCAAGCTGCTGCGCGTGGTCCAGGAGCGGGAGTTCGAGCGGATCGGCGGCACGAAGACCATCAAGGTGAACGTGCGGATCCTCGCCGCCACGAACCGGGAGCTCGAGAAGGCCGTGGCCGCCGGGTCGTTTCGCGAGGACCTCTACTACCGCCTGAACGTGATCCCGCTGCACATCCCGCCCCTCCGGGAGCGGGACGACGACATCATGCTGCTCTTCGAGCACTTCATGGGGATTTTCTGCAAGAAGCGGAAGCGGCCGCTCCTGAAGGTCTCCCCCGAGGCCCGCAAAATCCTGGTCGGGTACCGCTGGCCGGGGAACGTCCGGGAGCTCGAGAACGCGGTCGAGCGGATGGCCATCCTCAACGACAGCGGCGTCGTCGGGGTGGAGGACCTGCCGGAGCACATTCGCGCGACGGTGGGCGGGGCGGCGCCCGCGCTCCCGTCGCAGGAGGCCCCCCTCCAGTCCGACATCCGGGTCCCGACCCCCTGGACGGATTCGGGGATCAACCTGAACGCCGTGCTCGACGAGCTGGAACGGGCCCTGATCCTCCAGGCGCTCGAGAAGTCCGGCGGGGTGAAAAACAAGGCGGCGATGCTGTTGGGGCTCAACCGCACGACTTTGCTGGAGAAGATCAAGAAGATGGGACTGTCGACACCCGTGTCGGTTCCTTGACACCCGCTCCGTAAAATCTCCTGAAAAAATAGCTACTTAATGTGGCACGCTTATTGCTTTTAAGTGTGTCATGGCAAGGTTTCTTCCCTATCTGCTCGTCCTGGCCCTGCTGCCCGGCGTCTGCGGGGCGGCTGCGCCCGCGGTGACGATCCCCGACGGCCCGATCTCTTCGGCGCTGGCGCTGGTCGACGGGAACAAGGCGCCCGAGGCGGTGATGTCGCTGTCGTCGCTGCGCCCGGCGTTCGCGGAGCTGGGGGCCTATTACTACGTCTTCGGGCGCGCGCTGGCGGCCACGGACCGCACGCTGGAAGCCGCCGACCACTACCGCCGCGCCTCGGTCTACTCGAACGACCCCTCTCTCCAGGAGATGGCGCTCTTCATGGCGGCCGACGCGGAGTTCCGGATGGGATACCGCTTCGAGGCAAAGACCGACTGCCTGATCTTCCTCAAGAGGTTCCCGCGGTCCCCGCAGGAAGGAAGGGTGCGGACCCTGCTGGGGCGCAGCCTCTCCGGCATCGGGAGACACCACGAGGCGGTCCGGCAGTTCGACCTGGCCGGCCCTTCCGCCGAGGCCCTCTTCGGGAAGGCAAACGCCCTCCAGAGGATGGGAATGACGATCGAGGCCGCGCGGGCGTACTCGGCGGCGATGGCCGTCGACCCGAAGTTCCCCGACTTCTCCGAGGAGACACGCTGCTTCCTGGGCGAGAACCTCCGCATGTCGGGGCTCGTCCCCCGCGCGAAGGAGCTTCTGCTGAAGGTTACGGGGCCGGAATACAAGGATTACGCCGCGTTCGGGCTCGGCGAGATCGCGGTGGAGGAGTCGAAGCCGGACGAGGCGATCCGGCGGTTCTCCTCGCTCTCCTCCTCGAAGGACCGGAAGCTGTCGCGGGTCGCGATGCTGCGCGCTTCCGACGTCGAGGCGGCGGCGGGCAAGGCCGCCGAGGCGGTCGCCCGGCTCGACCGGATCGTCGACGGGTACCCGTTCACCGCGGAGTACGACCAGGCGGTCCTGCGCCTCGCCCGCATGCGCTCGGCGGCCGGCGACCCGTCCGCGGCGCTGACCCTGCTTTCCAAGCTCGTGCTGCGCCCCTCGACGGTGCGCGGCATGGCCCTCGACGAGATCGAGAGGGTGCTGCTGGCGGCCCGGTCGAAGGGGCCCGCGCACCTGTCTGCCCTCTGGAACGCCGGCGGCCGATGGCTGCTGGACTCGTCGCGCGAGCCGACGCTCGTGCTGATGGCGGACGATCTCCGCGGGACCGGGAAGCCGCACCGGGACCTCGTCCAGTGGCTTTCCCGGTACGGCTCCTCCGCCGTTCGCTCGAAGTTCCTGGCCCAGCGGGCGTCCGAGTTCGCGCGGTCCGGCGACACCGCCGGGCTGCGGGAGAGCCTGAAGGCCCTGAGGAGCCTGAACGCGGCGGGCGACGACGTGGCGCGGGCCGAGGCGTACCTCAAGTTATCGGAGAAGGATTACCGGGGAGCCGCGAAGGCGCTCCTTTCCATGGAGAAGCTGGAGGGGGCGGAGCTGTCGATGCTGGGGGAGGTTCTCCCTTACGCCGAGGACGCCCGGAAGGCGGCCGCCGCCATCGAGGCGGGGGCGTCGCGCCCCGGGGCCGCCGTCTCCGCGGAAGCGCTTTCGCGGCTGGCCGACGCGCACTACGACGCGGGCCGCAGGGGCGAGGCAGTCCGGCTCTACCGGCTGGCGGCGGAAAAGGACCCGGAGCACGAGTGGGCGTGCTACCGGCTCTCCGTGCTCTTGGGGAGGGACGGGGGCGAGGAATACAGGAAAAGAATCCGGAAGGATCAGGCGCTGGTCCGGATGGCGAACGCGGCATGGAAGGAGCTGAGCATCGATGGGCAATAGCGGCGAGGTCCCGGCGGACCGGATCCGGCATCTGAACGAGGCGTTCTCCTCGTTCGCGGCCACGTCCGGGCTGCTCGAGCGGTATTACGACATGCTGCGGGAGAAGGTCCGGTACCTGACGGTCGAGCTCGAGGAGCGCAACGAGCAGCTCAAGGCGGCGCTGGCGGACGCCACTTCCGCGAAGGACAGCCTGCGGTGCATCCTCCAGAGCATGGCCGAGGCGCTCATCGTGCTCGACCGGGACGGGAACGTGGCGATGGTGAACCGGGCCGCGGTCGAGATGATCGGCCCCTCCGCCGCGGACGCCGTCGGGCGCCCGTTCGAGTCGCTCGGTTTCTCCCTGGTGTGCGAGGGGGGCGACACGGCCCTCGTCGCCAACGGGAAGCGGTTCGACGTCTTCGCGTCCCGCTCGGACGTCGTGGATCCCGAAGGGGCCGTCCGGGGCTGCGTGCTGCTGATCCAGGACATCACCCGGATGAAGGAGCTGGAATCCCAGTCCGAGCGGAACCGCCGTCTCATCCGGATGGGCGAGATGGCCGCCAAGATCGTGCACGAGATCCGCAGCCCCCTCTGCAGCATCGAGCTCTACGCGACGATGCTCGAGAGCGAGCTCGGCGACGGCGAGGCGTCCCGCCTTTCCCGCGGGATCTCGAGCGGGATCCTGAGCCTGAACAACATCCTCACCAACATGCTGCTTTTCGCCCGGCAGCAGAAGCCGTCGATCGCGAGGATCGACGCGGCCTCCGTGGTGGGGGAGACGCTGCGCCTGCTGGAGCCGATGACGGCGTCGCGCGGGATCCCGGTCGACCGCGACATCGCGGAGAACCCGTTCCTCGCCGGCGACGCGGAGCTCCTCAAGCAGGTCCTTCTGAACGTGGTGCTCAACGCCGTGCAGGCAACGAACGACGGCGGGCGCATCGGCGTCTCCGTCCGCAGGGAGGGCGGCGGCGCGGTCATCGAGGTGTCCGACGAGGGTGAGGGGATCCGGGAGGAGAACCTGGAGCGGATCTTCGACCCGTTCTACAGCACGAAGGTGAAGGGAGCGGGGCTGGGGCTGGCGATCGCCTCGCGGATCATGGAGGCCCATCGCGGGTTCATCCGGGTCCGCAGCGCGCCGGGCATGGGCAGCGTCTTCGAGCTCCACTTCCCGCCCGCGACCGCACGGGAGGAGCCCGCCGCGTGAAGCCGATCCTCGTCGTCGACGACGACCCCCAGATGCGCTCCGCCCTGAAGGAGGCGATCCGGAAGATCGGCCATGGGGCGGACGTGTGCGAGAACGGCCTGGAGGCGATCGGGCGCATCGCCCGGACGAACTACGCGCTCGTCGTGACCGACATGAAGATGCCCGGCATGGACGGGTTGACCCTGCTGCGGGAGATCCGCCGGCGCTCCGCCAGCCAGCCGGTCCTCGTCATCACCGGCTACGGAACCGTGGAGAACGCCGTGGAGACGATGCGGGAGGGGGCGACGGACTACCTCCTGAAGCCTTTCTCCTTCGATTCCTTGAAGAAGGCGGTCGAGTCGGTGATGGCGCGCCCCGCGCCGTCCCGCGGGATCCTCACGGCCGACCCGGGGATGGAGAAGATCCTCGCCCTGGCGCGCAACATCGCGGCAAGCGACATCTCCGTCCTGATCCACGGGGAAAGCGGCACGGGGAAGGAGCTCCTCGCGCGCTTCATCCACGAGACCGGCCGCAGGGCCGATCACCCCTTCGTCGCCGTCAACTGCGGAGCGATCCCCGAGAACCTGATGGAGTCCGAGCTGTTCGGGCACGAGAAGGGGGCGTTTACCGGCGCCGCCGAGCGCAAGACCGGCAAGATCGAGCTCGCCGCCGGCGGGACGATCCTCCTCGACGAGATCGGCGAGATGCCGCTCTCCCTCCAGCCCAAGCTGCTGCGCGTCCTGCAGGAAAGGGAGGTCGACCGGGTCGGCGGCAAGGAGCCCGTCCCCGTCGACGTCCGCGTGATCGCCACGACGAACCGGGACCTCCAGAAGGAGTGCCGGGAAGGGCGGTTCCGGGAGGACCTGTTCTACCGGCTCAACGTGTTCCCCGTTCGGCTGCCGCCGCTGCGCGAGCGTCCCCCGGATATCCCGTTGCTGGCGGCGCATTTCGCGGAAAAATTTTCCGCCGCCGAGGGCAAGGGGCCCCTGGGGTTCACGGACGCGGGGATGGCGCTGCTTTCGAGCCGGCCGTGGCGCGGGAACGTCCGCGAGCTGGAGAACGTGATCCGGCGGGCCGTCCTCCTCTGCTGCGGGGACCACATCGGGCCGGACGATCTCCTGTTCGACGACCAGGAGGAACCTGCCGGATTCGCTGGGAAAATTCGCGACATGGAGAAGGAGCTGATCCTGCGGACCCTCAAGGAGGTCGGGGGGAACAAGGCGAAGGCCGCGACGATCCTCGGCGTGACGGTACGGACGATCCGGAACAAGCTGGCCGAGTACGGGCAGTGATTTTATTCATTGGCATGGTTGTTGAATAAACAGGAGTCAACATGAGCGATATCTTCAAAACCCTCGAAGGCCATCTCCGGGCGTCGACCATGCGCCACGGGGTCATCGCGTCCAACATCGCCAACGTCGACACCCCGGGCTACAAGGCCCGGGACGTAAAGTTCAACGAGTCGCTTTCGGAGGCGACCATCGAGCTGCGGAACACGAGCCCGGGCCACATGTCGCCGGCCGGCGTGGCCGCAGGCGGCGGCGTCGACTCGGACCAGCGGTCTCCCTGGGGCGACCAGAACAACGTGGAACTCGACGTGGAAGTGGCAAAAATGACCGAAAACGCTATCTTTTTCCAGGCCGCCACGACGATCCTTTCCAAGAACATCCAGATGTACAAACAGGCACTGAAGAGGACGTAACCGATGAATTCCTTCGACATCCTTTCGATCAGCGGGTCGGCCCTCGAGGCGCAGCGGCGCCGCATGAACGTCATCGCATCGAACCTGGCGAACGCGCAGTCCACCCGGACGGAGGAGGGCGGGCCGTACAAGCGGCAGGACGTCGTCTTCGCCTCCGCCGCCCTCGAATCCGGCTCGACGGAGCTCAAGGGTGTCAAGGTTGCCGACGTCGTGACCGACGGAAAACCGCCCAAGCCGGTCTACGACCCCGGCCACCCCGACGCCAACGAGGAAGGGGTCGTGCTGATGCCGGACATCAACGCGATGGAGGAGATGGTCAACATGATGATGGCCTACCGGGCGTACGAGGCCTCCGTGGCGACCTACAACACGGCCAAGACCATGATGCTCAAGTCGCTCGAGCTCGGGAGGGTGTGATGACGGACATGCTGATCCGCGGAATCGGGAGCGTCGGTAGCGTTTCGCCGGCGGTAGGGGTCGCCAAGCCGGGCGGCGCGGCGGGTTTCGACGACCTGCTCAAGGACGCGCTGGGGAAGATCTCCCAGGTGCAGAAGGACACGGAGACGGCGGTGAAGGAGCTCACCTCCGGTGGCGACGTGACCAGCGCCATCATCGCGATGGAGAAGGCGGACATGACCTTCCAGACGATGGTCGAGGTCCGCAACCGGCTGATCGACGCCTACCAGGAAGTGATGAGGATGTCCATCTGACGTTTTCTTAAACAAGGAAGCGAGGACCGCAAGGGATGCCCAACATGATCGACGTCGTCAAGGACTGGCCGGCACGGAAGAAGGCGGTCGCGCTGTCGGTGATCGTCGCCTCCATCGCCCTCGTCGTCCTGGCGTTCTCGTGGTCCCAGAAGGAGGAATACCAGGTCCTCTTCGCGAACCTGTCCGAGGCCGACTCCGGCCAGATCGCCCTGAAGCTCAAGGAGATGAAGATCCCGTACCGCGCCGAGGCGGGCGGGATCTACGTTCCGACGAGCAAGGTCTACGACGCGCGCCTCCAGCTCGCCTCCCAGGGGCTGCCGCAGGGCGGAGGGATCGGCTTCGAGATCTTCGACAAGACGTCCTTCGGCACCACCGAGTTTGTCCAGAAGCTCAACTACAAGAGGGCGCTCCAGGGAGAGCTCGCCCGGACCATCATGGCGATGGGGCCCGTGGAGCAGTGCCGCGTCCACCTCGCGATCCCGGAGAAGTCGCTGTTCGTGCGGGAAGGCGAGGAGAACCGGGCCACCTCCTCCGTGCTCGTGAAGCTCCGGCAGGGGCGGAGCCTGACCGTCAACCAGGTGGAGGGGGTCGTCCACCTCGTCGCCAGCAGCGTCGAGGGGCTCGACTCCAAGGACGTGACCGTCGTCGACACGAGGGGCAACATCCTGTCGAGGCCCTCGGGCGACCTCGTGGGCATGAGCGCGAGCCAGTTCGAGTTCCAGAGCAGCTTCACGCACGACCTCGAGACGCGGATCGCGTCCATCCTCGAGCCCGTCGTCGGCAAGGGGAAGGTGCGGGCGAAGGTCTCCGCCGAGATCGACATGAGCCGCGTGGAGACGACCGAGGAGAAGTTCGACCCGGAGAGCCAGGTCGTCCGCAGCGAGCAGAAGCAGACCGAGAAGTCCTCCACCGTCGGCGCCAGCGGCGTCCCGGGCGTGACCTCGAACCTCCCGGGGAAGAAGGCGGTCGCCTCCAACCCGGCGCAGGGCTCGTCCGAGAAGCAGAGCCAGACGGTCAACTACGAGATCACGAAGGTGATCAGCCGGACGGTCAACGCCCCTGGCGCGGTCAAGAAGATCACGGCCGCGGTCCTCGTGGACGGCACCTACGTCGCCCAGCAGGGATCGAAGGAGATGAAGTACGTCCCGCGCAAGGAGGAGGAGATCCGCCGGTACGAGGAGCTGGTAAAGGAGACCATCGGCTTCACCCAGGACCGCGGCGACCAGGTCAAGGTCGTGAACATGCCGTTCGACGTCGCCCGCGAGGAGGAGCTCCCGCCCGCCAAGACCGACTACGTGGCAATGGCGGCGCCGGCGGCCCGGTACGCGGCGCCGCTGCTCGCGGTGATCCTCCTCTCCCTGTTCGTGCTGCGGCCGCTCGCGCAGTCGCTGTCGGCGGCCGGCGGGGGCGGCGGCGCCGCCTACCGCGGGACGATCTCCCCCTCGGCGGGCGAGCTCGCGGGCCAGATGGCCGCGGCGCAGCAGAAGGAGCTCCCGGTCAAGGAGCAGGTGACCGAGTGGGCCCGAAAGAACCCGCAGGACGCCGCGAACATCATCAAGGGATGGATCCGTTAGATGGCCAACCAGCTCAGCGGACAGGAGAAATCCGCGATCCTCCTGAGCCTCGTCGGGGAGGAGACCGCGGCCGAGGTGCTGAAAAGCCTCGACATGCACGAGGTCGGCAAGATCACCACGCAGATGAGCCGCCTCAAGACGATCAAGAAGGACACGCTCGAGACGGTCCTGAAGGAAGTCACCGGGATCATCGCGCGCGACGACATCCAGTTCGTCGCCGGCGACGAGTACATCAAGAAGGTCCTCTCGAAGGGTTTCGGCGAGGACAACGCGACCAAGGTGCTCGAGCGCGCGCTGAAGGACGCCCCCTTCGACTCGCTGCGCTGGGTCGACCCCTGGGCGCTGGCGAACCTCCTCATGGGCGAGCACCCGCAGACCGTGGCGTTCATCCTTTGCCTCCTCGAGCCGGTCCGCGCGGCCGAGGTGCTGGCGCTCTTCAACGAGGACCTGCGGGCCAACGTCGCGATGCGGATCGCCGTCACCGAGCGGATCCCGGAGACCGCCATCGAGGAGATCCGGGACGTGTTCGACAGCCAGGTCGAGATGGGGGTCAGCGCAGCCGGCATCAAGGTGGGCGGGATGAAGACGATCGCCGAGATCCTGAACCATTCCGACCGCTCGACGGAGGAGGCGCTGTTCCTGAAGCTCGAGGAGAAGGACAAGGCGCTCGCCGACTCGATCCGCGAGCTCATGTTCGTGTTCGACGACCTCGTCGAGCTCGACGACCGCTCCATCCAGATGGTCCTGAAGGAAGTCAGCACCGAGGAGCTTTCCCTGGCGCTCAAGACCGCCTCCGACGGGCTGAAGGCGAAGATCTTCAAGAACATGTCGCAGCGGGCCTCCGAGATCCTGAAGGAGGAGATCGCGACGAAGGGGCCGGTCAAGGTGACCGACGTCGAGAAGGCGCAGCTCAAGATCGTGGGGGTCGCCCGGAAGCTCGAGCAGGAGGGCAAGATCGTGATCGGCCGCGGCGGCGCGGAGGAAGTCGTTGTATAAGGCGAAGCTCGTCTCCGAGGAGACGGTATCGAAGTTCGACCTCCCCACGTTCGAGGGGGGGAAGGAGCCGCTGCGCACCGCGTGGAAGTCCGAACGGAAGATCGCGCCGCCGCCCGCCCGGACCGCCGCCGACATCGAGAAGGAAGCGTTCGCGAAGGGGTTCGCGGAGGGGCGCAGGGCCGGGGAGGAAAGCGCGGCCCGGGAGGCGGCGCAGATCCTTGCGGGCCTGTCGGCCGCGATCGCCGGAGTGGAGGAGTTCCGTAAGCAGGTCGTGCACGAGACCGAGCCGCAGGTCGTCGAGCTCGCCGTAGCCGTCGCCCGGCGCGTCCTCGCCGGGGAGCTCTCCGAGAACCCCGAGCGCATCGTGGAGATCGTGAAGGAGGCGATCCGCCGGATCGAGCGGTCCGGGTCGGTGACGATCCGGGTCCATCCCGACCTCTCCCGGGTCATCTCGAGCCTGAAAGGGCGCTCGGCCGAGTTCCAGGCGGACATCCTCCTGGACGTCGACCCGTCCGTGCCCGTCCACGGCCCGATCGTGACGGGAGGGACGGAAGAGGTGCTTACGGACGTCGACGAGCAGATCCGCGTCATCATGGACGAGCTGAGGAGCGCGCGTGCCGAGCGTTGACCTCTCCTGCTGCATCCGCGCCGCGGAGCGGTGCGAGCCGCTCCGGGTCTACGGGAGGATCGTGGAGATCACGGGGCTTCTCATCAAGGCCACCGGCCTGTCGGTCTCCATCGGGGAGGCGTGCGAGATCTTCTCCGACGGCGGGTCGCCCGTCGGGGCCGAGGTCGTCGGCTTCCGGGACGGGAAGGCGCTCCTGATGGCCATCGGCGACATCTCCCGCATCAAGCTCGGCAGCCGGGTCCACTCCGTAGGGAAGAAGGTGTTCGTCCGCGTCGGGCAGGGGCTGATCGGGCGGGTCATCGACGGGATGGGCAACCCGCTCGACGGGAAGGGGCCGCTGCGCGGTCCCGCGCACCCGCTGTTCGGCGCCTCCCCCGACCCGCTCAAGCGGCGCCGGATCACGGAGCCCATCGACCTGGGGATCCGCGCGATGAACGGCCTCCTGACCTGCGGGAAAGGGCAGCGGCTTGGAATCATGGCGGGGGCGGGCGTCGGGAAAAGCGTCCTCCTGGGGATGATAGCGAAATACACCGATGCCTCCGTCAACGTCATTGCCCTCGTCGGAGAGCGCGGCCGGGAGGTCCGGGAGTTCATGGAGCGGAACCTCGGCGAGGAGGGGATGCGGAAATCCGTCGTCGTGGTTTCCACCTCCGAGCAGCCGGCGCTGATGAAGCTTCGCGCCGCGTTCACCGCCACGGCCATCGCGGAGTATTTCCGGGACCGCGGCGACGACGTCCTCCTCTTCATGGACTCGCTGACGCGCGTGGCGATGGCGCAGCGCGAGATCGGGCTCGCCCTGGGAGAACCCCCGACGACCAAGGGGTACACCCCCTCCCTCACGAGCCTCCTCTCCAAGCTCCTCGAGCGCGCGGGCACGAAGGAGGGGAAGGGGAGCATCACGGGGCTCTACACGGTGCTCGTCGAGGGGGACGACCTCTCGGACCCCGTGGCGGACGCGTCGATGGCCATACTCGACGGCCACATCGTCCTGTCCCGCGAGCTGGCGATGGAGAACCAGTACCCCGCCATCGACATCCTCCGGTCCATCAGCCGCGTGATGCCCGATATCGTCGACCCCGCCCACAAGGAGCTTGCGGGCCGCTTCGGCGAGGTCCTGGCGGTCTACCGCAAGCACGAGGACATGATCAACATCGGCGCCTACAAGGAGGGGTCCAACCCCAAGGTGGACCGCGCCATCCGCATGATCGAGTCGCTCAAAATGTACCTGCGGCAGGAGATGAACGAGCGGTACAAGTTCCGGGACAGCGTCGTGCAGCTCCAGAAACTGTTCGTCGGAAACGACAATGAACCGGCTCGCAACGATTAACAAGGTCTTGCACCTCAAGGAGCGGCGGGAAGAGGAGATCGAGCTCGAGGTCCGCGCCCTTCGCAACGACATCGCCGTGAAGCAGATGCGGCTCTCCTCGCTCGAGGGGGCGTACACGGAGACGCTCGAGGAGTTCCGGCGCAAGCAGGCCGGCGGGACGCTCGCTTCCCAGGAGATGATGATCTACCAGGGCTACCTGTTCCACCTCCAGATGGAGATGGACTCGAGAAAGGCCGATATCGCCCGCGCCCTCGCGTCGCTCGACGCCAGGCACGGGGCTCTCGTGGAGGCGCACAAGGAAACCCGGGTCGTCGAGGCGCTCAAGGACCGCCGCACCCGGGAGAACCTGAAAGAGGAGCTGCGGAAGGAGCGCAAGGAGATGGACTCGATCTTCACGATGCGGCAGGGGAAGTCGTGAGGCCCCGGCGCGCCGTCCGGGCGCTCCTCCCGGTACTGCTCGCGGCCTTCCTTCAGGCCGTCGTCCCGGACGCATTCGCGGCTTCCCCGGCCGAGGCGCCGCAGGCCGCCCCCGCCGCCGCGTCGCCCGACCGCGCGGCGGAGCTGGCCGAGCGGGAAAGGGCGGTGAAGGCGGAAGAGGAGCGGCTCCTCTCCCTCCGGAAAGAGGTCGACGCGAAGATCTCGAAATACGAGAAGCTCCTCGCCGACGTGGAGGCGAGGGAGAAGCGCAGGCGGGAGGAGGACGAGGCGAAGGTCGACAACCTCGTGAAGCTGTTCGAGGGAATGACGCCGGAGACGGCCGCCCCCCGGATCGATGCCCTGGACGAAGGCATGGCCGCCGCCATCCTCTCGAGGATGAAGGGGCGCAAGGCCAGCAGCGTGCTCTCGGCCATGGAGCCGAAGAGGGCCGCCGCCCTGGTCCGCAGGATGGCCTCCGGAGTGAAAAATTTTCCCGCGCAGTGATATTTTTCCCCGCGGAACCCGGGAAGCGGCGGCTGTACGCTTGAATTCTCTTTGCAGATCAATGGTTGCCAAAGATGGCACGATAGTTGATTGAAANNAGGGAGCCATGGAAACCTTCATCCCTTCGACCCCTTCCCCAGCCGGTTTCTCGGCGCCCGCTGCCGGGCTCGGCGGCCAGGCGGCGCCCGCGGACGCCCCCGCGTCCGGCTCCGGCCTTTTCCTGCAGATCCTTCTGGGCAGCTGCACCGGCCAGGCGCCCGCGTGCGGCGAGCCGGCGGAAGCGCCGGTCGAGGGGCGCAAGGAAGATTCCTCCGAGGGCGAGGCCGCTTCCGTCGACGGCGGGAAGGTCGCCGCGGAAGGGGTGGCTTCGGCCTCCCTGTTCATCCCCGTGCCGCCGCCGGATGCGCAAGAGCCGCTTCCGGAGGCCGAGGCGGCCGTTTCCGGGGAAGGCGCCCCGGCCGGCGCGCCCGAAGATTCCGACGCGGGGTTGTTCGCCTCGGCAGGCAAGGCCGCGGGCGCATTCGCCGGTTCGACGGATGACGCGGCGGCGGACGGCCCGGTCCGGGTCGGGCAGCCCGCGGCGGGCAACGCCCAGGCCGCCCNNCGCCAAGGCCGCGCCGGTACAGGCCGCGCCGGTCGCAGCGGCTGCCCTCGCCGCGGGAGAGCGAACCGACGCCGCACCGCACGACGCACCTGCCGCCGACGCGGCCGCCGCCCGCGCCCCCCTCGCCGATCCGGTTCGCCCGGCGGCCAAGGAAGCGCCGGCCTCCCGGCCGGAAGGGTATGCCGTCGTTCAGGAAGAATTTGCCGCCGCGCCGGGCATGGGGCCGGCCTCGGGCCGCACCGGGCCGCAGGCCGCCGCGCCGCGCGTGGAGCCGGCATCGAGCCGGCCCGGGCCGCCGGTTGCCGCGCCGCCGCGTGAGGCGGAAGGCGAACCGGCCGGTGCCGACTTGCGGGACGCCGGGAACTCGCCCGTTTCGGGCAAAGAGGATCCCAAACCCTTCTCCTTCACCCTGGCGCGGGAAAAGGCGTCCGCCGACGAGGCTCCGGAAGAGGCGAGGGGGGGGAACGCAACCCTTCCTTCCGCGAGGGAGACGGCGGAACCGGGCGCGTCCCACGGAATCGCCGCGGGCCGCGGTGCCGCGGAGACGGCCTCCGGGGCGCGTTCGCCATTGCCCGCGCCGCCCGCCGCCCATCCGCAGAGGACGTTCCATGCGGGGGAGAACGCCTTCGTCCTGACGCGGAAGAGCGACACCTCCATGGAAATCACGCTTTCGCCCCCCGGCGTCGGGAGGCTCGAGATCGAGGTCATCCTCGATAAGGGGGTCGTCAACGCGAACATCACCGCCGCGGACCCGGCCGGCCGGGAAGCGATCGAGCGGAGCCTTCCCCAGATCGTGCAGGCGCTCGCCGACGAGGGGATGGCCATCGGCGGATTCACGGTTTCGCTGAAGCAGGGAAACGAGCAGGACGGGAACGCGCAGGCCGGGAACGCGCAAGCCGGCAAGGGGCCGGGGAACGGATCTTCCGGCGCCGACGCACCCGGGACCGTCCGGCCCGCCGCGGAGCGGTCGGGGCTCGTCGACATCCTCGTATAAGGAAGGAGCAGTCATGCCCATTTCCGGCGTGAGCGGCGCCACCGACACCGCGGCGAACAAGTCGACATCGTCGGCCGCCTCGTCGTCCGCGAGCGATCTCCAGAACCAGTTCCTGATGCTCCTGGTCACGCAGCTCCAGAACCAGGACCCGCTGAGCCCGATGGACAGCACCAATTTCACGGCCCAGCTCGCCCAGTTCAGCTCGCTCGAGCAGCTGACGACCATCAACAAGGGGATCGAGACGCTGGCCGCGTCGCAGAACTCCCTGCAGAACGCCTACCTCGCCAACCTGATCGGGAAGCAGGTCGGGTACGAGAAGGTCTCCGGCGGCGCCGCCACGACGGTGTACGGAACGGTGACCGGCGTGTCCTACGAATCGAACGGCACTTACTTCCTCGTCGACGGCGCCGCGAAGGTGGCCGTGGGCGACGTGACCGTAATCAAGTAACCGGCAGCAATATAAAGGAGGAAAGAAAATGCTCACTTCGATGCAGACGGCCATCAGCGGGATGAACGCCAACGGCACCAACCTCTCGGTCATCGCGGACAACATCGCGAACATGAACACGGTCGGGTACAAGAAGTCCACGGTGGCCTTCGGCGACGTCCTCAGCGCCTCGGTCACGGGCGTGGCGGGCGCCGCGCAGGTCGGCCGCGGCGTCTACGTCCAGGAGGTCTCCCCCCTCTTCACGCAGGGGTCGCTGCAGACCTCCGAGAACTCCCTCGACATGGCGATCGACGGCGACGGCTTCTTCGTCGTCAGCGAGAACGGCGCGAATTACTACACGCGCGCCGGCAACTTCTCCATCGACCAGGACGGCTACATCGTGACTCCCTCCACCTTGCGGCTCCAGGGGTACGTAGCGGACGCGGGGGGGAACCTCACCGGCACGATCGGCAACCTCCGGCTCATCGCCACGCAGACCCCGGCCAACGTGACCGGCGATGCGATGGTCTCCGTGAACCTCGACAGCACCGAGGCGGTCCAGACGGGCGCGTTCACCCTCGACGGGGACGGCAACGGCACGGCGAACGATCCGGCCAACTACAATTCGTCCACGACGCTCACCATGTACGATTCGCAGGGCGGACCCCACCAGGTCACCCTCTACTACGCCAAGACCGCGGCCAACACCTGGCAGGTCCATTACGTGTACGACGACCCGGCCAACGCCGGCGAGCTGACCGAGGGGAACGACGGCGCCGCGACCCCCGCCTCGGTGGTCACCACTCTGACCTTCAACACGGACGGCTCCCTGAACACCGTCGCCGGCGGCGCCTCTCCCCAGTTCGACTGGGGCGGCGGCGTGACGCAGAACCAGGCCATCGCCTTCGACCACACCGCGTCGATGCAGTACGCTTCCGAGTTCGCGGTGCTGTCGATCGACCAGGACGGCTACGCGTCGGGCGCCCTGGAGAGCCTCACCATCTCCGACAAGGGCGAGATGACCGGCATCTTCACCAACGGGCAGACGCGCCTCATCGGGCAGATCGCCCTGGCCAAGTTCAACGCCCCCACCGAGCTCGTGAAGCTGGGCGGGAACCTCTACGGCGAGTCGACCGCGTCCGGCCAGCCGATCGTCAGCGCCCCCGGCACCTCGGGGCTCGGCGACATCGCCTCGAACACCCTCGAGCTGAGCAACGTCGATCTCGCCCAGGAGTTCGTCAACATGATCTCGGCCCAGAGAGGGTTCCAGGCGAACTCCCGGATTATCACCACGACGGACGAGCTGCTGGCGGAAGTGGTCAACCTCAAGAGGTAACCGGGAGTCAAGCGTTTGACACAGGCCGGGGCCCCCATGGGGCCCCGGTCGGTAATTGCCCGGGAAAACAGGATTTATTTGAAATAAAACGATCCGGCATGATGAATGCAGTGCCCTCCTCGAAAGGCTTGAAGCACCGGGGACGGAGGTTTGGCATGGGACGGGCGGGACACAGGGACGCGGAAACGGGGCTGATGCGGCGCGTCGCGGAGCGGCTCGCGGGGGCCTCCGCCGCCGAAGCGGGGCTGGCCGGCGTGGCGCCGCAGCTCTCCCGGTTCCTCAAGGCCGATCTCGGCGTGTTCCTCGTCCGCAAGGGCGGCGATTGGGTGACGGCCGGGCACGGCGGCGACGACGCGCTCCTCCGGTCGCTGCCGCGCGCGCCTCGCCTTGCCTCGCGGTCGGAGCACGTCCGCCTTTCCGACATCGTCCGCCGGGACGCGCCCGGCGGGAAGGCCGCGAACGCGGCGTCGCGCGATTCCGTCATTGTCCCCGTCCGGGCCGGGCGGCGCTCCCTCGGGTATGGCGTCTTCCGGACCGGGTCGGACCGGCTGCCTTCCCACGGCACGCTTCGCCTCCTCGACGCCGTCGGCGCCCAGGTGGCCGCGTTCTGCGAATGCGTTTCCCGCGGCGAGCGGGAAGACCCCGGGCGAGAGGACGTGGACCGCCTTCTCCGCTCGAACCGGGACCTCGGGTGGCTCCTCTCCTTCAGCGAATCGCTCCACGCGCATTCCGACCCGGACGCGATGTTCAAATGGCTCGGCCGCGAAATGGGGAGCCTCGTGCCCGTCGTGGGGCTGGAGCTCGTGTCGCTTCCCGGGGGCCCCGTCGTGCGCATCGGCTTCGACGCCGCCACCCGGGTGTCGGCGAGGAAGGACGGCGCCACTGTCGCCAGGGAATGGTCCGGCATCCTCGCTTCCCGGTACCGCATTCTCGCGCCGGAGGAGGATTTCCGACTGAAGAGGTTCCCGTGCCTGCCGGTCGAGGGGAACTGGGATCCCGCCGCGGGCGCGCCGGGCGTCCGGAAGATCGAGTGCCCGCTATACCACGCGGGCCGGGTGCTCGGGGTCCTCGTCGTCTACCTTCCGGCCGGGTCGCTCGACGGGCAGCGGGTCGAGTGGCTGGTCGAATCCGTCGCGGGGCAGGTCGCCCTGTTCCTCCAAAAGCACGCCGACCGGGAGAGGATGAGCTTCCTCGCCAACCACGACGCGCTGACGGGGCTGCTCAACCACTTGTCCTTCCAGAACATCTTCGAGCGCGAGTTCGAGCGGCACCGCCGCCACGAGCGGAACATGTCGCTCCTGTTCCTCGACATCGACCATTTCAAGCGGATCAACGACGAATACGGGCACCAGGCGGGCGACCGGGTCCTGAGGGATGTCGCCAGGGTCCTGACGGCGAACCTCCGGAAGATCGACTACGTGTTCCGGTACGGCGGCGACGAGTTCGTCGTGCTGATGACCGAAACGGATTCCGTCCGGGCTTCCATGCTGGCCGAGCGCATCCTTGCGGCGGTCAAGCGCGATGTCGGCAGGATTTCCCCTTCGAGAGCGCCGGTATCCTTGAGCATCGGGGTCGCCGACTGCGGCGCGCTCTCCCAGGCCGAGCGGGAAGAGCTCCTTTTCCGGGCGGACGGCGCCCTGTACGAGGCCAAGAACGCCGGGCGCGACCAGGTCCGCGTGGCGGCCCCCCCCGTCGGCTGCGCGGTCGGGGTCAACTGACCGGCGCTCCCCGGATAAAGGATCAAAAAACCACCCATCGCAAGTCATTTCTTTGACCGGACCGCTCCTTCTCGCACCTTTGCTGCCTGAAATATACCGATAATTCAGCGATTTACAGGATGGCACGTTCCTTGATTGTCGATAGGACAACAGGGAGGTGTCGATCCATGGCCGAAGAGAAAGACGCGGTAAAGCCCGCGGAAGCCGAAGCGGGAGGAAATGCCGAGGCGGGGGAGAAGGGCGAAGCGGCCCCGGCGAAGAAGAAGTCCAAGCTGCTGCTCATCGTCGCCCCCATCGCGCTGGTCGCCCTGGCGGCAGGGGGGTACTTCGGGTACACCTTCCTCTCCCAGGGGAAGGCGAAGACCGCGGCGGCCGCGAAGAAGGACCCGAAGAAGGACGGGAAGGTCTTCCTGTTCTCGGTCGACCCGTTCGTCGTAAACCTCTCCGAGCCCGGCCGCTACCTCAAGGTGACGATGCAGTTCGAGCTCTCGGGGGAAGTGGACGAGAAGTCCGTCACCGAGAAGGTCCCCATCCTGCGGGACGTCATCATCACCCTCATCGGCAACCAGACCTATGAATACGCCGCGAGCACGGAGGGGAAGGTCCAGCTCAAGGACGAGATTCTCCTCCGGACGAACCGGCTCTTCGGGAAAGAGGTTTTCCGGAACCTCTACTTCACCGATTTCGTGATGCAGTGATGGCAGACGAAATCCTCTCCCAAGACGAGATAGATTCCCTGTTAAAGGGAGTCCAGACCGGCGACATCGGGACCGAGGCCGACAACGGCGCTCCCGACGGCACCCAGTCCTTCAACTTCCGGAGCCAGGAGCGGATCATCCGCGGCCGCATGCCCGGCCTCGAGATCGCGAACGAGCGGTTCGCGCGCACCTTCCGGAACTCGTTGACGACGATCCTGCGGCGGTTCGTGGACGTCAACGTCCACGGCATCAACATGATGAAGTTCGGCGACTTCATGAAGACGCTCCCGCTCCCCTCGAACATCAAC
Source organism: bacterium UBA2219 (assembly GCA_002327765.1). GTDB lineage: Bacteria > Desulfobacterota > Deferrimicrobia > Deferrimicrobiales > Deferrimicrobiaceae > UBA2219. The sequence continues at coordinate 18,340 of DCUH01000008.1, read as the reverse complement.
CTGTTCCGGATGAAACCGCTGAAAGGCCTCGCCCTCTTCATCATCGAGGCCCCGATGGTGTTCGCCTTCGTGGAATGCTTCTTCGGCGGCCAGACGGTGCAGTACGTGAAGGCGGAAGGCCGGTACTTCACCGCGATCGAGCAGAAGATCATCCGGAAGATCATGGAGAGCGCGTTCGGGGACATGGCCGCGTCCTGGGCCGGGATCAGCCAGTTCGAGCCGGAGTACGTGGGCAACGAGATCAACCCCCAGTTCGTGACGATCGTCCAGCCGGCCGAGATCGTCATCAAGATCCAGCTCAACATCGAGCTCGAGAACTTCACGGGGAAGATCTACTTCTGCATCCCGTACTCGGTGGTGGAGCCGCTGAAGGAGAAGCTCTGCTCCGGGTTCCAGGCGGAGCGGTTCGAGATCGACGAGCGGTGGCAGGCGGACCTCAAGGAGAAGCTCTTCGAGACGCGCGTCCACCTGAAGGGCGAAGTCGGCCGGGTGGAGCTTTCGATCGGCGACATCATGGCCCTGAAGGTCGGGAGCGTGATCAACCTCGGCATCCACAAGGACGAGTCGCTGGTCATCAAGGTAGAGGACACCCCCAAGTACCGCGGCCACGCCGGCTGCAGGAAAGGGAATCAGGCCATCAAGATCACCGAGATCCTCTAAAGGGAAAGGAAGGCGATCCATGGAACAGGAAACGGTGGAGGCGGCGCAGGCGGCGCAGGCGGTCGAGGCGCTGTCGGCGGAAGAGGCGGCGCAGATGGCGGCGTTCCAGGAGGCGCTCGAGGAGGAGAAGCGGGCGCAGTCCGGGGACCAGTCGCAGGGGACGGGGCAGGGGGCGGGTCCGCGGGAGATCGACTTCCTGCTCGACATCCCGCTGATCGTCTCCGTCGAGATCGGCCGCACGCGGATGCTCATCAAGGACCTCCTGCAGCTCGGGCAGGGATCGGTCATCGAGTTCGAGAAGCTCGTGGGCGAGCCGATGGAGGTGCTGGTCAACGAGAAGCTGATCGCGCGGGGCGAGGTCGTGGTCGTCAACGAGAAGTTCGGCGTCCGGCTCACCGACATCAGCAGCCCGGCGGAAAGGCTCAAGCACCTGAAATGAGCGAACTCATCGTCCAGACCGGGGCCGCTCTCGCGTTCGTGCTCCTGCTGATCGCGGCCGCGGCGTTCGCCTACCGGAAGAGGCAGCCCGGGGCCCCCGGGCTCTTCAAGCTCGTCGCGTACCACCCGTTCGGGCCCCGCCGCGGCGTCGCGGCCCTGCGGGTCGGGCCCGAGGTCCTCATCCTCGGCGTGACGAACGCGGACCTGAAGCTTCTGCGCGTGATCGACGCCTCCAGGATCGAGGAGGGGACCGCGGCGGCGGGCGCGGACAGGATCTCGCGGCTGCGGAAGCTGAAAGACGGCATCGATGGATAGCGCGCTGACCCTCGACAACCCCATCCTCGGGGTGTTCCTCGTCATCAGCTTCCTGTCGCTGCTGCCGGCGATCCTGGTGATGTTCACGTCCTTCACGCGAATCGTCGTGGTGCTCTCGTTCCTCCGGCAGGCCATCGGGAGCCAGCAGATCCCCCCGAACCCCGTGATCATCGGCCTCTCTCTCTTCCTCACCCTGTTCGTGATGGGACCGACGGTGTCCGCGGTCAACCGGGACTCGATCGCGCCGTACATGCAGAAGCAGATCTCCCTGGTCGAGGCGGCCCGGCGGGCGGAAGAGCCCGTGAAGACGTTCATGCTCCGCCAGACCCGCGAGAAGGACATCGCGCTGTTCCTTTCGCTCGGGAAGGAGAAGGCGCCCTCTTCCCCGAAGGAGCTCTCGATGCGGATCGTCGTGCCGGCCTTCGCGATCAGCGAGCTCAAGACCGCCTTCCAGATCGGCTTCCTCCTGTTCCTGCCGTTCCTGATCATCGACATGGTGGTCGCAAGCGTCCTCCTGTCGATGGGAATGATGATGCTGCCGCCGGTGATGGTCTCCATGCCGTTCAAGCTGCTGTTGTTCGTCCTCGTGGACGGCTGGAACCTCGTCATCGGTTCGGTCGTCAGGAGCTTCCAATGACGCCGGATTTCGTAAGGGAGATCGCCGGGGACGCGATCCGCACCTTTCTCATGGCGGCGGGCCCGGTCCTCCTCGTAAGCCTCGCGGTGGGCTTCCTGATCAGCCTCCTCCAGGCGGTGACGCAGATCCAGGACTTCACCCTGACCTTCGTCCCGAAGATCCTGGCCGTCTTCGCCTGCCTGCTCCTGTTCCTCCCGTGGATGGCGTCCGTGCTCATCGGGTTCACGACGCGGCTCATCGGGAACCTCCCGATGTACGTGAGGTAGCCAGATGGCCGGCGCCGACGTCCTTTCCGTCTACTTCCCCAGGTTCCTCCTGGTCCTGCTGCGGTCGAGCGTGTTCTTCGCGTTCCTGCCGATCCTGGGCAGCGCCTCCCTCCCGGGGCGATTCCGGATCGGCCTCGCGATCGCGATCGCGGCCTTGCTTACTCCCATCGTTGATTTCCGGGCGGCCGAGGACGACGTGGCGATCCTCGTCCTGCGGGAGGTGGTGCTGGGGATGGCGCTCGGCCTGGCCGTGCGGTTCGTGTTCTACGGGATCGAGATCGCCGGGCAGATGATGAGCGACTCGATGGGGATGTCCATCGCGACCGTCTTCAACCCCGAGATCGGCCAGACGACCGAGATCTCCCAGCTCCTCGCGATCATGACCACGCTGCTGTTCCTTTCAACCGACGCCCACCACGACCTCATCGCGATCTTCGTGCGGAGCTACGACGTGCTCCCCGCCGGGGCCTCGGACGTCGGCGCCCTCGTTCGCGAGGCGATAACGCTGGTGTCGCGGATCTTCGTCATCGCCGTCAAGATGGCCGCGCCCGTCGTCATCGGCATGGTGACGCTGAACATCATGCTCGGGTTCCTCGTGAAGGCGACCCCCCAGATCAACATCTTCTTCATCAGCTTCCCGCTCTTCATCGGCATCGGGTTCCTCATCCTGCTGATGGCCCTCCCGGTGTACCTCGCCGCGATCGGGGGCTCGTTCGGGGAGATCCGCTCGGAGATGACGCGCGTCATCGGGCTGGCGGGGAGATAACGGATGGCGGACCGTCACGACCGCACAGAGAAGGCGACAGGGCGCCAGCGGCAGAAGGCCGCCGAGAAGGGGCAGGTCGCCCGCAGCCGCGAGCTGGTCTCCATGGCGTCGACCGGCGGGGTCATCCTGACGATCGCGTTCTGGGGCGGCGGCGCGGTGAGGGGTCTGTCGGACATGACGCGGCGGCTCCTGACGCTGCAGTACGGGATGGAGCCGTTCGGGGCGATCCGCGCCGCGGGCGTGGAAGCGCTGTTCCTCCTCCTGCCGTTCCTCCTGGCCGCCGCGGCGCTCGCGGTCATCGGGAGCGTGGCGCAGGGGGGCGTCGTCCTGAAGCCCTTCGAGCTGAAATTCTCCCAGCTCAATCCCCTGGAGGGGCTCGGAAGGATCTTCTCCGCGAAGGGGCTCGTCGAGCTGGGGAAGAACCTCCTCAAGCTCGGCGTCGGGGGGTACGTCACGTACGTCGCGATCCGGAACGAGATCGCCCTGCTCCCGTACCTTCTCCAGTTCGAGTTCGGCGAGGCCGTCCGCATCGCCGGGGGGCTGGTCCTCAAGGCGCTCCTGACGGGCTTTGCCTTCTTCTTCGTCATCTCGGTCCTCGATTACTTCATCCAGCGGTGGCAGCACGAGAAGAACCTCATGATGACCAAGACCGAGGTCAAGGACGAGTACAAGGAGATCGAGGGGAACCCGCAGGTCAAGGCGCGCCTGCGCAGCCTGATGCGGGACCTGGCCCGCAAGCGGATGATGCGCGACGTCCCGAAGGCGACCGTCGTCATCACCAACCCGACCCACCTGGCCGTCGCGCTGAAGTACGACGGGAAGAGCATGGACGCCCCGCAGATCGTCGCCAAGGGCGCCGACTACGTCGCGGAGAAGATCCGCGAAATCGCAAGGCGGAACGGCGTCCCGATCATGGAGGACAAGGCGCTGGCGCGCAGCCTCTACAAGCTCGACCTCGGCGCCTTCGTGCCCCAGGAGCTCTACCGCGCCGTCGCGAGGATCCTCGCCCAGATCTTCTCCCGCCATAGGAGCGCCGTATGAACGTGCTCGAGTTCCTCCAGAAGCGCTCGGAAGCCATGGTCGCCATGGGCGTGATCGTCCTCCTGGGCGTCATGCTCGTCCCGTTGCCGACCTTCCTCCTCGACGTCTTCCTGGCGCTCTCCATAGGGCTCGCCGTCGTGATCCTCGTGATCGCGGTGAACCTCCAGAAGCCGCTCGATTTCTCGGTCTTCCCGTCGCTCCTCCTGATGACGACCCTCTACCGCCTCTCGCTGAACGTGGCGTCGACCAAGCTCATCCTCCTCAAGGGGGCGGAAGGGCCCGGCGCGGCGGGGCACGTGATCCAGGCGTTCGGCAGCTTCGTCGTCGGCGGGAACTACGTCGTCGGCTTCGTCGTGTTCCTCATCATCGTCGTCGTCAACTTCGTCGTCATCACGAAGGGCGCCGGCCGGATCGCCGAGGTCGCGGCGCGGTTCACCCTCGACGCGATGCCCGGAAAGCAGATGGCGATCGACGCCGACCTNNGGCAAGCAGATGGCGATCGACGCGGACCTGAACGCGGGGATGATCAACGAGGCCGAGGCGCGCCGCCGCCGCATGGACGTCGGCCGCGAATCCGATTTCTACGGCGCCATGGACGGCGCGAGCAAGTTCGTCCGCGGCGACGCCATCGCCGGCATCGCGATCACGGGCATCAACATCGTCGGCGGCTTCATCATCGGCGTCTTCCAGATGGGGATGCCGGCGGCCGAGGCGGCGAAGGTCTTCACGGTCCTGACGATCGGCGAAGGGCTGGTCGCCCAGATCCCGGCCCTGCTCATCTCCACCGCGGCCGGCATCGTGGTCACCCGGACGGGATCGTCCAACGACATGGGGAAGGACATTGCCGACCAGGTCATCCTGAACCCGAAGGCGCTGGGCACGTCGGGCGGGATCCTGGGCGTCCTGGGGGTCGTCCCGGGGCTGCCGCACGTCCCCCTCCTCCTGATGGCGGCGACGCTGGGCGCCCTGGCTTACGTCCTCCACGCGACGGCGGAGACCGCGGAAGGCGCGGGCGCCCCCGCGGCGCCGGTGAAAGAGGAGCCGCGCATCGAGTCGTTCATCGAGGTGAACGCGCTCGCCCTCGAGATCGGGTACGGCCTGATCCCCCTTGTCGACGAGGCGGGCGGGGAGCTCCTCTCGAAGGTCCGGTCGATGCGGCGCCAGGTCGCCAAGGAGATGGGTTTCGTCGTGCCGTCCATCCACATCAAGGACAACCTGTCGCTGCGGCCGCACGAGTACAGCTTCATCATCCGCGGGATCGAGGTCGCCCGCGGAGAGGTGATGATGGGATACCGGCTCGCGGTCTCCCCGGACGGCAGGTCGCCCTCCGGCGGCATCCCGACCAAGGAGCCGGCGTTCGGCCTGCCCGCCTGCTGGATCGAGGAGAAGGATGTCGAGAAGGCCCAGCTCGAGGGGCAGATGGTCGTCGACCCGGCGACCGTCATTGTGACGCACCTCACCGAGATCATCCGGCGCCACAGCTGGGAGATCCTGACGCGGGCCGAGGTCCAGAGCCTGCTCGACAGCATCGCCAAGGTCTACCCGCGCATCGTCGACGAGCTCATTCCGACCCACATGACCCTCGGCGGCGTGCAGCGGGTGCTCCAGAACCTCCTCCGGGAGCGCGTCCCGGTGAACGACATCGTCACGATCCTCGAGACGCTCCTCGACATCGCCCCGACCACCAAGGACATCGACTTGATGACGGAGCACGTGAGGCAGGGGCTCTCCCGGTACATCACGAAGCAGTTCGCCGCCCCCGACGGCGTCATCTCGGTCATCTCGCTCGATCCCCGCTTCGAGAGCGCCCTCACCCGGGCCATGGGCGGCGAGCCGATGAGCCCCGACGTCGTCAGCCGCCTCCTGCGCGGCATCGAGAGCTCGCTGGAAGGGGTGAAGGCCAAGGGCTCGCAGCCCGTGATCCTCTGCTCCCTGCAGGTGAGGCGCTTCCTCCGGAGGCTTCTCGAGAAGTTCGCGCCGTCGATCCCGGTCCTGTCCAGCGCGGAGGTGACCCCCTCCGCGAGAATCTCTACAGTGGGAATGGTGAAGTATGAAAATTAAGACGTTCCACGCCAGGTCGTTCCGCGAGGCCCTCGCCCAGGTGAAGAAGGAGATGGGCGAGGACGCCGTGATCCTCTCCTCCCGGGAGCAGAAGGGGCTGCCGCCCACCGTGCGGGTGGAGGCGGCCGTCGACTACGAGGTCGAAGAGGCCGCGAGCCCGAGGCTGCCGGTGCCGGCACCGGCCCGGACGGGCGAAGAGCCCCCCCCGCGGCCCGCGGCGGAGCCGCTTCCGGAGAGCGGGGAGATGGGCCATCTGCGCCGCGCGCTTTCCGAGGTCCGCGCCGAGATGGGCTCGATCCGCGAATGCCTCGAGGCAGTGCAGGCGGACGCGGCGGACGCGGCCCTTCCCCCGGCGAAGCGGGACGTCCTGCGCTTCCTTAAAGGGCGAGGAGTCCGCGAGGAGCACGCGCGGAAGCTCTGCGGCCGCGTGGCCGGCCTGACGGAGGTCCCCGGGGCGATGCTCGAAGGAGTGACCGTCCGGGAGGGCGGCCGGGGATCGGGCAAGGCCGTGATGCTCATCGGCCCCACGGGGGTGGGGAAGACCACCACGATCGCGAAGCTCGCGGCGGCGGCGACCCAGGCCGGGTCGCGGGTCGCCGTGGTCAGCCTCGACGGCTACCGGATCGGTGCTCTCGAGCAGATCCGGATCTACTCGAAGATCATGGGGATCCCGCTCGAGATCGCGCCGGACGCGCGGCGGGTCAAGGCCTGCGTCGACCGGCACGCCGACAAGGACGTCGTCTTCATCGACACCACGGGGCGCAACCCCATGAGCGGGGCGTTCCTGGCCGAGCTGTCGCCCGTCTACGAGGCGGGCGTGCCGGTGGAGACGCACCTCCTCATCAGCGCGACGTGCGACTACGAGTTCCTCGAGGGGGCCTGGAAGGCGTACTCGCGCCTCCCGGTCGACTGCGTCGGCATCACCAAGATCGACGAGGCCGTCCGGTACGGGACGCTCTACAACGTGGCCGCGCTGTGCGGGAAGCCGATCGCCTACCTGACGACCGGCCAGGCCGTCCCCGGCGACATCACGTTCCCGAGCCGGAAAAAACTGCTGCAGATGGTGCTCACGGAAAACCCGGCGGATCCGGACCTGGCCGCCTGCGCGAACGCATAAACGGACAAGCGGGGAGACGACATGCGGAACAGGAAACCGGTCAGGACCATCACCATCGCCAGCGGCAAGGGCGGCGTCGGGAAAACCAACGTCGTGGCGAACCTGGCGATCGCGCTCCGGAAGATGGGGAAGGAGGTCCTGATCCTCGACGCCGACCTGGGC
>DCUH01000008.1:5072-10808 GCA_002327765.1 bacterium UBA2219 | reverse complement strand
TTCCAGAGGATGCGGCTCCTCGAGGAGTTCGAGGCGTACGAGGAAGACATCGACGTCCTCCTCATCGACACCTCCGCCGGCATCTCCGAGAACGTCGCGTTCTTCTGCGTCGCGTCGCGCGAGATCGTCATCGTGACCTCCCCGGAGCCCACGGCGCTCACGGACGCGTACGCGCTCATCAAGGTCCTCTTCACCCGGTACCAGGAGAAGGAGTTCCACGTCCTCGTCAACTCCGCCCGCAACCCGGAGGACGCCAAGGACGTGTTCCGGAAGCTGGCGACTGCGGCCGACCGGTTCCTGAGCGTCTCCCTCGATTATCTGGGGTACCTGCCGTACGACAAGTCCGTCCACGAGGCGGTCCGGGCGCAGAGGCCCTTCCTCGACATGTTCCCGGGCGGGGCGGCCTCCAGGGCGCTCGAGGAGCTCGCCTCCCGGTTCGCCGGGCCCGGGAGGGAAGACGCGAAGGGAGGGCTTCAGTTCTTCATCGGGAACCTGTTCGCGATGACGGGAGAGGCCAGATGAAGACGGCGGCCTATGCGGACGCCGCGGACGGCGACCGGAAGGAGCGGGTCATCCGGGACTTCCTTCCGTTCATCCGCTTTTCCGCCAGACGGTTCGCATGGCGCCTGCCCCCCGGCATGTCGGAGGACGACCTCATCAGCGCCGGCGTGGTCGGGCTGCTCGACGCCCTCCGAAGGTTCCAGCCGGGCACGGTGAAGCTCAAGACGTACGCCGAGCACCGCATCCGGGGCGCGATGCTCGACGAGCTCCGGGCGGCGGACACCCTTCCGAGGAACGTCCGGGACCGGGTCAACGCCATGAAGAGCGCCCACACGAGGCTGGAACACGCGCTCGGGCGCCTCCCCGAGGAGCACGAGGTGGCGGAGGCCATCGGCGTGGGCCTCGAGGAGTACCACAAGATCCTGCGGGACAGCGGCGCGGGCCTCCAACTGCGGTTCGAGGACCTCACCGGGCGCGGGGGCGACGACGGGCCGGACGGCTTCCTGGAGAACGTCCCGGACGCGGACGGGGAGGATCCTCTTTCGCAGCTCGAGAGGTCGAGCATGCAGGAGATGCTGGCGAGCGTGATCCGGGAGATCCCGGAGAAGGAACGGCTGGTCCTTTCGCTCTATTACTGGGATGAACTGACGATGAAGGAGATCGGGAAGGTCCTCGGCCTGACCGAGGGCAGGGTGTCCCAGCTCCACGGGCAGGCGCTCCTGCGGTGCAAGTCCCGTTTCGGAATCCGGCATGCGGGGACATGAATGCTTAATTCCTTTAAAGAATTCCCGTTTTCCACCGATAAGGATAACCATGAATAGACCAAAGGTGTCCTCCAGAGTGCTGAAGAACCTGTCGAGCCCGGACGTCTCGAAGAGGCGGTCCGCGGCCGAGGCGCTGGCCGATGGCGACGAGCGGGCGATCTACCCCCTGATCCAGGCGCTGCGGGACACGCATCCCGGCGTCCAGGACGCGGCGACGAGGTCTCTCATCTCCATCGGGGGCGAGGTCACGGCCTGGATGGTGCTCCCCCTGCTCCGCGAGGAGGCCTTCTTCCGGAATACGGCGATGGTCATCCTGAAGGAGATCGGGGCGGCCGCCGTCCACCACCTGCCCCCCCTGCTCCGGGACAAGGACGACGACGTCCGGAAGTTTGCGATCGAGCTGATCTCCGACGCCGGCGGCCGCGAATACGTCGACAAGCTGGTGGAGCGGCTGACCGACGACCCCAACCCCAACGTCCGGGGCGCCGCCGCCAAGGCGCTGGGCGATCTCGGGTGCCGGGAAGCGCTGCCGCAGCTCGTCGCCGCGCTGAAAGACATGGAATGGGTGCGCTTCACCGTCCTCGAGGCGCTGCGCCGGCTGGGGGACGAGGAGGTCGTGGAACCGATACTGGCGCTGTTGTCCGACCCGTCGCCGGCCACCCGTCGCGCGGCGATCGAGACGCTGGGGGCGATCGGCTCCCCCCGGGCCAGCGACGCCCTGCTTGCCCACCTCGGCAAGGCCGACCGGGACGACCGGGCCATCGTGCTCGTCAGCCTTCTCCGGATCGGAGTCCCGCTTCCCGGCGACGGGTGCCCCGGCGACCTGCTGGGGGTCTTCCTGGACGACGACGAGGAGTGGGAGGACCGGGTCACCGCCCTGCGGGGGCTCATCGGCGTCGCCGACCGGGACGCCCTGCGCGCGATCTTCGACAAGACCGGGTCGCTCGACGCGACGAACCCGGAGGACGAGGGCGTCTTGCGCTCCATAAAGGAGCTGCTTCCGCTCTGCGGCCGGCCGGAGATCCTGCCCGCCCTGCTGGACGACCCCACCCTGCGGTTCCGCGGCAAGACGATCCTCGCGGAGGTCATCGGCGAGCTGCGGATCCCCGAAGCCGTCCACGGGCTCGTGGCCCGGCTCCGGGACGACGTGCGGGATGTCCGCCGTGCGGCGGCCGCGGCCCTGGGGAGGATCAACGACGACGAGGCGCTGGAAGGGCTTCTCGAATCGATCGGCGACAACGACGGCCACGTACGCAAGGCGGTGGTCGCCGCCCTCGGCACGCTGGGGAGGAAGGAGGCGTTCGAGCCCCTGCTGAAGCGCCTCGGGGAGGAGAAGTACACCGACGTCGCCGAGGAGGCGGTCCGTGCGCTGGCCGCCATAGACCGGGAGAAACTGGCCGAGGTGAGCGGATCCATGGAGGAACGCGCCAGAGGCATCTACGAGTCTTTCGAGCGCGGCGAGCTCACCCCCGGCGGGATGACGGATGAGCCCGCGGATGAGTTGTGGAAATGACCCAGGCGACCGTTTCCTCTCTGCAGGACGCCACGTTCAAGGCCCTGCGGGACTACATCTACGAGCACACCGGGATCTTCGTCCCGGACACGAAGAAATACTTCCTGGAGAACCGGCTGGCGCGGAGGATCACGGACAACAAGCTCTCGGGATACGAGGAGTACCTCCCGTTCCTGCGCTCGAAGGGGGATGCGGAGCTCAAGATCCTGTACGGGGTCGTCACGACGAACGAGACCTACTTCTTCCGCGAGCCGCAGCAGTTCGACGTCTTCACGAAGCACATCCTCCCGCGGGTCCTCGACCGGAAGCGGAACAAGGAGATCCGGGTGTGGTCCGCCGCCTGCTCCTCGGGCGAGGAGCCGTACACCGTCGCCGCCATCCTGAAGGAGACCGCCCCCGCGGTGCGGGCGGATATCATCGGGACGGACATCAGCGACGGCGTGCTGGAGTCGGCCAGGCGCGGGATCTATTCCTCGTACGCCGTCCGCATCGTGCCGCCGTACTACCAGCAGAAATACTTCCGCAGCAACGGGGAGACGTTCGAGTTCGACGAGTCGCTCCGGAAGGCGGTCCGGTTCATGAACGTCAATCTCATCGACGAGAAGTCGGTCCGGGCGATCCGGGACGCGGACGTGATCTTCTGCCGGAACGTGCTGATCTACTTCGACGACAAGTCGAAAAGGAAGGCGGTTTCGCTGCTGTATGACGCTCTCGCGCCAAACGGCTTCCTGCTGGTCGGAACCTCGGAGAGCCTCCACAACGTCACGCGCGCGCTCCAGCCGACCGTCATCGACAGGGTAGTTCTCTACCAGAAGGCGGGGTCATGAAAATACTAATCGTTGACGACGACAAGACGACCAGGAAGCTGCTGAGCCTCTACCTGAAGGGGAGCGGCTTCGAGGTCGTGACCGCCGAGAACGGTCTGAACGCCCTCGAGAAGCTGGGTTCCGACACGTTCCAGCTGGTCCTGACGGACCTGAACATGCCGTTCATGGACGGGATCGAGTTCCTCAAGGCGATGAAATCGAATCCCGGCACGTCCAACATACCGGCCCTGATGCTTACCACGGAGACGGACGAAGAGGAGAGGCGGCGGGCGATCGACGCCGGGGCGGACGGGTACCTGTCCAAGCCGGTGACGGCCGAGGTGGTGGCGGCGAAGATCCGCCAGATGGTCGGAGAGATTTTCCTGAAGGGGGGGAAACAGCATGGCAACTCTTGATTACAAGGAAAAAATCCTCATCGTCGACGACTTCGTGACGATGCGACGGATCGTTAAGAACCTGCTCAAGCAGCTGGGCTACGAGAACATCACCGAAGCCGAGGACGGCGAGCAGGCGTACGCGAAGCTGAAGGGGGGCGGGTTCGGCTTCGTGGTCTCCGACTGGAACATGCCGAACCTCGACGGCCTGGGCCTGGTCCAGAAGGTCCGCAGCGATCCGGAGCTCAAGAGCCTGCCGTTCCTGATGGTCACCGCCGAGGCCGAGAAGGAGAAGGTGATCGAGGCCATCAAGGCCGGCGTGAGCAACTACGTCGTGAAACCGTTCACGGCGGAGATCCTCAAGGAAAAGATCGAGAAGATCTTCGAAAAGATCCAGAAATAGCGAGGGGCGCCATGACCGATGACATGCAGGAGATCATCACCGATTTCGTGACCGAGGCGGAGGAGTCGCTCGACAGGATCGACCCCCTGTTCGTCGAGCTCGAGACGAACGGGGAGGACAAGGAGATCCTGAACGACATCTTCCGCTGCATGCACACGCTGAAGGGCGCGGCGGGATTCCTGGGATTCCAGCCGGTGGTCGACGTGGCGCACACCTCGGAGAACATCCTGAAGCGTCTCCGGGAGGGGGAGATCGCGCTCACGAAGCGGATCGTCGACGCGGTCCTCGCGAGCGTCGACACGCTGCGCGCCCTCATCGGCCACGTAAAGCACGGCGAGGGGCTGGACGACAACATCGGGCCGGTCCTTGCGGAACTCGACGCGGCGCTCGCGGAGGCGAGCGGGGCTCCCGCCCCGGGTCCCGCCGCCGCGGCGGCGATTCCCGCCCCGTCTCCTGCGGCCCCGGCCCCGCCTCCCGCCGCCGCCGCGATGCCCGCCCCGGCTCCCGCCTCGGCGCCCGCACCGGCCCCCGCGGCGGCGCCCGCACCGGCCCCCGCGGCGGCCATGAGCGCCCCCGCCCCGGCCGGCGCGAAGGAAGCGGCCGCCGAGAAGAAGGACGGGGAAAAGAAGGACGGGGAGAAGAAGGAAGGGCAGAAGAAGGACGAGGTCTCGAACCTTCGGGTGGACATCGGCAGGATCGACAAGGTGATGGACCTCACGGGCGAGGTCGTGCTCGCGAGGAACCGCCTGCTGAACCTCATCGCGGCCATCAGCACGCAATACGCGGACGACCCCGCCGTCGCGAACGTCATGGAGACCGTGTCGTTCCTCGACCTCGTCACCTCCGATCTGCAGCTCTCGGTCATGAAGATGCGCATGCAGGCGCTCCAGAAGGTCTTCGGGAAGTTCCCGCGGATCGTGCGGGACCTCGCGGCCTCCATCGGCAAGGAAGTGGACCTGAAGATCGTCGGCGAGGATACGGAGGTGGACCGGTCGGTCATCGAGCACATCGGCGACCCGATGGTGCACCTCATCCGGAACTCCATAGACCACGGGATCGAGTCGCCCGACGCCCGGCGGGCCAAGGGAAAGCCGGAACGGGGGACCCTCTCGATCTCCGCCTCCCAGAAGGGGAACCAGATCGTCATAGAGATCTCCGACGACGGGAAGGGGATCGACCTCGACAAGGTCAGGCGGAAGGCGGTCGACCGGGGGCTCGTGTCGGCCGAGGAGGCGGAGCGGATGACGGAGGACGCGGCCGTCGCGCTGATCTTCCAGGCCGGGTTCTCGACGATGGACGTCGCCACAGAGCTCTCGGGCCGCGGCGTGGGGATGGACGTCGTCAAGACGAGCAT
>DCUH01000008.1:218-5054 GCA_002327765.1 bacterium UBA2219 | reverse complement strand
ATGGTGCGCACCGCCGGCGTGCAGTACGCGGTCCCGCTCTCCCTCATCGAGGAGATCGTGCGGGTCTCGCCGGACGAGATCGCGCTGGCCGGCGGCCGCCGCGTCTTCGTGCTCCGGGAAAAGGTCCTCCCCTTCTACGAGCTTTCGGAGATGCTCGGGAAGGGAAGCCCGCCGGAGGGCGCGGTGCGGTACTCCGTCGTCGTCGCCGTCGGCGACACCCGCTTCTGCCTCGCCGTCGACAAGCTGCTCGGCGAGGAGGAAGTGGTCATCAAGCCGCTCGAGGGGATCGTGACGGAATCCTCGCACACGCTCGGGTCGACCATCACGGGCGACGGCAAGGTGGTCCTGATCATGGACCTCGCGAGCATCTCCAGAAGCCTGACCGGTTCGAACCGGTCGTAGGGAATCGAAGAAACCCAAAGGGAACCGGGGAGGATACGGCATGGCACAGCACATCGGGTTCAAGCTCGGAGTGGAGGAATACTCCGTTCCCATACTGAGCGTCCGCGAGATCATCAACGTCCCGGAAATGACGCGCATGCCCAGCACGCCGGACTACATCGAGGGCATCGCCAATCTCCGGGGCAGCGTGGTCCCGATCGTCAGCACCCGGAAGGTCGTGAAGACCGGCGGCGAGGCGTCCGCCCCCGCCGAGGGGGACCGGGTCATCGTCCTCATCAACGGGAAGGCCGCCTACGGGATCCTGGTGGACGGGATCACGGGGGTGATCGGCATCGACGAGGGCACGATCGACCCGCCGGAGAAGATCATGAACGGCGCCGGCGACCAGTTCGTCGGGGTGGCAAAGTGCAACGGGCGGCTCATCGTCGTCCTCGACCCCAGGAAGCTGCTCCCGGGCGGGGAGGCGGGGTTCGAAGAGGCCGACGTCGAGGTCCGCAAGACCGGGGACGCCGGCAAGGTCGACGTGGTCCGGCACGTGCAGACGATCGGCGGCAACGTCGAGGTGCACGAGCTCCGGGACGCCAAGGAGTTCCTGTCGAAGAAGATCGACTCCAAGGACCCCAACAGCAGGGCCGTCGAGAAGCTCATGGAGTTCATGGAGGCGATGGCGGCGAAGGACTACGCGGCCGCCGACGCCGCGGTGGAGCAGATCATCAAGTCGCCGGAAGGCGACCTCTTCCAGGAGGTCGGCAAGGTCACGCGGCGGCTCCACGATTCGCTGAAGAGCTTCAAGGACGCCATCGACCCGAAGATCTCCATGATCGTGCAGAACGAGGTGCCCAGCGCCGTCGACCAGCTCCAGTACTGCGTCCGGAAGACCGAGGAGGCGGCCAACAAGACGATGGGGATCGTCGAGAAGCACCTCCTTTCGATGGACGACCTGGCGGCGAGCATCCGGAAGCTGACGGGCCCGGAGGACGCCGTGAAGTACCTGAAGGACTTCAAGAACCGGTACGAGGACGACCTGACCGAGATCATCACGACCCAGTCGTTCCAGGACCTCACGGGGCAGACGCTCCAGAAGGTCATCCAGCTCGTCGGGGACATCGAGAAGGAGCTCGTCGGGATGGTCACCGCCTTCGGCCTCAAGATGGACATGGGCGCCAAGGAGAGCGAGGAGATCCGGGAGAAGGTCAACCAGGCCGGAGTGGACGACCTGCTGAAGGAGTTCGGGTTCTAGACATGCCGATCCGCGTCCTCATCGTCGACGATTCCGCGTTCATGCGGAACGCGCTGGGGAAGATGCTCGCCTCCGACCCCGACATCGAGGTCGCGGGGATCGCCCGGGACGGCGTCGAGGCACTGGAGAAAATCGCGCTGCTCAAGCCCGACCTCGTCACGATGGACATCGAGATGCCGAGGATGGACGGGATCGAGGCGCTGCGCCGGATCATGGCGACGTCGCCTCTTCCCGTCATCATGGTCAGCTCCCTCACGACGGAGGGCGCCAGGGCCACCCTCGAGGCGCTCGAGATCGGCGCCGTCGACTTCCTCTCGAAGAACCTGGCCGACCTGTCGCTGAACATCCTCCAGGTCCGGGAGGCGCTGCTGGAGAAGGTCAAGCAGATCGGGCGCAGGCGCATGCGGCAGACGGGGCGACTGCCCGCCCGAGGACTGCAGCCGACGGCGGGTGCCGCGATCCCGGCCGGGGGGCCGAAGACGGAGTACCGGAAGGAGCGGCGCATTGCCATCGTTGCGATCGGGACCTCCACGGGGGGCCCGAAAGCGCTCCAGGATGTCATCCCCAAGCTGCCCAAGGACTTCCCCGTCCCGACGGTCATCGTCCAGCACATGCCCCCGGCGTTCACCGCCGCGTTTGCGGACCGGCTGAACGACCTGAGCAAGGTGAGGGTGAAGGAGGCGGAGGAAGGGGAGGTGCTGAAGCCGGGCGTCGTCCTCGTCGCCCCGGGCAGGGGCCACCTGAGCGTCCGGAGGGGCCGCGTGGGGGAATGCTACGTGACCATCGACGAGAACCGGCCGGAGCTCATCTACCGCCCGTCCGCCGACGTCATGATGCTGTCGGTGGCCGACATCTTCCCGGGGCGGGCCCTCGGCGTGGTCCTCACCGGCATGGGGAACGACGGCGAGAAGGGGATGCGCGCGATCAAGGCGAGCGGCGGGCGGACCCTCGCGCAGAGCGAGGAGACGTGCGTCGTCTACGGGATGCCGAAGGCGGCCGTCGAGGCCGGCGTCGTGGACCGGGAGGTCCCCCTCGCCGAGGTAGTGGGAGAGATTATCAACGCCGTGTGAACCCTTGTGGAAACGGGGTCTCGCACGGAATTTGCATTAAAGAGTTTCACGGGGCTACCGATAAGCAGTAACAGAGGGAAAAAGGGACCGTCACGGAGGCATGCAATGGGCACGAACGCGGAGAGCCAGATCCAGCAGCTCGTCACCTTCCGGCTGGGGGACGAGGAATACGGGGTGGACATCCTGAAGGTCCACGAAATCGACCGGATGATGGACATCACGGAGGTCCCGAACGCGCCCCCCTCCATCGAGGGTGTCATCAACCTCCGCGGGAAGGTCATACCGGTCATCAACCTCCGGAAGAAGTTCAACCTTCCGGAGCGGGAAGCGGACAGCCGCACGAAGATCGTCGTCGTGGACATCGGCACGTCGGCCGGGATGATCGTCGACTCGGTCTCGGAGGTCCTCCGGATCTCCTCGGACATCGTCGAGCCGCCTCCTCCCATGACGACCGGGGTGAGCTCCGAGTACATCCGGGGCGTCGGCAAGCTGAAGGACCGGCTCCTCATCCTCCTGGACATCGAGAAGCTTCTGGGGGCCGACGAGAAGGCGAACACGGCGAAAGCGGTAGCTGCGATCTAAGGCTCATACAATAGGACGGGGAGAAGAGACGCCATGAAGATGACGCTGTCGAAGAAGATGTACGGCATGATCGGGATCATGTCGGTGGTCACCCTGCTGATTTCGGGGATCGCGGTGTACGCGATCCGGTCGACCCTCGGGGCGTACGACACCCTGGTCCGCGTCGACGTCGAGAAGTACTCGAACGCCGTCGAGGCCGAGGTCGCCCTGGGCCAGGCCGTGCTGGCAACGAAGAACTACATGACCCGCATGGAGCAGGACTACGTGGACGAGTTCGACAAGATGGTCGCGGACATGAAGTCGCACGTGAAGGCGATCACGAAGCACGCCACCGGTCCGGAGAAGGAACGGATCGCGAAGGCGGAGGCCGAGATCGCGGAGTACGAGAAGAAGGGGAAGGAACTGATCGCGATGATCCTCACGGGCAAGGACGCGGTGACGGTCGACTCGGAGTTCAAGGGCGTCGAGGTTCCCCTGGCGACGGTGCTCCGCGAGATGGGCGACGCCACCATCAAGGCCCAGAAGAAGAACTTCGAGCGCGACGCCTCCTCCGCGCGGTCCATGCAGCTGATGTTCCTCGTGGTGGCGCTCGCCGGCATCGCCGCCGGCTGGGTGTTCGCGGTCCTCACGATCCGCAAGATCATCAAGTCGGTCGCCGCGGTCAGCGAGGTGACGGACAAGGCGGCCGGCGGCGACCTGACGCAGGACGTCCCGGTCCTCACGGACGACGAGGTCGGCGTCATGGCCCAGGGGTTCAACAAGATGATGGAGGACCTCCGCAGGATCGCCGGCCAGATCAAGGGGATGACCAACACGCTGGCTTCCAGCTCCGAGGAGGTCTCCGTGACGACCGAGGCGCTCACGAAGGGCGCCAAGGACCAGAGCCACCAGACCGAGCAGGCCGCCGCGGCGATCACCGAGGTCTCCCAGACGGTCATGGACGTCGCCAAGAACGCGGCCGAGGCCTCCAACTCCTCGAAGGAGATGAGCCGGATCGCGGGCGAGGGGCGCAAGAAGGTCGAGGACACCGTCGCGGGCATGCACGGTATCGCCGAGACGGTCAAGGAGTCCGCGAACACGGTGGGCGAGCTGGGCAAGGCGAGCAAGGAGATCGGCGCGATCATCAACACGATCAACGACATCGCGGACCAGACGAACCTCCTGGCGCTGAACGCGGCGATCGAGGCGGCGCGGGCGGGCGAGTCCGGCCGGGGCTTCGCGGTGGTTGCCGACGAGGTGCGCAAGCTGGCGGAGCGCACGGGGAAGGCGACCAAGGAGATCGCGACGATGATCGAGAAGATCCAGGAAGAGACGGCGCGCTCCGTGAACGGGATGCAGACGGGGATCGTGGAGGTCGAGAAGGGCGTCACCCTGGCGGAAGAGGCGCGGTCGGCCCTCGAGCGGATCGTCGCCGCCTCGGCGGTCTCCACCGACATGATCCAGCGGATCGCGGCCGCGGCCGAGGAGCAGTCCGCCGCCACGGAAGAGATGTCGTCCAACATGGAGGGGATCGCCAACGTGACGCGGCAGACCGAGACGTCG
>DCUH01000008.1:0-151 GCA_002327765.1 bacterium UBA2219 | reverse complement strand
CCCCCCCTCGCGGGGGGGCCCCGCCCGGAGGCCATGATGGAAGCGGACGGCCGAGAGATCCGGGACTATGTGAAGGGGATCTACCGGTCCAGGACGATCCCGGCCCTGCTCGGGAAGATCCTCGATGTCGTCCGCGACGACGATTCCTCCC
>DCUH01000128.1 GCA_002327765.1 bacterium UBA2219 | reverse complement strand
TCTCGATCTCGTCGAGCAGGACCACGGTGTACGGGTTGTCCTTCACCTGGTTCGTGAGGATCCCGCCGCGCTCGGACCCGACGATGCCGCGGGGCATGCCGATGAGCTTGTCGACCGCCAGCGACCCGTCGCGGTACTCGGACATGTCCACGCGGACCATGTGCCGATCGTCGCCGAACAGGTACTCCGCGAGGGCCTTCGCCATCTCCGTCTTGCCCACCCCCGTGGGCCCGAGGAAGAGAAGCACGCCGTCCGGCCGGTACATGTTCGCCTTCAGGGGGCCCTTGTTCATCCGCAGCGCCTTGGAGACGGCGGCGACGGCCTCCTTCTGCCCGACCAGCCGCCGGGAGATGTGCTCCTCGATGTCCCGGAAACGGTCGATCACGTCCCGCCGGATGATGTCGGGGGGGGTCTTCGTCTCGGACGAGATCACGTCGAGGACGTCGTCCGCGGTGACCCCCTTTTCCTCGCCGCCGCGGATCTCCACGCGCACGCACGCCGTGTCGAGCCAGTTGATCGCCTTGTCCGGGAGCCGCAGCGACCGGGCGTACCGGTCGGACATGGAGAGGGCGAACTCGATCGCCTCGTCCAGGACGGTCACGCCGTAGTTCGCCTCCAAGCGAGGCTTGAGCCCCATCAGGATCTCCCGGGTCTCGTCGAGCGTGGGCTCCCCGATCTTGACCACCCGGAACCGCCGGGCGAGCGCCTCGTCCTCCTGGACGATCTCCTTGTACTCGGTTCCCGTGGTAGCCCCGATGATCTGCACCTCGCCGCGGGCCAGCGCGGACTTGAAGATGTTCGCGGCGTCGGACGGCACGCCCATGGCGGAGCCGGCGCCCACCAGCGTGTGCGCCTCGTCGACGAACAGGATGATGTTCTTCCGCTCCTTTACCTCCTGGATCACCTTCTCGATCCGGTCCTCGAACATGCCGCGGAAGACGGTGCCGGCAACGACCGTGTTCATCTGCAGGTTGACCACCTGGTGCCCCCGCAGCCGCTCCGGGACGCGGTGCGGCTCGTATTCGAGGCGCATCGCCAGCCCCTCGACCACGGCGGTCTTCCCCACGCCGGGGTCGCCGAGGATCATCACGGAGTTGCACCGGTCCTTGTGGCACAGGTACTCCACGATCTGGTCGATCTCGGCGTCCCTCCCGATGATGGGGGGAAGCTTCCCCTCCCGGGCGAGCAGGTTCAGGTTGACCGCGAAGGTCCGCAGGTTCGCCGGCAGCTCGTACCGCTTCTTGAACTCCTCGACCTTCTCCTCCCGGCTGCGCAGCTGCGCCGAGAACCGGGAAAGCGCGACCGCCGGGTCGACGCCGTAGCTCTTCAGGATCCGCGCCGGGATGGACTGGACCTCGTGGAAGATGCCGAGGAACAGGTCGGACGCGTCGATCTGCGTCCGGCGGTTCCGCTGGGCGGTCTCCCACGCCACGCGGAAGACCTGCTTCGTGGCGGGCGGCACCTTCAAGCCCACCCCCAGGTACTGGCGGGAGATGTTGAGGTGCTCGTTGACCGAGTACTGGACCGCCTCGACGTTGAGCCCGATGGACCCCATGAGCTCGCGGAACAGCGCCTTCTCCTCCTCGGCGAACGCGATGAACAGGTGCTCCAGCCCGAGGTAGTAGTGATGCCGGCGCTGCGACTCCTCGATCGCGGCGTTCAGGACGCGGTGGCCGGACTCGGAAAGCTTTTCCCGGTAGAACGATATCTCCATCATGACCGGACGAGCCCTCTCATCGCGAGCAGCCGCGCGATCCGCTCCTCGACCGGCGGGTGGGTGCTGAACAGGCTCATGAGCCCCCGGCCGGTCAGCGGGCTCAGGATGAACATGTGGGCCGTGGCCGGGGAGGCGTGCATGGGCAGCTGCTTCGACCAGCCGGAGATCTTCCCGAGCGCGCCGGCCAGCGCCTCGGGCTTCCCGCAGAAGCGCGCCCCCGTCTCGTCCGCGAGGTATTCCCGCGACCGCGAGACCGCCATCTGGATGAGCATCGCCGCGAGGGGGGCGACGATCGCCAGCGCGAGCATCCCGAGCCCGCCCCCGCCGCCTTCCCGGTCGTCCCGGCCGCCCCCGAAAATAGCCGCGAATTTCGCCATGTTGGCCAGCATCATGATCGCGCCCGCCAGGGTGGCCGCCACCGTCTGGATGAGGATGTCCCGGTTCTTGACGTGCGCCATCTCGTGGGCGAGGACCCCCTCGAGCTCCTCGGGGGAGAGGATCCGCAGGATCCCCTCCGTGACGGCCACGGCGGCGTGCTGCGGGTCGCGGCCGGTGGCGAAGGCGTTGGGCGACTCCTGCGCCATTATGTAGACCTTCGGCATGGGGACGCCGGCGGCCAGGGAAAGCCTGCGCACCATCGAATGGAGCTGCGGCGCGTCGGCCTCCGCCACCTCCCGGGCCCCGTACATCCGAAGGACGATCTTGTCGGAAAACCAGTAGGATCCGACGTTCATCACCACGGCGAGCCCGAAGGCGAAGACCATGCCGGACTGCCCGCCGATCGCCTTCCCCACGAGCACGAACAGGACCGTCAGGGCCGCGAGCAGGAAGGTCGTCTTCACGGTATTGCTCATCTGCTTCTCCTCCGTCATTCCTTGCGATAATCATTTTATTATATACTGATCAGTCCCAATGCCCCCGAAGATCGGATTCCTCGTACTGGGCGAGCCGGTCCACGAGCTTCAGGAACTCCTCCGAAGGCGACTTCGGCACCGCCACGTGCAGGACGACGAACTGGTCCCCCCGTTCCACCGTGCCCGGCGTCGGGACCCCTTTCCCCTTGAGCCGCAGCTTCCTCCCGCTGGAGGAGCCCGGGGGCACCGTCACCATGACCGGGCCGTCCACGGTCGGCACCTGGATCTTGGCCCCCTTCACGGCCTCGGAATACCGTATGGGCACGTCGAGGAGGATATCGTTCCCCTCCCGGCGGAAGTACGGGTGCGACAGCATGTGCAGCACGACGATCAGGTCGGAAGCGCCTCCCCGGGACGCCCGCTCCTCCCCTTTGGAGGGGACCCGGATCGTCGCGCCGTCCCGCGCGCCCGCGGGGATCTTGATCTTCACCCGCTCCTCCGTCTCCGTCACGCCGTGGCCGAAGCACACAGGGCATCCCCGGCGTCCCGCCCTGCCGGTGCCGCCGCACTCCGGGCAGGTCTTCGGCCTGCGGTACCGTACCTCCCGGACGCCGCCGCGAACCATGTCCAGGAAATCCACGGAGACCTCGACGCGGACGTCCTCGCCCCGGTCCGGCGGGGTGAACCCGGTCCCCTCGTTCCGGAGGAACTGCCCCAGGATGTCCTCGAAATCGAACGTCCCGGACCGGAAGCCGCCCGTCGGGCGCCCGCCGCCCCGGAACGCCTCCCCGCCCCATCCGCCGTCGAAGGGGCCGCCCGTGAAGGCGCCTTTCCGGAGGGCGTCGTATTCCTCCCGCTTCTTCTTGTCGCTCAAGACCTCGTTGGCCTCGTTGACCTCCTTGAAGCGCGCCTCGGCCGACTTGTCCCCGGCGTTGACGTCGGGGTGGTGCTTCTTCGCCATCCTGCGGAACGCCTTGCGGATCTCCTCCGCGGTGGCGCCCTCCGGGACACCCAGGATCTCGTAATAGTTCTTCTTCGGGTCCATCTCTCTCCCGGCCGTCCGCGCGGCGCGGGCGCCACGGGCCTTTCCGGCCCCGGGACGCCCGCCGCGCGCGTTCCCGCTCTACTTCACGGAGACGTTGATCTGCTTCTTCTTCGCCTGCTCCTTCTTCGGCAGGACGAGCTCCAGGACCCCGTTCTTCAGGGTCGCGGAGATCTTTTCCTGGTCGACGGTCGCCGGCAGGGAGAACGCCCGCTGGAACGTGCCGTAGGCCCGCTCGATCCGGTGGTAATTCTCCTCCTTGACTTCCTTTTCGACCTTGCGCTCGCCTTTCAGGGTGAGCAGGCCGTCCTTGATCTCGATCCCGATCTGCTCCTTCGTGAGTCCCGGCACCTCGGCCTTGACCACGACCGCGTCGTTGTTCTCGTAGATGTCGACCGCGGGGGTCCACATCCCGGTCCCCAACCCTTCCTCACGCCCGCGCGAGCGGGACAGGGTGTCCTCGAAGAGCTGGTTCATCTTCTCCTGGATGGAGGAGATGTCGCGCATCGGGTCCCACCAACGAACGATCGCCATGGTTCTCCCCTCCTCTTTCAGTTGATGCCGACCTGGATCTGCTTCGGTTTCGCCTGCTCCCGCTTGCCGATCCGGATCTCGAGCATGCCGTCTTTCAGTTCCGCGCGGACCTTGTCCGTGTCGACCGTGTCGGGAAGCCCGAAGGAACGGTGGAAGGACCCGTAGACCCGCTCCACCCGGTGATAGCTCTCCTCCTTCACGTCCTTCTCGATCTTCCGCTCGCCGCGCAGGTGCAGGGTCCCGTCGTCGACCTCGACATTGACCTGTTCCCTCGTCATGCCGGGGACCTCGACCTGGAGCACGATCTCCGTCCCCGTCTCGTAGATATCGACCGCGGGATACCAAGTCCCGGCCGCGGGCTGCTCGGCCTGGCCCATGGGGTACCCAATCGTTTCCCACCAGCGTACGATCGTCATGTCCCTTCCCCTTTCTCCGCCCTCGCGGGCGGACCCTTTATGTTGTTCCGGCTACTTCTTCGCCGGGTCTTCGTACTCCGCGTCGACCACGTCGCCTTCCGGGGCCTTCTCCTGCCCCGCCTCGCCGCCGGGGGCCTGCCCCGTCGCGGAGGCCGCCTGCTTGTACATGTGCTCCGCGAGGGCGTGGGACTCGCGGATCAGCTTGTCCGCCGCGCCCTTCAGCACGCTCTCGTCCTCGGACTTGAGCGCCTCCCTCGCCTCGGCGAGGGCGGAGTCGACCTTCGACGCCACGTCGGCCGGGACCTTCTCCCGGTTCTCCTTGAGCGTCTTCTCCGTGTTGTAGACCAGGGAGTCGAGGTGGTTGCGCGCCTCGATGGCCGCCTTGTGCTTGCGGTCCTCCGCCGCGTGCGCCTCGGCCTCCTTGACCATCTTGTCGATGTCCTTCTTGTCGAGCCCGGTGGACGCGGTGATCGTGATCTTCTGCT
>DCUH01000085.1:7145-11976 GCA_002327765.1 bacterium UBA2219 | reverse complement strand
GCAAGGTGATCTACGAGATGCGCCGCGAGGTGCTCGGCAGCGACGACCTGCGCGACATGGCGGCGGAGTTCACGGAGGAGGTCGCGGAGGGGATCGTCGCGACGTTCGCCGACGAGAAGACGCACCCGGAGGAATGGGACTACGAGGGACTGGCCACCGCCGTCGCCGCGCAGTTCGGGTTCCGGCTCGAGATCCCGGAGGAGGAGCGGGCGGGGCTCACTCCCCAGGCGCTGGCCGATCGGGTGCGGGAGGGCGCCGGGGCGTTCTACAAGCGGAAGGAGGAGGAGTACGGCGCGGAGGTCATGCGCTACTTCGAGAAGATGTTCCTCCTTTCCACCGTGGACGCCCTGTGGAAGGACCACCTGCTTTCGATGGACCACCTCAAGGAGGGGATCGGCCTNNCGACCGGATCAGGGAAGAGGCGCTCAAGCGGCTCTACACCGTCAAGGTGCAGCGGGAAGAGGAGGGGGCCGCGCCGCCCCCGCTCCCGGCCGCGGGGCCGCGCAGGGTCTCCCTCTCGAAGGGCGACATCAAGCAGGCCGGGGAGACCACCCAGAAGCGCCAGGGGGTCAAGATCGGCCGGAACGACCCGTGCCCGTGCGGGTCCGGGAAGAAATACAAGAAATGCTGCGGGCGGGAGGCGTGAGATGCGCGACGGCCTGAAGTCCGGCGGGAAGATCGTCGTCCCGGGGTTCCGAGGCGCGGGGGCCGCGTGCGGCCTGAAGAAGAGCGGGAAACCCGACCTCGCCCTGGTGGTCAGCGACCGCCCCTGCGTCTCCGCGGCGGTCTACACGAGGAACAAGGTGGCGGCGGCCCCCGTCGCATGGGGCAGGGCGCTCCGGAACCGGGCGCGGCTGCGGGGGATCCTGGTCAACAGCGGCAACGCCAACGCCTGCACGGGCGAGGCGGGGTTGCGGGCGGTGCGGGAGACCTCCCGGGCGGCCTGCAAGGCGCTGGAGCTTCCCGCGGACTCGCTGCTGATCGGCTCCACCGGGGTCATCGGCGTCCCGCTTCCGGTCGGGAAGATCCTCGCCGGCATCCCGGGGCTGATCCGCGCCCTCTCCCCGGACGGGATCCTCGCGGCGGGGGAGGCGATCCGGACGACGGACGCCTTCCCGAAGAACGGGGTGCGGACCTTGCGGATCGCGGGAAAGACCGTCACGATCGGCGGGATCGCCAAGGGGGCGGGGATGATCGCCCCGAACATGGGCACCCTGCTCGCCTACGCCTTCACCGACGCGGGGCTGGGCCCCGCGGACGCCAGACGCGTACTGCGGCAGGCGGTCGACGCCTCCTTCAACCGCATCGTGGTCGACGGCGACACGAGCACGAACGACACGGCCGCCCTGTTCGCCAACGGGGCGTGCGGCCTTCCGCCCCTCGCCGGCAGGGACCTCGCGGCCTTCGGCGACGCGCTGCGCTCCCTGCTGCTCGACCTGGCGCTGATGATCGTCCGCGACGGCGAGGGGGCGACGCGCGTCGTCCGGATCGACGTCTCGGGCGCGCGCACCGACGCGGAGGCCGAGCGGGGCGCCCGGGCGGTCGCGACCTCCCCCCTGGTGAAGACGGCCGTCTACGGCGCGGACATGAACTGGGGCCGCGTGATCGCCGCCCTGGGCCGCGCCGGTATCGCGATGGACCCGATGATGGTCTCCATGCGGTTCGGCGGGGCGACGGTGCTGCGGCGGGGCCTGCGCCCCGACCCGGCGGCGGAGCGGCGCGCCGCCCCGAAGATCCGGGCGCAGTCCTACGGGATCGACGTCGGCCTGGGGATCGGCAAGGGACGCTGGCACCTGTATTTCTCCGACCTGACGAAGGGGTACGTGGAGCTCAACTCCGGCTATCGCAGCTGAAGCCGCAGTGGCCGCTTCCCTCGAGCGAGCACTTCCCCTTCGGGGACGCCTTGCAGACGGATCAAGGCAACCGGATCACGGAGCCAACGGATGCCGCGTAAGCCGAAAAGGGCAGTCCCCGTTCACTGCGGGCCGCAGTTCCCCGGCCTTCGTCATCCCGGATCGGCCATCGAATGCTTCTGCCTATAAAGCGGGCGGGGTCTTCGCCTTACGTCGCGGTAACCTTGAAGGCCAGGGATGGCCAAATGCCGCGGAGGCCATGGACGGCCGGGAGCGGCCCGTTCAGGGGACACCCTTTAGCAGGGCAGGCGCTTTCGGGTCAGGGGGGACACTCTTGGCTTTACGCGGGCGGAGGGAAAGAGTGTCCTCCGCCCAGTTAATAAGAAGAGATGTTTACTGTTTTCCGGGGGGTTACCTCTGAAAAGTTGTNNACAACTTTTCAGAGGTAACCCCCCGTCGGATGAGGGTATCGCGAATCGTTATCGCCCTGTCCCCCCCCCCGGGGTTGAAACGGGGGGTGTTTTGTGATTAAAATGCATGGCTTGGCTTTTCATTAATCACTCACGGGCGGGACTCTCCCCGGGGTGCCCCGTATGGTACGGGGTGGATGGGGAGGGGCTGAACGTCCGGAGGGACAACCCCGAGGGGTAAAGGAGGAAGGAAAGGCATGGCGAACGGGCAGAGCTCCGTGATCACGATGAAGCAGCTTCTGGAGGCGGGCGTCCACTTCGGTCACCAGACGAAGCGGTGGAACCCCAAGATGAAGAAGTACATTTTCACCGCGAGGAACGGGATCTACATCATCGACCTGCAGCAGACGGTCAAGATGTTCCGCGCGGCCTACGACACGGTCCGCACGATGGCCTCCGAAGGCAAGACGATCCTCTTCGTCGGCACCAAGAAGCAGGCGCAGGAAGCGGTGGAGGAAGAGGCGCGGCGTGCGAGCGCCCCGTACGTCAACCAGCGGTGGCTCGGCGGCATGCTCACGAACTTCACCACCATCCGCAAGAGCCTCGACCGCCTGCAGAAGCTGACCGACATGGGCACCGACGGGACCGCCGAGCGGCTCCCCAAGAAGGAAGTGCTGAAGCTCGAGAAGGAGCGCGTGAAGATGGATAAGATCCTGGGAGGCATCCGCGAGCTGCGGCGCCAGCCCGACGCGCTGTTCGTGGTCGACCCGTCCCGGGAGCAGATCGCGATCCTCGAGGCGCGGCGGCTGGCGATCCCCATCGTCGCCATCGTCGACACGAACTGCGACCCCGACCTGATCGACCACGTGATCCCCGGCAACGACGACGCCATCCGCGCGATCAAGCTGTTCCTCTCCAAGATGGCCGACGCGATCCTCGAGGGGAAGGCCGTGTACGCCGAGAAGAACGCCTCGAAGGGCGACAAGGACACGGAGAACCCCGAGGTCACCGTCTCCCTCATCTCCACCGAGGACGAGGAGGAAGCCGCCAAACCGGCCGAGGCCCCGAAGGAATAACCTTCATTTTCCACATACTTTTTCAGGGAGAACACGCTGCATGGAAATCACATCCGGGATGGTCAAGGAGCTCCGCGAGAAGACCGGCGCGGGCCTGATGGATTGCAAGGCGGCGCTCGCCTCGGCGGGTGGCGACATGGAGGGGGCGATCGACTTCCTCCGCAAGAAGGGGCTGGCCGCGGCGGCCAAGAAGTCGTCGCGGATCGCCTCCGAGGGTCTGGTGGTCGCCCACGTCGACGGGAATTTCGGCACGCTGATCGAGGTCAACTGCGAGACCGATTTCGTCGCGAAGACCGACGAGTTCGCGGTATTTGCGAAGGAGATCGCCGCGCTGGTGAACACGAAGGGGCCGCGGGACGTCGACGAGGCGATGCTGCTCCCGATGAACGGCGGCACCCTGGGCGAGAAGCTCACGGAGAAGGTGGCCAAGATCGGCGAGAAGATCTCCTTCCGCCGCTTCGCCCGCTTCGAGGTGGGCAGGGAGACCGGGCTGATCGCCTCCTACATCCACATGGGCGGGAAGATCGGGGTGCTGGTGGCGCTCGAGGGGCCCGGGCCGAAGAGCGCAGAGGCCGCGGCGCTGGCCAAGGACCTGGCGATGCAGGTGGCGGCGGCGAACCCGACCTACGTCAGCCGGAAGGACGTCCCCGCGGACGTGATCGAGCACGAGAAGTCGATCTACCGCGACCAGGCGAAGGCCTCCGGCAAGCCCGACAAGATCCTCGACAAGATCGCCGAGGGCAAGCTCGAGAAGTACTACGGTGACTTCTGCATCCTCGAGCAGGCGTTCATCAAGGACCCCGACCGGAAGGTCGGCCAGCTCCTGGCGGAGGCGGGCAAGGCCGCCGGGGCAGAGGTCGCGGTGAAGGCCTTCGTGCGGTTCCAGGTCGGCGAGGGGCTGGAGAAGCGGACCAGCGACCTGGCCGCCGAGGTGGCCAAACAGATCGGGCAGGGGTGATCCCGAAAAGACCCCGCCCCAGCGGAGGTTCCGTGCGGAAACCGGCGTACCACCGGATCCTGCTGAAGCTTTCCGGCGAAGCACTGATGGGCCGGAAGGCGTACGGGATCGACGAGGAGATCCTCGCCGGCCTGTCGAAGGAGATCCGCGAGGTGACGGAGATGGGCGTGCAGGTCGCCCTCGTCGTCGGCGGCGGGAACATCTTCCGGGGGATCGGCTCCGGCAGCAGCCTGGGGATCGACCGCGCGTCCGCGGACTACATGGGGATGCTGGCGACGGTCATCAACAGCATCGCCCTCCAGGAAGTCCTCGAGCGGAACGGGGTGGACACCCGGGTGCTCTCCGCCATCGAGCTCCGGGCGATCGCGGAGCCCTACATCCGGCGGCGGGCGATGCGGCACCTCGAGAAGGGGCGGGTGGTCATCTTCGCCGCGGGGACGGGGAATCCCTATTTCACAACGGACACCGCCGCGGCGCTGCGCGCGATGGAAATCAACGCCGACGCAATTCTCAAGGCGACCAAGGTCGACGGCG
>DCUH01000085.1:6910-7068 GCA_002327765.1 bacterium UBA2219 | reverse complement strand
AGATCGGCACAGTCGTTCACGGAGGGAAATGATGGAAGCGTTGATCAAGGAAACCTCCGCCCGGATGGAGCGGAGCATCGAGGCCTTCAAGAAGGAGCTGGGAAAGGTTCGCACCGGGCGCGCATCGTTCTCGCTGCTCGACGGCGTCAAGGTCGACT
>DCUH01000085.1:0-6799 GCA_002327765.1 bacterium UBA2219 | reverse complement strand
ACCGAGGAGCGGCGCAAGGAGCTGGCCAAGGTGGTCCGCAAGATGGCCGAGGAGTCCCGCGTGGCCGTGCGCAACGTCCGCCGCGAGGGGATCGAGAAGCTCAAGGAAAAAGAGAAGAAGAAGGAGATCCCGGAAGACGGCGTGAAGCGCGGGCAGGAGCGGATCCAGAAGGAGACCGACGCCTTCATCAAAAAGATCGACGACATCCTCAAGGCCAAGGAACAGGAGATCCTGGAAGTCTGACGCGAATGCATCCGGGAGCAGGANNCGGCAACGGCCGGTGGGCCAGGCAGCGGGGGATGCCGCGGGCCGAAGGCCACCGGATGGGGGCGCGCGCCGTCCGCGAAGTGGTGGAATGCGCCCGGGAGCTGGGGATCCCCTACCTCACCCTGTATGCCTTCTCCCTCGAGAACTGGGGCCGCCCCGAGCCCGAGGTGAAGACCCTCATGGCGCTGCTGCAGGAGTTCCTGCGGAGCGAGCTGCCTCTGATGCTGCGGCACGGGATCCGGTTCCGGACCATCGGGGAGACGTCCGCCCTGCCCTTCGCGGTGCGGCAGGTCCTCTCCGGCACGCTGGCCGCCACGGCGGGGAACACCGACATGACGCTGACGCTCGCCCTTTCCTACTCGGGGCGCGACGAGATCGTCCGGGCCGCGCGCGGCATCGCGGCCGATGCGGCCGCGGGCAGGCTCGACCCGGAAAGCGTGACGGAGGAGCTCGTCTCGGGGCGCCTCGACACCGCCGGGATGCCCGACCCCGACCTGGTCGTCCGCACGAGCGGCGAGATCCGGGTCAGCAACTTCCTCCTCTGGCAGTCGGCCTACGCGGAGTTCGTCTTCACGGACATCCTCTGGCCCGATTTCGGCAAGGCGGAGTTTCTCAAGGCGCTGGAGGAGTTCTCGCGCCGCACCCGGCGGTTCGGCCTGACGGACGAGCAGGCCGGGCCGCCGCCGGCGAAGTGACGATGCTCTGGAAACGGGTCGCCACCGCCGCCGTCCTCCTCCCCATCCTGGTCGCATCCATCCTGTGCTCCAAGGGGCGCCCGTTCGAGTGGCCGTTCCTTCTCGTGTGCGGGCTGGCGACGGGGGCCTGCTCGGCCGAGTTCCTCCGGATGTTCGTCCGGGAGGCGCGCGACCTCGCGGCGGGCGTCGCGCTGGCGGCGCTCGTATTCCTTTCCGGGACGCTGCTCCCGGCCGTCCTTTCGCTTCCCGCGGTCCTGTTCTTCGTCGTGCTGGCCGTCTTCCACCCGCTGCCGGGGGCCGACGACGTGGGGGAGAAGACCCGCAGGGCGGCGATGCTGGCGCTCGGCGCGGTCTACGTCGGAGGGCTCCTTTCGACGTACCCGGGGACGCTTTCGCTCCCCCGGGGCGAGCACTGGGTGCTGCTGGGGATCCTCTCCGTGTCGGCGGGGGACACCATGGCCTACTTCACGGGGAGGGCGCTGGGGCGCAGGAAGCTCGCGCCCTCCCTCTCTCCGAACAAGACCGTGGAGGGCGCGGCCGGCGGGCTTCTCGGGAGCGTCGCGCTGGCCGTCCTGTACTCGCATTGGCTCCTCCCCGGCATACCCGCCTGGTACGCCGCGCTCTCCGGGGCGGCGATCGGGATCTTCGGGCAGGGCGGGGACCTGTTCGAGTCGCTGCTCAAGCGGGCCGCGGGGGTCAAGGACAGCGGGACGATCTTCCCGGGGCACGGGGGGATCTTCGACCGGGCGGACGCCATCCTGGCCGCCGGCCCGGTCCTCTTCCTGCTGGCGGCGGCGGCCGCCCTGGTGGAGGCGTGGCGATGACGCGGCGGGGGGGATCCGTCCTCGGCGCCACCGGCTCCGTCGGCCGCAACGCCCTCGACGTCATCGGCCGGTTCCCCCGCCGCTTCCGGGTGACCGCCCTGTGCGCCGGGACCAACGCCCGGGCCCTCGTCGCCCTCGCGCGGATCCACCGCCCCGAAATGGTCTGCCTCTGGGAAGGCGACGCGGCGTCGATCCGGAGGGAGCTGCCCCGCGGGACCCGCGTCGTCCTCGGGGAGCAGGGGATGACGGAGGCCGCGTGCGCCAAAAACGCCGACATCGTCCTGGCGGCGGCTTCCGGCATCTCGTCGCTGCGCCCCGTGATCGCGGCGGCGGAGGCGGGCAAGCGGATCGCCCTGGCGAACAAGGAACTGCTCGTGATGGCCGGGAAATTCCTGACCGCCGCGGCGCGCAGGGGGGGGGCGGAGATCCTCCCCGTGGACAGCGAGCATTCCGCCGTGTTCCAGGTCATCGGGCGGAACCGGAGGGAGGACATCCTGCGGGTCATCCTCACCGCCTCGGGCGGCCCCTTCCGCTGCCGCTCCCTGGAGGAGATGCGCCGCGCGACGATCCCGGAGGCGCTGGGGCACCCGGTCTGGCGGATGGGCGCGAAGATCTCCGTGGACTCCGCGACGCTGATGAACAAGGGGCTCGAGGTGATCGAGGCCACGTGGCTCTTCGGCCTGCCGCCCGCGCGGATCGACGTGCTGATCCACCCGCAGTCGGTCATCCACTCGATGGTGGAGTTCCGGGACGGCAGCGTTCTCGCGCAGATGGGGATCCCCGACATGCGGATCCCCATCGCGTACGCGCTCAGCTACCCCGAGCGCCTCCCGATGGAACTGCCCCGCCTGAGGCCGCATCGAATGGAAGGGTGGGGATTCGAGACGCCGGACCGGAAGCGGTTCCCCGCGCTGTCCCTCGCCTACGGCGCCGCGGAAACCGGTGGAACGGCCCCCGCGGTGCTCAACGGGGCCAACGAGGAAGCGGTCCGGGCGTTCCTCTCCCACCGGATCGGGTTCACCGACATCGTCCGCGTCGTCGACCGGGTGCTGTCCGGGTGGAAGGGCTCGTTCGCCGCACGCACCCTCAAGGACGTCCTCGAGGCGGACACGTTCTCGCGGCGGGCCGCCAGGGATAGGATATCCAGGAGCAGGAGACCGACTACGACATGATATATACCCTTGCAAGCAACATCTTCTGGTTCATCATCGCGCTCGGAATCCTCATCTTCGTGCACGAGTTCGGACATTTCATCGTCGCCAGGAAGCTCGGAGTGGGGGTCACGAAGTTCTCCTTCGGGTTCGGCCCGAAGCTGTTCGGCGTGCGGCGGGGCGAGACGGAATACCTGGTCTCCGCGGTGCCTCTCGGCGGGTACGTGAAGCTGGTCGGGGAAGGCGAAGGGGAGGAGGTGCCGCCCGAGCAGGCGGACCGTTCCTTCAACGCCAAGCCGACCTGGGTGAAGATGGCCATCGTCGCCGCCGGGCCGGCCGGGAACCTGATCTTCGCCGTTCTCGTGTTCTGGTTCTTTTTCCTCGGCGGCCTGCCGTCGTCGACCACAAAGATCGGCGAGGTGATCGAAGGCGCACCCGCGGCGCGCGCCGGCCTCTCGAAGGGGGACGTCGTCCTGCGGATCGACGACGTCGCGGTGCAGAACTGGGAGGAGCTGGCCGGACGGATCTCGAAAGGGACCCCCGGCAAGCCGATCCGGTTCACCGTCCTGCGCGACGGGAAGGAGACGACGATCTCCGTGGCCCCTGAGATGCGGGAGGGCAGGAACGTGTTCGGGGAACAGGTCTCCGAGCCGAAGGTCGGCATCGCGGCGAGCGGGGAGGTGGTATACAAGGAGATCGGCCCCGGGGGCGCGTTCGTGCGGGGCGTGAAGGAGACCTGGGACCTCATCTATCTCACGGGAATGACGGTGGTCAAGCTGGTCATGCGGGTCCTCCCGTCCGAGACCCTCGGCGGCCCGATCCTGATCGCCCAGATCGCCGGGAACCAGGCGCGCCAGGGGATCTCCCCGTTCGCCTACATCCTCGGGGTCCTGAGCGTCAACCTGGGGGTCCTGAACCTCCTGCCGATCCCGATCCTCGACGGGGGGCATCTTGTGTTCTTCTCCATCGAGGGGATCCTCGGCAGGCCGGTCTCCCGGCAGGCTCGGGATATGGCGCAGCGGCTGGGGCTGGCGCTCATACTGGCGCTGACGGCGCTCGTCTTCTACAACGATATCGTGCGGCTGATCACCCGGTGAGCGGACACCCGCGGCTCGGCACGTCGCCCGGATCGCTCGGGGACATGCCCCTTTCCGGCTACGCCTTGTCGCCCTCCATGGCTCCTGCGGCTGCCCCTCCGCTCGCTCTCGGCCTCCATGCCTCCGCCCGCTCCAGAGGCCGCCGTCCAGGGGCATGTCCCCTCGCTGACCGGGCGGCGTTACGCGGGTGCCCGCACGGGGATGCCGCGATGTCGTTACAGGTGCCCTCCACTTCGAAACAGACGCCGCTCCTCCGGGAGATATCGTCTCGCCTTGCGGGTGCCCGCCCGGGGAACCTTCGCAACCAGAGGCCGCTCCAGTGAAGACCCCCGCGCTCGGGGGCCTTGCCTTCGCAAACATCGAAGGGGACGCCGCCTCTTATAGCGTGCGACCGCCCGGGGGAGCCGCACCCTCGTTACAGCCGCCCTCCAAGGCTGCCGCGAAATGATCCTCGCGATCGAGACGGCGACGCCTCACGGCAGCGTCGCGCTCGTGGAAAACGGCGTCATCGCGGCCGAAACCGTCCTGCCGGCGGGGCGGCAAGGGTCCGAAACCCTGATCACCGCCGTCGCGGGGCTGCTCGACGCCCGCGGCGTCGCGCCGGCCGGGATCTCCTGCGTCGCCGTGTCGGCCGGCCCCGGGTCGTTCACCGGGTTGCGCGTAGGGATGGCCGCCGCGAAGGGATACTGCTTCGGGTGGGGGCTGCCGATGGCCCTCGTGTCGACGCTCGAGGCGCTCGCGTCCCGCTTCCCGGGGGAGAGGCGGTTCATCTGCCCCGTCCTGGACGCCCGGAAGAAAGAGGTGTACGCGGCCCTTTTCCGGCGGGAGGGCGGCTCGCTCCTGCGCCTGTCCCCCGACCTGGCCGTCCCGCCGGGGGCGCTGCTCGACCGCCTGCCGGGGGGGGAGATCGTCTTCTGCGGCGACGGGCTGCGGAGCTACGGGCCGATGCTGCGCGACCGCCTGGGGGAACGGGCGGCGTTCATCGAGGGGGCGGAGGGGCTGCCGTCGGCGGGGGCCGTTGGGGTCCTCGGCGAGCGGATCTTCCTCGGGGGGGGGCTTTCCGATCCGCGCTTGGCGGTTCCCGCGTACATTCGGCCTTCCGAGGCGGAGTTCAAGCGCCTCCTCTCCTGAAGGGAAACAGGCCCGGAACCCCTTTTCATGTCGGGAAGTTGTAAGACGCCGGTCCTATCTGGTATGCTGTCTTATTCCCTTTTTTCCATGGAGGTGACGATGGGCCAGACCGAAGAGGAAAAGATGGCCGGCCTGATCGCCAAGGACCCCGAATTCAGGGCGCTCGTCGAGGAACACCGGCTCCTCGACGAGAAATTGAAGGAACTGGACCGGAAAGTGTACCTGCTTCCCGAGGAGGAGCTGGAACGGAAGCGGCTCCAGAAGCTGAAGCTCGCCCGCAAGGACAAGATCGCGCAGATCCTCAAGTCCTGAACCATTTCCGAAGAGGTTGATCCCATGCAGATGAGCGGCGCGGAGATATTCGTCAAGACACTCGCGGACCTCGGAGTGGACGTCGTATTCGGCTATCCCGGCGGCGCCGTCTTGAACATCTACGACGCCCTGTTCCAGCACTCGAAGGTCCGGCACATGCTCTGCCGGCACGAGCAGGGGGCCGTCCACATGGCCGATGGCTACGCCCGGGCCTCCGGGAAGACCGGGGTGTGCATCGTGACCTCGGGGCCCGGGGCGACGAACACCGTCACGGGGATCGCCACGGCCTACATGGACTCCATCCCGATCGTCGTCTTCTCCGGGCAGGTCCCGTCGCTCCTGATCGGCAACGACGCGTTCCAGGAGGCCGACATCGTCGGCATCACCCGGCCGTGCACCAAGCACAACTACCTGGTGAAGGAGACGAAGGACCTCCCGAGGATCATCAAGGAGGCGTTCTACATCGCCTCCACGGGCCGGCCGGGGCCCGTCCTGGTCGACATCCCGAAGGACGTGCTGATCGCCTCGGCGCCGTACAACCTGCCGAAGGACGTGGAGCTGCGGGGGTATCACCCCAACTATGAGGGGCACCCGAAGCAGGTGGAGAGCGCCCTCTCGCTGATCCTCGCCGCGGAGCGGCCGGTTGTGTACGCCGGGGGAGGCGTCGTTCTCTCCAACGCTTCCGCGGAGCTGTTCGAGCTGGCGCACCTGCTTTCCCTGCCGGTCACCCCGACGCTGATGGGTATGGGATGCTTCCCGGGCAGCGACCCGTTGTGCCTGGGGATGCTCGGCATGCACGGGACCTACGCGGCGAACATGGCGATCACCCACGCCGACGTCATCCTGGCCGTGGGCGCGCGGTTCGACGACCGGGTCACTGGCAAGGTCGACGAGTTCGCGCCGCTCGCGAAGATCATCCACATCGACATCGACCCCACCTCCATCAGCAAGAACGTGAAGGTGGATCTGCCCGTGGTGGGGGACTGCAAGATGGTGCTTCAGGGCATGCTCTCACAGCTCGACGGCAAGGACGGTGAGATCGAGGAGATGATCTCCCATACGGAGCCCTGGCGGCAGGAGATCGACGCATGGAAGGCGCAGCAGCCCCTGAGGTACTGCAAGAGCGAGATCATCAAGCCACAGTACGTCATCGAGATGATCGACGAGGTCGCACCTGACGACGCCATCATCTCCACGGAAGTGGGCCAGAACCAAATGTGGACGGCCCAGTTCTACAAGTTCAACGAACCGAGGCATTTCCTGACGTCGGGAGGGCTTGGGACCATGGGCTACGGGTTCCCGGCCGCCATCGGAGCCCAGGT
>DCUH01000032.1 GCA_002327765.1 bacterium UBA2219 | reverse complement strand
GGGTCATGTCCACGCCGATGACGCGTCCCGCCGGGCCGACCTCCCGGGCCGCCAGGAAGCAGTCGAAGCCTCCGCCGGCCCCCAGATCGAGGACGGTCTCCCCCTTGCGGAGGGAGGCGAGGGCCACCGGGTTGCNNTTGCCGCATCCCAGCCCCAGGTTGGACCCTTCCGGGACGCTGCGCATCTCCTCCTCCGAGTACCCGACCTTTCCGCTCGCCGATTCGGGGGTGGCCCCGCCGCAGCACGGGGAGTTCGGGTCGCAGCAGGAGCCGCCCTTCCGGGCGATGCCGGCGTACCTTTCCCGCACGTATTTCCGGATCTCGTTCTCTTCCATGCCGTTTCCGCCCGCCCTTCAATCATATTTACAATTGACGATTTATAATAATAACATCCTGGACCCGCGGGGGCAAACACGAACCTTCGAGGCCCATTGCGCGGGGCATGTCCGGGGAAGTACACTTTCATGAATGCGGTAAGGAAGGAATCATCTTGAGCTCATATCGTACGTTCGCCCTGCTCGCCGCGCTCGCGCTCGCCGCGGCCGCCTCGTCCTGTGGAAGGGACGATGCGCAGAAGGCCCGGAAGGGCGGCGAAAACAAATCCCAGACGGCCCGTTCCGTCCGTCTCGCCGCGGCCGTGGAGGGGCGGTTGCCCCGCACGGTCGCCGTCACCGGGACGCTGGCGGCCGACGTCGACGTCGTCGCGGGGTTCAAGATCCCCGGGCGGGTGATCGAGATCCCGGTCGACCTGGGCACTCCCGTTCGAAAAGGGCAGCCGCTGGCGCGCCTCGACCCCACCGATTACCGTCTCAGGGTACAGCAGGCCGAGGCGGCCCTGCGCCAGGTGCGCGCGGGGCTGGGGCTCGCGCCGGAGGGCGCGGACGACCGGGTCGACCCCGAGGAGACCGCGCTCGTGCGGGAGGCGGCCGCGGTGCTCGACGAGGCTCGCCTGAACCGTGACCGCATGGAGCAGCTCTGGAAGAAGGAGTACATCGCCCGGGCCGAGTACGACGCCTCCCTGTCGAAGCTGCTGGTCGCCGAGGGGAGGTACCAGGCCGCCGTGGAGGAGATACGCAACCGCGCGGAGATCCTGTCCGAGCGGCGCTCGGGGCTCGAGCTGGCGAAGCAGCAGCTGGCGGACACGACCCTCCTCTCCACGCTGGACGGGGCGGTGAGGGAGCGGAAGGCCTCGGTCGGCGAATACCTGGCGGCCGGCGCGCCGGTTGTCGGCCTGGTGAAGATCCACCCGCTCCGCCTGCGGGTCGCGGTCCCGGAGCGCGACGCCCCCGCCGTCCGGTCCGGGCAGGCCGTGAGGGTCCGCATCGAGG
Source organism: bacterium UBA2219 (assembly GCA_002327765.1). GTDB lineage: Bacteria > Desulfobacterota > Deferrimicrobia > Deferrimicrobiales > Deferrimicrobiaceae > UBA2219. The sequence goes on along the minus strand of DCUH01000032.1, from coordinate 10,556 downwards.
GAGACCCCGCCGATTACGTCGGGCGGGTGGTCCGCCTGAGCCCTTCCATCCAAGAGCAGAACCGGACGCTGGCCGTCGAGGCCGAGGTGGCGAATCCGGGCGGGCGATTGCGGCCCGGCGCGTTCGCGCGGGCCGAGATCGTGGTCCAGGCCGACCTCCCCGTCGTCCTCGCGCCGGCCTCCGCGGTCGTGACCTTCGCGGGGATCGAGAAGGTCTTCGGCGTGAAGGACGGACGCGCCGTGGAGCGGAAGATCCGCACCGGCCGCCGCTCCGGCGACCGCCTGGAGGTCCTCGAAGGGCTGGCCGCGGGCGAAGAGGTCGTCCTCGAGCCCGGGAACCTCGTCGGCGGGGCGCCCGTCACCGTGACGCGGTAGGGCCGCTTGCAGAAGATCGCCGAGATCTGCATCCGCCGCCCCGTCTTCGCGGCGATGATCATCATGGCGCTGGTCGTGGTCGGGGCCACCGCGTACACCCGGCTCGGCATCGACCGGTTCCCCTCCGTCGACCTCCCCACCGTTTCGATCCGCACCCAGCTTCCCGGCGCCTCCTCGGAGGAGGTCGAGACCGAGATCTCCAGGCGGATCGAGGAGGCGGTGAACACCGTCGAGGGGATCGACGAGCTCAAGTCCATCTCCGGGCCGGGCTCCTCCGTCGTCGTCGTGACGTTCAACCTCAAGCGGGACATCGACACGGCCGCCCAGGACGTCCGCGACCGGGTAAACACCGTCCTGGAGGACCTCCCGGAGGACGCCACCGTCCCGCTGGTCTCCAAGTTCGACAACGACCAGCAGCCGGTCCTGACGGCGGCGCTGTCCGGCGACCTGACGCTGCGCGAGCTGACCGAGCTGGCGGACAAGATCGTGAAGGTCCGCCTCGAGCGGTCGGCGGGCGTCGGCGAGGTGCGAATCGTCGGCGGGCTGGAGCGCGCGGTCAACGTGTGGGTCGAGGCCGACCGGCTGGCCGCCTTCCGGCTCCCCATCACCGCCGTGCGCGACGCGATCGCCGCCCAGAACACCGACGCCGCGGGCGGGAACGTCACGCGCGGCCCCCGGGAGGAGACGATCCGGACGATCGGGCGGCTGGCCGACCCGCGCGCCTTCGACGACCTGGTGGTCGCGACGATCGGCGGCGAGCCCGTACGCGTCCGCGACATCGGCCGCGCGGAGGACGGCACCAAGGAGCAGCGCTCGACGGCCCGGCTGAACGGCGTCCCGACGGTGGTCCTCGAGGTGCGGCGCCAGTCCGGGGCGAACACGGTGGCCGTCATCGACGCGGCGAAGAAGGCGCTCGAGGCGGCGTCGGCGGAGCTCCCCGCGGGCGTCGAAGTCACCCTGATCCAGGACCAGTCCCGCTACATCCACGCCGCCCTGCACGAAATCAACGTGCACCTGGTTCTTGGGAGCATCCTCGCGTCCCTGGTCGTCCTCTGGTTCATGCGGAGCTGGCGCTCGACGCTGATCGCCGCCGTGGCGATCCCGTCTTCGGTGATCTCCACCTTCGGCATGATGTGGGCGCTCGACTTCACCCTCAACAGCGTCACGATGCTCGCCCTCGTCCTGATGGTGGGCATCGTCATCGACGACGCGATCGTCGTTCTCGAGAACATCTTCCGGTTCGTCGAGGAGAAGGGGATGTCGCCGTTCGACGCCGCGCGGGCCGCCACGGCGGACATCGGCATGGCCGTCACGGCGACAACGTTCTCCCTGGTGATCATCTTCATCCCGGTGTCGTTCATGTCGAGCATCTCGGGCCGCTTCCTCTACCAGTTCGGCATCACGGCGGCCGTCGCGGTCCTGGTGAGCCTGCTCGTGTCCTTCACGCTGACCCCGATGATGAGCGCGCGGCTCCTGGGGAAAGGGGAGCGGGACGGCGGGGAGGAGGGAGAGGCGCCCCGGTCCCGTGCGGGGTTCTACCGCCGGATCGACGAGGCCTACTCCCGTGCGCTCGATTTCTCGCTGCGGCACCGGGGGGCGGTGGCCTTGCTGTCGCTGGGCGTCATGCTCTCGGTGGTGCCGCTCTACTCCGTGATCCGGCAGGACTACCTTCCCGCCAACGCGGACGAGGGGGAGTTCACGGTGAGCGTCACCGCCCCGCAGGGGACGAGCCTGGCCAGCATGGACGAGATCATGAACGCCCTCGTCCGCGAGGTTCGGGAAGTCCGCGGGGTGCGCCTGGTCCTGTCCACCGCCGGGGGGGGATGGATCGGCGGGGTGAGCGAGGGACGGATGTACGTGCAGCTGCAGCCGCACGGGGAGCGCGTCTTCTCGATCTCCCGGCTCCTGGGGGACACCCTGCGGCTGCGGCCGTGGAAGGCGTTCCAGGGGAACCGCGCGCAGAAGGAGATCATGCAGGAGGTCCGGGCCCGGATGCGCAAGTACACCGACCTGCGGACCTCCGCCCGGAACATCGGCGGGTTCAACATCGGCGGCGGGAGCTGGGACATCAACTTCGTCTTCCGCGGCCCGGACCTTGCGGCGCTGTCCTCGTTCGCGGAGCGGCTGGTGGCGCGCCAGGAGTCGCTCGGCATCATGGAGGCCGACACGACGCTGAAGCTCGACAAGCCGGAGCTGCGGGTCCAGGTCGACCGCGCCCGCGCGGCGGACCTGCGTGTCGACCCCGAGCGCATCGGCACGGCGGTACGGCTGATGGTGGGAGGCGACGAGGAGGTGTCGCGGTTCCGCGACCCGGCGAACAACGAGGAGTACATGGTCCAGCTACGCCTGCGGGAGGAGGACCGGGCGGACCCGGCGACGATCGGGGGGCTGTACGTCCCGAGGGAGGACGGCGGGATCGTGCAGATCGGCAGCGTCGCCCGGGTGGAGGAGGTCAAGAGCGCCTCGCGGATCGACCGGCTCGACCGGCAGCGCGAAGTCCGTTTGAGGGGGTCCGTGGCGCCCGGCTACGCGCTGGCGGACCGCCTCGCCGCGCTGCGGGCCGCCGTGGAGGAGATGAACCTGCCCGCCGGCTACACGACGAGCGTCTCGGGACGGGGGAGGGAGCTCGAGCGGACGTTCGTCGAGTTCATCTGGGCGTTCGCACTCTCGTTCGTCTTCATGTACATGATCCTCGCCTCCCAGTTCGAGAGCCTGGTCTATCCCCTCATCATCCTGCTCTCGATCCCGCTCGCCGTGCCTTTCGCGCTGCTGTCGCTCTGGCTGATGGGGAACACGCTGAACCTGTACTCGACGCTGGGGATCCTCGTGCTGTTCGGGGTGGTCAAGAAGAACGCCATCCTGCAGATCGACCACATGAACAACCTGCGGGCCGCGGGGATGGACCGGGAGGCGGCGATCCGCCAGGGGAACCGCGACCGGCTCCGGCCCATCCTCATGACGACGATGACGTTCGTGGCGGGGATGCTTCCGCTGGCCGTGGGGACCGGCCCGGGCGCCGAGGAGCGCCGGGTGATCGCCGTGGTCGTGATCGGCGGGCAGACGCTGTCGCTGCTGCTTACCCTGCTGGCGACGCCGGTCGCCTATTCGTACCTGGACGACCTGCGGGCGGCCCTCAGCCGCCGTCGGCCGAGCGGTACCGCTCCATGATGGCGTCGATCTCGGGCTCCAGGCTCTCGTCGGCGCACAGGAGGATGCCCAGCCCGCTCCACGCGCTCGTGTGCTCCTTGCATGCCGCGAGCAGTTTGCCTACGCTCTCCGCGTCGGCCGGCTGACCCTCGAGGAGCGCTTTTACGACGGGGACCGCGGCCAGCACCACGGGGGTCGGCCGCCCCTCCGCCAGTATGCCGAGCAGCGCCAGGTTGACTTCCTTCGACGCGAGCGACCCTCCCTTGGCGAGCTCGTAGCCCACCATCAGCGCCGCGTTGTCGGAGATCGCCGCGCCCGCGCGCGCCGCCTCCTCGTACTCACGGTCCTCGTCGAAGATGAAGTTGTCGTCGATCTCCTCTATGAACTCGTACTCCGTCATTTTCGGATTCACCCGCATGTCCCAGGACCTCCTGACCGGCTTTATGCCGGGGTTTCTTTCATGATCATCTCCAGCAGCGCGGCCGCCGCCTCCCTCGGGCCGTTCATCTCGTACCCCGGCACGCCGAGGCGCGTGCGGAGCTGGCCGACGAACGTGTTCGCGTTATAGGCGGCCCGGAACGTCTTCCCCGCGAGCTCCTCGTGGCGGTCCATGTACTGGGGCGGCCCGAAGATGTTGGCGAAGTAGCTGTGCACCAGCCCCGTGGCCGTGGTCGTCCCCTTCGCCATGGCCGCGCCGTCCCGGAAAACGCGGAGCGCGGCCTCCGGCGTGGGCAACGGAGAGATGAGGGGATGGGCCTCGTCGACCTGCTCGTAGTTGTTGGCGTACAGGATGTAGTCCACGGGGTACCCGGCGAGGATCTCCCCGAGGTAGCCGACGGGCACGAGGACCCGCGCGTTGGCCTTCTGCGGGCTCATGATGATGGCGCGGTCGACCTGGCCGAAGGCGTACCCCCGCTGCAGGTCGTCGAGCCGGATGAAGGCGCCGATCTCCGTCCCGTAGCCCACGACCCGCCCATCCTCGCGGACTCCCAGCGAGCCCATGTCGTCGGCGATGATCGTGATCCCCCGGATCGCGTCGCCGGCCTGGAGGCGCAGCGCCTCCAGCGTCTCGGACTTGCCCGTGGCGGTGTCCCCGATGACGAGGACGTTCACGTTGCGCCGCCTCTTCAGGTGGATCAGCGCCATCGCCCCGTGGAACGGCATCCGGCCCCGCTTCATCATGAGGATGTTGTGGAGGGTGAGCGCCATCTTCTTCAGGTAGCCGAAGTAGCCGAAGCGGCTCTCCCCGGGGACGGCCGCGACCAGCAGTTTGCCGGCCTCGTCGTCGTAGAACACCGTGGGCAGCTCCCCGTACCGGGACATGCGCCCCGGGTCGACGCCGTACAAATAGACGGCGTCGGGCCCCGCGGCGACCTGCTCGTCCGTCGCCAGCTCGAACAGATTGGCCAGCGAGATGCCCAGCCCCATGAACATCTGGTGGAAATAGATGAAGACCACCACGGGGCCCACCTGTGCCGGGTAGCAGAGCCATTTCCCCTCCTCGGGGGCGAGCCCCTCGAGGGGGTTGGAGTCGACCCGGAGGAACTGGCCGGTCCGCTTGTTCTCGGGGGGGTCGATGATCAGCGGGGGATTGATGAGCACCTGCCGGATGAACGGGATGTCCTCGAGCGCCGCGGCCTCCGGCGTCGGGAGGTTCCACTTCCGCTGCACGGCGATCAGTCCGACGTCGGCGCCCGCGGAAACCTGCCGGTAGATGCGGCAGTGCTCCCCGGTGATGTTCTCGCAGATGTCGCGGTACAGCCCCCTGGCCAGGTCCTTGAGCCGCTCGGTGGTCGCGGTGAAGGTCCGGTAGGGGCGCAGGTCGTGGCTCTGGGGCCCCTGCTCGGAGTGGCAGACGAGGTACCGGTCGAAGGAGCGCCAGAAGTCGTAGAACTTCTCCACGAAGAGGTGGAGGGAGCGGGGGTCCTCCAGGTAGGCGTCCGCGCTCGGGACCGTCTTGGCCGCGTGCTCGAGCGGCATCTCGGAAAGGATGCGCAGCAGCCGCAGGAGGTAGGACCGCCCGGCCGGCGTCCCGACGTCCGACCGGAGGGCGTCGAGGATCGGGTCCCCCTTCTCGACGAGCCGGTCGAGGAACATGTACAGGACCGCCTCGAACGCGCGGCTGTTCACCACCTCCGGTATCGTCATGCACAGGATCCCGTCCGTGTGCATGATGACCTGGGTGCCGTCGAAGTGCATCTCCCGCAGGTACTGGTCGTTGATGACCGTGCGCTGGCTGCTCATGGACCCTTCGTCTCTCCCCCCGTGGCCTTACCCCGGTATTCTCCCGGTCATGGACCCGATCGCCGACAGGATGACGGAGAGCCACATGAACGTCCGCGAGGAACCGGAAGGCATATGTATCCATGATATATTCGACGCCCGTTTTGGGGAAGTCCCGCCGGCTTCCCGGCAACATCCCGCGTTTCCGCCGCGGGGTTAAAGACACCCTCCGTTCCTGCCGACAGGATTTCCGATATTCGCGGCGGTGGACGTCCCGCCCGGTGCCTTTCAAATTCCAGGTTTCATGGATCAGTACAGGATGAAGACATTTCCGAAGAGGGATCGGCTGAAAGCCGCCCTGCGCAGGATCTTCCATGGAGGGAAGCTCCAGGAGTCCGCCGCCGGGGAGGTCGCGCGATGACCAGGCGCGGCGAACGGCTTCCCGCCGTCCTCTTGTTCCTTCTGCTTGTAGCGCTTCCGTTCCTCTTCCATGAACCCGCGGACAGCGCTCCTCCCTCCGCGGAAACGGCCCGGGCGGAGCACGCCGCCCGCCAGACGCAGGAAAACGACCGGAACGGACAGCGGAATCTTCCGAGGCAGAACCCCGCCCTGTTAAGATAGTCGCTTATGGCGGGAGGAATCTCACCCGGCGCGAGCCGGCAATCCTGACCGGAAAGAGCTGCGGACCCTCTTCCTCGTCTTTCTGCGGATCGGCGCCTTCACCCTCGGCGGCGGGTACGTCATGGTTCCCATGATCCAGCGGGAGCTCGTCGAGCGGCGCCGCCTCATCACCCCGGAGAAATTCCTCGACATCATGGCCTGGGCCCAGTGCGGGCCCGGGGGAGTGGCCATCAACGCCTCCTCCATCGTGGGGTACACCGTCGCCGGGCTCCGCGGGGCGTTCGTGGCGACGGTCGCCACGGTCATCCCGTCGTTCGCCGCCATCCTCGCCATCGCGGCGGCTTTCCTGCGCTATCGCAGCCTGCCGGCGGTCGAGGCGTTCCTTTACGGCGCGCGGCCGGCCGTGGTGGGGCTGCTGGTGGTCGCGGTCTGGTCCATGGGCCGTCAGGTACTGAAAGACCGCTGGACGGTGATGGTGGCCGTGGCGGGATTCGTCCTCGTCGCGCTCGCGGGGGCGCACCCGGCGCTGGTGATCCTCGCCGCCGCTGCCGCGGGGTATCTCTTCTGCCCGAGGCAGCGGTGGGAGCCGCCCCGGGACCGGAGGGCGGCCTGAGATGGCGCCGCTGCTTGGGCTTTTCCTCGTCTTCCTCTACATCGGGGCCCTGAGCTTCGGCGGCGGCAACGCGATGTACCCGCTGCTCTCGGAGGTGCTGGTCCGCCAGCACCGGTGGCTGACCTCCTCCGAGATGGTGGACCTGTTCGCCCTGGCCCAGATGACGCCCGGGCCGGTGGCGACCAACGCGGCGACCTATGTGGGCTTCAAGGTGGGCGGGGTCTGGGGCTCGTTGGTGGCCACGGTGGCGGTTTCCATCCCGTCGATCCTGGCGATGGTGGGGCTCGTCTTCTTCTCCGAGTCCCGCGCACAGCGGCGGCTGGTGGAAGGCCCGCTGTTCGGCCTGCGGCCGATGGTGGTCGCCCTGATCCTGGCGGCCGCCGTGGAGATAGGCCGCCAGACGATGACGGATCCCGCCACCTGGCTGATCGGGGCCGGGGCCGCCGCCTGGGCGTACTTCCGGGGAAATCCCGCCCTCATCATCCTGGCCGGCGGCGTCCTGGGGCTGCTGCTCTCCTAATCCGTCCGTATGGCATTTTCGAAACGGCGTATCGAGTCATTATGGGAAAATATGTTCCCTTTTCCCCTGGTTTATCGAGGTTTGCTATCGATTTCCATGAGGGCTTGTTCAAGTAAAATCGTTTAAAAACCGTAGGTTGTGTTTTTTTGAAACATTTGCGCAGATATTGCCTAACATTATTGATGGCTGGGTTTCCTTCCGGGCATGGTCGGTGCGCTGCGGAACGCGGAAATTCAGCCCTTCAGGACGAAAGGTCAAGTTTCAGATACTTAAAAAAATCTTACTTATGGATTTTCAAGGAGTTTACGTTTATTCGAAAAACCGGATGGCTGGTTCTGGTTCTTTTGATTGGGTGCATGCCGTTTTCCGCGCGCGCCGCATTGGTTTCTGCGTCGGGAACAGGCACTGACGGGTTGCCCATTTCTTCGGGGCAACTTGGTCACGGGCATCTTCTTCTCCCTGAAGGATTACAGCACTCCCTTGGGTACCTCCGGTTTCGACGGGCGGGCGGCGACCGTGTGGACTGCTAGTACCACACACATCTCCAACGTGGATATCGCCCCGGCCGTGCAAGGCGGGTCGACGGACGGAATGTATCAGTTTGTAAACCTGTTCCAGCAAACCGATAAAATCGCCAACAGAGGAATCGATTATTCAGCCTACGCCTACGGGATCGGCACCGTGGGTTACGGGCTCGGTGGTTTCAGCGGGGCTGCGACGGGAGGCGACAATTACGGTATCGCCGCTGCAGGGTCGGACCTGACCCGGGACGGCCTGCCCGGCACCCTCCTCCTCTTCGGCAGCGGGCTGGTCGGGCTGGCGGGGATCGCGCGCAGGAGGCTTCGGAAGTAGCGCTTCCGCGCCGGCAGCCGCAAAAACCAAGGGCGGGGGATCTCCCCGCCCTTTATTATTTTCGCGCCATCCCCCTCGTCAAACCGGTTTCCCCTTCCGGGCGAAGAACTTCCCCAGGAGCACGGCCGTCGTGACCAGCGCGGTGGAGATGAAGATCATCATGATCCCGAGGGCGGAGAGCTTCCCCCACATCCCGTCCTCGGAGAATTTCAGGATCTGCACCGCAAGCACCTCGGAGCCCGGCCGGGAGAGGACGACCGAGAGGGTCAGCTCCCGGACGAACATGGTGGCCATCAGGACCCACGCGGAGACGACGCCGGGGATCAGCAGCGGGACGACGATCCGCCGCATCGTGGCGAAGGGGCCCGCGCCGCACACTTTGGACGACTCCTCCAGGTGGCTGTGGATCTGGACGAACGCGCTGGAGAGCGGCCGGATGCCGTACGGCAGGTAGGTGGCGATATACCCGATCAGGAGCGCCGTCAGGGTGGAGTAGAGGGGGGTGCGGACGAAGAACCACATGAACCCCACGCCGATGACGATGCCGGGGAAAGAGAACGACAGGAAGCTCAGCGAGTCGAGGATCCCCGCCGCGGTGGTGCGCACCTTGACGATGACGTAGGAGACGAGGATCGAAAGGATCACCCCGAGGGTGGCGCCGACGACGCCGAGCGTGAGGCTGTTCTTCAGCGACAGCAGCGACACCGGGTCCTTCAGCACGTCGGTCCAGTTCTTCCAGCTCATCAGCGAGAACGCCTTGGCGCTCGGGGTCATCACGTAGGGGATCATCGACGTGTAGAAGAGCACCACGACCGGCAGGACGATGAGCACGAAGGAGAGCAGGCCGACGAAGCCCATCACCGGGTAGCGGGAGCCTTTCAGCTCGATCAGGGCGGGCTTGAAGCCGCGCCCGGAGACGGTGACGTACCGCTCGCTCTCCCGCGTCATCCAGCGGTACAGGTAGATCAGGAGGACCGCCGCGGCCAGCGCGCTCATCCCCACGGCGGCCGCCTTCCCGTAGTCGGCGGAAAAGCCGGTAGACGTCATCCGGTAGATGTGGGTCGCCAGCACGTAGATCCGCCCCGGCATTCCGATGACCGACGGGACGGCGAAGGAGGCGAGGCAGCGCACGATCACGAGGATGATCGAGGCCAGGATCGCCGGCCGCAGGACCGGCAGCGTCACGCGGGCCATCGTGCGCAGGGTGCTCCCGCCGCAGACCCGGGAGGACTCCTCGAGCGCGATGTCGAAGGAGCCCATGGCCGGGGCGATGATGAGGTAGGCGATCGGCAGGTCGAGCAGCCCCTCGACGAGGATCATTCCTTTGAGCGTGTAGATGTCGAACGGGGCGCTTTCCAGGCCGAGCGCCCCGATCAGGTACCGGTTCAGGATCCCGTTGCTCGGGTTCAGGAGGAGCACCCAGCTGCTCGCGAACAGGATGTGCGGGATCATCATCGGGATGACGGAGATGATCCCGAAGAAGAACTTGAAGGGGACGTCGGTCCGCGTGTTCACGTAGGACAAAAAAAGCGCGAGCAGGGTGGCGACGGCGGCCGAGCCGAGGGTGAAGACCACCGTGTTCCAGAGGATCTCCGCGAGCGCCGGGTCGGTGTAGGCCTCGACGTACTTGGAGGTAGTAAAGGCCCCGAAGGCGCCCAGCCCCTCCGTGAAGCTGCCGAACAGGAGCATCAGCACGGGGCTGATCGTCAGCAGGCCGACGACGGCGATGAGCGAGGGGGTCAGGAGGGAGCGCTTGCCCATGGTCCGCCTCTTTTATATCAGGCCGGGAGCAGGAAGCAGTGGTCGGGTTCGAAGGCGACGGAAACCTCGCCCCCTTCCGCGATGTCGGCGGTGGGGGGGATCGACGTGGTGACCAGCGTGTCGCCGATCCGGATCTCGCCCTCGTACGCTTCCCCGACGAAGAGCAGCGTCTCCACCTTGCCGCGGAAGACGTTGCCGTTCCCGCCGGCCCCCGCGACGCGGATGAACTCGGGGCGCACGCACGCCAGCGCCTCGGCCCCGGGGGCGATCTTCTGCGGGTTCATGGCGACGATCGTGCCGATGGACGTCTCTAGGGCGGCGTGTTCCCCTATCAGAGACGCCACCTTCCCCGGGACCAGGTTGGCGCGGCCGATGAAGTCGGCCACGAATTTCGAGTCGGACCGGAAATAGATCTTCTTCGGGTCGCCTTCCTCCACGATGCGGC
>DCUH01000066.1 GCA_002327765.1 bacterium UBA2219 | reverse complement strand
ATCATCGACGAAGTCCACATGCTGTCGAAGGCGGCCTTCAACGGCCTGCTGAAGACGCTGGAGGAGCCGCCGCCGCACGTGGTCTTCATCCTGGCCACCACCGAGCCCAACCGGATACCGGACACGATCCTGTCGCGCTGCCAGCGCTTCGACTTCCGCATGCTCACCGACGCGGAGGTGCGGGGGCGCCTCGAGGAGATGGCGCGGGCCGAGGGCGTGGCGGTGGAGGAGGACGCCCTTTCCCTCATGGCGCGGTACGCGTTCGGGTCGATGCGGGACGGGCAGTCGCTGTTCGAGCAGGCCGCGGTCTCCGGGTCGGGGACCGTCACGGCGGCGATGGTCGAGGGGATGCTCGGGCTGGTCGGCGCGGAGGCCGCCATCGACCTGGCCTCGGCCGCCGTCCTCGAGGGCGCGGGGGCCGCGCTGGCCCGCTTCCAGGCGCTCCGGTCGCGCGGGGCCGACCTCAAGTACCTCTACCTTTCCTTGATCGACGTCCTTCGGGACGCGGCCGTCCTCTCCTTTACCGGCAAGGAGGAGCTCCTGTTCCGGTACTCGCCGTCTTCCCTCGAGCGGGTGCGGGAGCTGACCTCGCAAAGGGCGAAGGAGGAATGGATGTTCCTCCTCGATGTCGCTTTCCGCTCCGAGCGGGACGTCCTTGGGACCGAATATCCCCATCTCGGATTCGAGCTGTTGCTGCTGCGCCTTGCGAACGCGCAGGGGCTGCTCACCCTCTCGGCTCTCGAGTCGGGCGCGGGCGATGCCTCCGCCCCTGCGCAGCGCCCGGCCGTTTCTCCGGAGCCGGCTCCCCCCCCGGCGGGCGCCGCGCCGCCGCCGACGTTCTCGCGGAGGGTGCCCGAGGCGAAACCCGCGCAGGGCGGGGATGCGGCGGGCGCGGGATTGTGGGACGCCCTGAAGCGGGCCGTGGAGGCGAAGAAGGGGAAGGGCGTCATCCTGATGGGGCTCCTGAACCAGATGGAGGGGGAGGCGAAGGGGGGGGAATTCGTCATCTCCTGCCCCAACGCGATGTTCCTCGACCGGCTGAAGGAGCCGGACAAGTGGTCCCTCCTGCTCTCCGCGATGGAGGAGGCGGCGGGCCGCCCCGTCCCGGTCCGCCTGGAGGCGTCGGCGGAAAAAAAAAGCCCGGAAGCTGACGCCGTAGCCGATCCGGAGGGATCGCTGGAGCGGAAGGCCCTTTCCGACCCGGCCGTCCTGGAGACGCTCCGGGTGTTCGAAGGCGCCATGCTGGTGAAGGTGAACCGCGCCCCCGCCGCGAGGACGCCCCTTCCGGAGGAGGGGCCCGCGCAGGGCGGGGACGAGGACGCGGCGAAGCCGGCGGACGCGGAGGGGAGCGAGGATGCGCCGGCCGAGGACGCGCCGGACGATTAAAGAAGGAGGGTAGATGACCGATCTCGGGGAGATGATGCGCCAGGCCCAGGAGATGCGCGCCCGCTTTCAGCGCCTCCAGGACGAGCTCGGCGGCAAGACCGTGGAGGGCTCCTCCGGCGGCGGGATGGTGGTCGCGACGGCGAACGGGCGGCAGGAGCTGGTATCGGTGCGCATCGAGAAAGAGGTGGTTTCGCCGGACGACGTCGTCCTGCTCCAGGACCTGGTCCTCGCGGCGGTGAACGACGCCCTCGCCCGTTCGAAGGAGATGGCGGCCTCCGAGATGGCGAAGATCGCGGGCGGCATGCTTCCCCCGGGGCTCCTGTGAGCTCCGTCTACCCCAAGCCGCTGCGCCGGCTCGTCCTCCTGCTGTCCCGCCTTCCCGGCATCGGCGAGAAGACGGCGACGCGCCTCGCCCTGTTCCTTTTGCGGATGCCGCCCGAGTTCGTGCGGGAGCTGGGGGGTGCGATTTCCGGGATTCCGGAATCCGTGATACGATGTTCTAAATGCCTGGGCATCGCCGACGAGGACCCTTGCCCATTGTGTTCGGACCCCGCGAGGCGGGATGACCTGATCTGCGTCGTGGAAGGCCCCTCCGACATCGTCCCCATCGAGAAAAGCGGGGAATTCAAGGGGCGGTACCACGTGCTCGGGGGGGCGATCTCGCCGATCGACGGCGTGATGCCCGACGATATCCACGTGAGGGAACTGGTCGAACGGGTCGGGCGGGGCGGCGTTTCGGAGGTCGTCCTCGCGACCAACCTCACCTCCGAGGGGGAAGCGACGGCCTCCTACCTCGGCGGGATCCTGAAGCCCCTGGGGCCGCGCGTGACGCGCATCGCGCACGGGCTGCCGATGGGGGCCGACCTGGAATATTCCGACGAGGTCTCCGTCGGGAAGGCGATGAAAGGGCGGCGGGAGCTGTAGGCGCCCGGAGACCACCAACTTTTTCCCGGAAGGGGAGAGGGATATGAGCCAGAGCGGTAAGGCGGTGAAGCTACCGGTGAAGAACGATCTCGGTTTCTACGAGATCCGGATGGAGAGCATCGGGGGACTGGGCGCCAACGTGGCGGGGAAGATCCTCGCCGAGGCGGCCATCATCGGGATGGGGATGAACGGCGCGTCGTTCGCCTCCTACGGCTCCGAGAAGAAGGGGACCCCGGTGAAGGGGTACATCCGGATCTGCGAGGCCGATACCCAGGTGCGCGTCAACAGCCCGATCGAGGAGCCGCACCTGCTGGCCATATTCCACGAGGCGCTGGCCAAGTCGGTCCCGGTGACGGCCGGGGCGGTCCCGGGGAAGACCACGGTGATCCTGAACACCCGCCGGACGCCGGCCGAGGCGAGGGATTACCTGAAGCTGGCGGGGGGAAAGGTCGGCGTGATCGACGCGATGGAGATCGCCATGGCCACCCGCTCCCGGGTCAACATGGTCATGATGGGCGCGATGATGAAGGCCGCGGGCTTCCTCACGTTCGAGGCGGTCGAGGGGGCGATCAACGAGCAGTTCGGCAAGAAGTACGCCGCCATGATGAAGGGGAACCTCGAGGCGTTGAAGCGCGGCTACGACGAGGTGCTGTTCGTGGAATTCCCGGAGGACGGGAAATTCCCGTACGCCCCGTTCCGCCGCGAGGAGCCGAAGCTCGGGTACGAGACCGCCCCCATGGGCGGGACGATCTACTCGGTGGGGAACATGCGGTTCAAGGACCTCTCCACCAGTCGCACCGGGATGATCCCGCTCTTCGTCGCCGACAAGTGCGTGCGCTGCGGCGAGTGCGACGTCACCTGCCCCGACTACTGCTTCGTGTGGGAGAAGGGGAAGGACCCCAAGACCGGCAAGGACGGGATGGTCCTTCTGGGGATCGACTACCAGTTCTGCAAGGGGTGCCTGCGGTGCACCCACATCTGCAAGTTCGGCGCCCTGGTCCCGGTCAAGGAAGCGGAGCAGGACATGGAGAAGATCACCGTTAAGCACAAGTTCCTGAAATAAGGAGACGGGCATGTCCCAGACGGCGAAGGCGGCGGGCGGTCGTCCCGCGCAGACGATGGTCGTCCAGAGCGGCAACGAGATCGCGGCGACGGCGGCCAAGCAGGTCAACTACCACGTCATGGGGTACTACCCCATCACGCCTTCCACGGAGATCGCGGAGACGCTCGACGCGATGAAGGCGGAGGGGGAGCACACGATCCGGATGATCCCGGGCGACGGCGAGCACGGCGCCGCGGGGATCTGCTACGGGGCGACCACGGCGGGCGGCCGGGTCTTCAACGCCACCTCCGCCAACGGGCTGCTCTTCGCGTTCGAGCAGCTGCCGGTCCAGTCCGGGACGCGATTCCCGATGGTGTTCAACGTCGTCACCCGCGCCGTGTCGGGCCCCCTCGACATCCGAGGCGACCACAGCGACATCATGCTGGCGATGAACACCGGCTGGATCATCCTGATGGCCTCCGACGCCCAGGCGGTCTACGACATGAACGTCATGGCGCCGAAGATCGGCGAGGACATGTCGGTGCGCCTCCCCGTCTTCGTGGCGTTCGACGGCTTCTTCACCTCCCACCAGAAGCGCCGGGTCGAGATCTTCGAGGACGGGCAGACGGTCCGCGACTTCCTGGGCCCCTTCGTCCCCACCGTCTCCTCGGTCGACCCGTCCGTGCCGGTGACCATCGGTCCCTACATGAACGACCCGGACCAGATCAACAACAAGAAGCAGCAGGCGGATGCGATACTGCGCGCTCACGGCGTGGTGAAGAAGGTGTTCGCGGAGTTCGAGGCCCTTTCCGGCCGCCGGTACGACCTGCTGGAGCTGTACCGGATGGACGACGCCGACGCGGCACTCTTCATCGTGAACTCCGCCGCGGAGACGGCGAAGGAGGCGGTCGACGCCCTCCGGAAGGAGGGGCTGAAGGTCGGCCTCATCCGTCCCAACCTCATCCGTCCCTTCCCCATCGAGGAAGTGCGCGACGCCTTGAAGAACGTCAAGGGGCTGGTGGTGGCGGACCGGCAGGACAACTACGGCGCCTACGGCGGCGCCATGGCCATCGAGGTGAAGGCGGCCCTCCAGGGGGTCCCCGGCAACCGGACGCAGGTGGCCGCGAGGGTCTACGGCACGGGCGGCAAGGAGTTCTTCGTCGAGGACGCGGCGCACATGCTGCGCGAGGCGGTCGGGATCGCGAAGTCCGGGAAGGTCGAGGTCCCCTACGCCTACTTCGGCGCCAACCCCGGCGACCCGTCGTACTCCCCGCCCAGGGCGTACGACCCGATCACGGAGGCGCAGGCCTCGGGCCTCATCCGCGTCGAGACGACACCGGAAGGGAAGATGGAAGTGAAGGGGAACGTCCTGCGCAACCTCACGGAGCGGCCGAAAAGGATCGCCCCGGGGCACGGGGCGTGCCCGGGCTGCGGCATCTTCGTGAACCTCAACATCTTCCTCAAGGGGATCGAGGGGCACATCGTGACCCTGTTCCACACCGGCTGCGGCATGGTGGTCACCACGGGCTACCCGTTCACCTCGCACAAGAACACCTACATCCACAACCTTTTCCAGAACGGCGCGGCGACCCTCTCCGGCGTGGTTTCGATGTTCGAGGAGCGCAAGCTTCGCGGGGAGATCCCGAAGGACGAGAAGATCACGTTCATCATGGTCACCGGCGACGGCGGGCACGACATCGGCATGGGGCCCTCCATCGGCGCCGCGATGCGCGGGAACCGGATGATCATCTGCGAGTACGACAACCAGGGGTACCAGAACACCGGCTCCCAGCTCTCCTTCACCGTCCCGCTGGGGCAGTCCACCTCCACGTCCAACTACGGCCCGTACCAGCATGGCAAGGGCACGCACCACAAGGACACGGCGCAGATCTTCGCGGCGTGCCACGTCCCGTACGTCTGCACGGTGGCCGAGTGCGACCCGAGGGACATGATCCGCAAGGCGGCCAAGGCGCAGAAGCTCTCCGAGGAAGGGCTGGTCTTCGTCAAGATGATCTCCATGTGCCCGCTGGCGTGGAAGACGGAGGAGAGGATGTCCGTCCCCATCATCCAGTCGGCGGTCGACTCCTGCTTCTTCCCGCTCTACGAGGTCGAGCGCGGCATCACGACCCTCAACTACGACCCCGAGGAGAAGGGGAAGAAGGTGCCCGTATCGGATTACCTGAAGCAGATGGGGAAGACCAAGCACATGCTGAAGCCCGACATGAAGGAGGAGCTCGACCGGTTCCAGGCCGAGGTGGACCGCCGGTGGGTCCGCCTGAAGGAGATGCACAAGAATCCCTACCTTTAAGAAGACGGCCGCGCGGCGGCGAGCGACAGCGAATCCATTTTCCTTGCCGGGGGGAGTATGGTATCTTCTCGACCTATGAGCCAGAATCACTTCGTACTCCGCGAGCAGGAATACGGGGCCTTCCTCTCGGCCCTGCGGAAGCTTCGCACCGACGCGTTCGCCAAGGTCGTCTTCCTCGTCGACAAGAACGGGACGCTGCTGGCGTCCACCGGGGAGGCCGTGGGGCTCGACACCACGGCCCTGGCGTCGCTGGCGGCGGGGAACATCGCCGCCACGGGGGGCCTTGCCAACCTCATCGGGGAAAAGGAGTTCTCCATCCTCTTCCACGAGGGAGAGCGGGACAACATGCACATCTCCGTCGTGGGGGACCGGCTCATCCTCGTTGTGATCTTCGACCGCCGGTCGTCCGTCGGGCTGGTCCGGCTCCGGGTCCGCCGGGCTTCCGAGGAGCTCGCGAAGATCCTTGTCGCAGCCGAGGAGAGCACGGTGGAGGACGAGGGAGTGATCGAGGAGCTTACCGAGGAAGATATCGAGAGCCTGTTCAGATAATAATGTCCTTCATCAATTACAGCTCCAAGGAAATCAACTGCAAGATCGTCTACTACGGCCCCGGCCTGTGCGGGAAGACGACGAACCTCCAGTACATCTACAAGCGGATGAACCCCGACGCGCGCGGGAAGATGATCTCCCTCGCCACGGAAACGGAGCGCACCCTGTTCTTCGACTTCCTCCCGCTGTCGCTGGGGGAGGTCCGCGGGTTCAAGACGCGGTTCCACCTCTACACCGTCCCGGGCCAGGTCTTCTACGACGCCAGCCGCCGCCTCATCCTGCGAGGGGTGGACGGCGTGGTCTTCTGCGCCGACTCCCAGCTCACCCGGATGGACGCCAACGTGGAGTCCGTCGAGAACCTGCGCCTCAACCTCGAGGAGCAGGGGTACAACCCCGACAAGGTCCCCCTGGTGATGCAGTACAACAAGCGCGATCTTCCCAACATTGCCTCCGTGGCCGAGCTGCACGCCCTGCTGAACCTGCGCAACGTCCCCGAGATCGAAGCGTGCGCCACCACGGGGATCGGGGTGTTCGAGACGCTGAAGGCCACCATCAAGCTCATCCTGAACGACCTGAGGAAAGGCGGCAGGTAAAGAGCGGCAAAGCCTCCGCTCCCCCTTCGCCCGATCCCATGAGCGACTTCGAACTCATCGTCAGCCTGGCCTCCCCGGGGGAGCTCGAGGGGACGGATCTCGCGCCCTGCGACGCCGTCTGCCTGGGCAGCCCGTACTGCCGCCGCTTGGAGGGCAATTACGCCGAGGCGCTCGACTCGCTGGGCGGCGTCGTGTCGCTCCTGCACGCTTCGGGGAAGAAGGCGTACGTGACCACGCCGGCCGCCCCGCGCGAGGCGGACCTTCCCCACGTGGAACGCCTCATCGACGCCGCGGCCGCGGCGGGGGCGGACGCCCTCGAGGTGCACAGCCTGGGTGTCCTGCGGATGCTGCGGGAGAAGGGGAGGCCGCTGCCCGCCCACATGGGCGCCTACGCCAACGTCTACACCCATCTCGCCGCGGCGGTGATGCGCGACGCCGGGGCGGTCCGGGTGCGCCCCAACGCCGAGGTGGCGCTCGACGAGATGGGGCTGATCGCCCGCGAAGCCTCCGTCGAGATCGAGCTGCTCGTCCACGGGAAGATCCCGCTGGGCGTGACCGACAAGTGCTTCCTCCTCTCGGAGCCCGAGGAGACCGACCCGAACTGCCCCGCCGCCTGCCGCGAGGAGCATTGGCTCAAGACCCCGCAGTGGGCGCTCAAGACCGTCGGCAAGGGGGTAATGTCGGGGCGCGACATGTGCATGCTGGAGCACCTTCCGCGGCTGGCCCGCGACGGCTTCCGGGTCTTCCGGGTGGAGGGGCTGTACGAAACGGCGGCGTACCGGTCGGAGATCGGCGCCGCCTACCGGGAGGCGCTGGAACTCGCTTTTTCGGGGGGGGAGTATGCGATCCGGGACCGCTGGGCGAAGGCGGCGCGCAGGCACGCGAAGCGGAACCTCTGCAACGGCTATTATTTCGGGACCTCCGGCAGGAGATACGTCGGGGAGCTCCTGCAGCGGGACGACCCTGGGATAAAATAGGAACATGGTGGAACTGCTCGCATCCGGCGGCACGCTCGAGATGGCCCGCGCCGCGTTCGACAACGGGGCGGACGCCGTCTACGTGGGCGCGAAGGGGTGGAGCCGCCGCAGGGCGCTCTACGAGATGGATGACGACCAGGTCGTCGAGGCCGCGCGGCTGGCCCGCTCCCGCGGGAAGATCCTCCGCGTGGCCTTCAACACGCTCCCCGCTTCCTCCGAGGCGCCCCTTTTCCTTTCCAGGACCGAGGCGCTCTGGCGCGCCGGCATCCGCGACTTCATCCTCACCGATCCCGGCCTCATGAAGGCCCTGAAAAAAAGG
The DNA here is from genome assembly GCA_002327765.1 of bacterium UBA2219. Lineage (GTDB taxonomy): Bacteria > Desulfobacterota > Deferrimicrobia > Deferrimicrobiales > Deferrimicrobiaceae > UBA2219. Next base: position 17,704 of record DCUH01000066.1, on the reverse strand, counting down.
CACCCCGACGCGGTCGTCCACGCCAGCGTGGGGTGCACGATCGGCAACGTTCAGGATGCGCTCTTCTACAAGGAGGCGGGCGCGTCGCAGGTGGTCGCCGAGTGCCGGATGGACCGGGAGACGATGCGGAAGATCAAGCGGGAGGCCGGGGTCGGCCTCGAGGTGCTGGTCCACGCCACCATGTGCTGGACCCTGCTGGGCCGCTGCACGATGAGCAGCTACGCGCGCTTCGCGCGGCAGGTCGACGATACGGGCAAGGACCATTTCCCCGGCAGCCCCAATCGCGGCGGGCTGTGCTACCGGATCTGCCTCACCGACTGGGACCGGGTCGACGGGCGGGGGAACCTGGAGGCGGCGGGCGTGAAGATGCCCAACCCGGCGTTCTTCCGGGCCGAGGACGTCCCGGAGCTGATCGACCTGGGCGTCGACACCATCAAGATCCAGGGGCGGGAATACTCCACGGCGCTGGTCGGGGAGATGGTGCGCTTCTACCGGGACCTGATCGACGCCTGCCTGCGCGACCGCGCGGGTTTCCGCATGGAGCCGTTCCGGGAGCGGATGGCGGCCATCGTGGCCGGGCGCGACACCGAGCGCAGGGAGAAGACCGCGGGCCTCATCGGCGAGGCGCGGGGCGACGCCTGAGGGAGTCAGGCGCCCGGGGGATGCCCCATTTCAGTGGCTCATGTCCCCTTCGAGGAAATACTCCTTGAGCGCGCGTTCCACCACCTCGTCGGGCGTCACGCGATAGTCGAGGCAGTATTGCATCAGCCGGTCGACCGTTTCCTGCGGCAGCAGCACCGTCACCGGCCCGCGTTCCCCCTGCCCGTCGCTTCCCGCCGCCGTCGCGCTCATCCGTTCCCCCTTTCCTTTTCCGGGCGGAAATGCTCGTGGAGCAGTGCGAGAAGGGCCGAGGCGTCACGAACGTCCGCCCGCGCCCTCTCGTGCACCAGGGCGCCTCTGCGGAAGATCGCAAGGCGGTCCATGACCCGGAAGCCCGTTTCCGCATCGTGCTCCGCCATGAGGATCGTCACCCGCCCTTTCAGTTGCGCCTCGATTACGGAGACGAAGCGGTCCCGCACCTCGCGAGACAGCCCGAGGAGCGGCTCGTCCATCAGCAGGAGCGAGGGCTCCCCGATCAGCGCGCGCGCGAGGATCAGCATCTGGCGCTCCCCCCCCGAGAGCACCCCGGCCGGCTCGCCCGCCTTCTCCCCGAGGACGGGGAACAGCGACAGCACGCGCTCCCGGGCCGCCTTCCTGCGGCCCGCCGGGAGCAGCCACGCCCCCGCGTCGAGGTTCTCCCGGACCGTCATCCGCACCGCGACCCGGGAACGGTCGGAGACGTAACGGACCCCCCGCGCGGCCCGCTCGTGGGCGGGAAGCCGCGACAGATCCTCCCCCCGGTAGACGACCGTCCCCCCCTGGACCGGGATGAGTCCCGCGACGCCCTTCAGGAACGTGGTCTTCCCCGACCCGTTCGGGCCGAAGATCGCCACCGTCTCCCCCTCGCGCACCGAGAGGGAGACGTCCCGCACCGCGACGAGCCTGCCGAAGGCGATCCTCAAGGACCCGATCTCCAGCCGATCCGCCGCGGCCATCTACGCCTTCCCCTCGCGCGCGATGCGGCCGCCTGCGAGGTGCAGGACGCGCCCGCAGAGGCTGTCCAGGAGCTGCGGGTTGTGCGATACGAGGAGGAACGCCGCGCCGTCCTCGCGGTTGACGGCGCGCAGGAGGGCGACGAGCTCCTCCTCGTCGGTCGTGGACAGGGCGGAGAAGACCTCGTCGAGGATCATCAGCCTGGGCCGGCAGGCCAGCGCCCGGGCGAACTCGAGGCGCCGCAGGCACCCCTGCGACAGCCGGCCGCACGGGAGGTCCCGCTGCCCGAGAAGGCCGACGCGCGACAGGAGCGCATCGATCTCCCCGCCGCCGGCCGACGCGGGAAGGGCGACCCGCACGGCTTCGGCCACCGTGAGGGCGGGATAGGGCCGGGGGATCTGGAAGGTGCGGGCGATGCCGGCCCGGTAGCGGGCGTCCATCGGCAGCCGCGTGACGTCCAGGCCGTCGAACCGCACGGAACCCGCGTCCGGCGCGATCAGGCCGGAGAGGATGTTGACCAGCGTCGTCTTGCCGGACCCGTTGTCGCCGCACAGGCCGACGGCTTCGCCGGGGAGGACGTGGAAGGAGACCTCCGCGAGCACGGGGGCGCGCTCGAACGACTTCGCGATCCCGTCGACGGTCAGCAGGAAGGCCGGGGAGGTCATCGTCCCGCCTCCCGCCGCTCCCGGAGCCGCAGCAGCTCTCCCGCAACTCCGCCCGGGAAGAACCGAAGGATCAGCATCAGCGCGAGGGCATAGAACAGGATGCGCGTGCCCGGCGGCACGTCGAGCCCCTGGAACAGGACGTGGAAGCAGAACGCCGCGGCGACCGGGCCGACGACGGTCCCGCGCCCTCCTACGGCGGCGAACGTGGCCGCCTGGAAGGAGAGCTCCAGCGAGAAGTCGGCCGCCGTCGCCCTCCCGACATGGAAGGCGTACGCGGCTCCCGCGGTCCCCGCCAGAAGGGCGGCGATCCCGAACGCCCGCCGCTTGTGCTTCGCGACGTCGATGCCGGAAGCCCGGGCGGTCATCTCGCTCCCCGCGACCGCGCGCAGGACCAGCCCCTGGCGCGAGCGCCGGACGAGGAGCAGGACCGCGGTCGCCGCCGCCAGGAAGACGAGGGCGGCGTAATATGCGGCCCGGGGCGACTCCGCCCACCACGGCAATCTCACCGGGATGCCGCCTTCGCCTCCCCAGGCGTACCCTCCGGCCCCCGCCAGGAAGACGTTGCCCAGGACCAGCTCGTGGGCCGCCTCCCCGATGGCGAGCGTGAGGACCGCGACGAACGGCCCGCGCAGCGGCGCCGCCAGGGCGCCGACGCCGAACCCGCCCAGCCCCGCCAGCAGGACGGCCGCGGGAGCGGCGAGGAACGCCGGCCATTCGAGCAGGGTGGTCATCGCCGCGCAGGCGTACGAGGCGATGCCGAAGAACAGGGCGTGGCAGAGCGACACCTGGCCCGCCACCCCGCCGACGATGTCCCACGACCCGGCGAACGCGGCCAGCAGGAACCCCGTCGTGAGGACGTCGAGCAGGAACGGGTCATGCAGCCCGAGAGGGAGGAGGAGCAGGATTCCCGCCGCCGCGGCCGTCGATTTCCCGATGGGAAGGTGCGCAGCCATCGGTTCCAGATTCTATATGAAATGCGGCCGGCGCGGGCGAAAGCGATTCGCGGTATCGCTTCCGCGAGGGGGGTGTTCCTGAAAAATTGTAGCCTGAGAGGCTACAGAATTTCCCGGGGAACCCCTCGGCAAATGGTAACCATAGTTTCTTGTTAACTGGGCGGGGAACACTCTTCTCCTTTCGCCTGTGGCCTGTATCGCTGTGGTTTGCGGGGGTGGCTGGCATCGCGTCGGGATATGGGCCGCAAGGGCTGCCTCGGGGACGAGTATCCCTGCGGGACCACGAAGGCGATCAGGGCCATGGGGTCAAGGAGTCCACATTGCCGCGTACGCCGAAAAGGGTTTCCCCTGAACGAGCTGCTCCTGCGCCCTCCATGGCCTTCAAGGTTAGCGCGAAGTTTGGCGGAGCCCCCGTCTTCTTTATAGGCAGAAGCGTTCGATGACCAATACTGGATAACGAAGGCCGGGGAAGCATTGGAAAAAGCACGTTCGCTGGTCGTAGCCGGGAAGCTGCGGCCCGCAGTGAACGGGGAGAGCCCTTTTCGGAGAATGCGGTATCCGTCGGCTCCGTGATCCGGTTGGCCTGGTCAGCCTGCGAGGTATCCCCGAAGGGGTTTTACTCGTCCGGGGGGCGTGCCCTTGCTGCTCATACGTCGCGGGCGATGACGAGCCCCTTCCACCCGGCGGGGCGCAGGGCCAGCAGGACGCAGACGGTCGCCAGCAGCAGGATGTAGGACCACTCGGGCGCGAGGTAGTACGCGCCCAGGTTCGACAGGAGGCCGAGCCCGACGGCGAGGGCGAAGGTCGCCGGCAGGTTCTCCATCCCCGACACGATGACGACGATCAGGGAGAGGATCAGCGGGCCGCGTCCCATGGTGGGGACGATCGCGGCGGCGGGCGCGAGCAGCGCCCCCGCGACGGCAGCCATGGCCGACGCGGCGCCGAACGTCAGGTAGCGGACCTTCTCCGCGTCGATCCCGACCGATTCGGCGATCTCCTCGTCCTCCGCGATCAGCTTTAGGGGCAGGCCCCAGCGAGAAGAGAGCAGGAGCCGCAGCGCCGCGAGCAGTGCGAGGCACGCAAGGAAGGCGGCGGCGCCCCACATCCGCACCGTGGTGCCCAGCGGGCCGGAGAAGGAGCGCCCCACGGCGATGATCTGCGGATGGGGCCCCCAGGCGAACTGGGCGACCTGCTCGAACAGGAGGGAGAAGGCCAGGGTGCCGACCGTCACGGAAAACGGGTGGGATCGGATCGGGTTGATGAATCCCTTTCCCAGGAACGTCCCGAGAGCGAACGCGACGCCGCCGCCCAGGAGGATGGAGGCGACGGGGTGAAACTCCGTCCCTTGCCGCGAAAGGGTGGCCGCGACATACGCTCCCAGCGTGAAAAAGGCGCCGTGCGAAAGGTTCACGACCTTGACGACGCCCAGGATCAGCGACAGCCCGCCCGCCATCAGGGCGAAGGCCGCGCCCGTGAAGACGCCGTCGAGGATGAGCTGGGGAAGGGCCGGCACGGCGTACCCGGGCCCGTCAGTGCGGCGGAAAGACGATCCTGCCGCCGTCCCGCTCCCAGCGGATGATCGTCCCGCGCAGGGCGCCGGGGCCGGGGCCCCACGCCGCCTGGTGCGAATCGTCGAAGCGGTATGCGCCGGCGGCGCCCTGGAACGTCCCGTTCTCCAGCGCCGATGCGACCGCGTCCCCTTTCGCGCTTCCCGCCTGCCGCCAGGCGGCGACGAGGACGGTCACGGCGTCGTACGGCAGGGTGTCGCTGTAGCCGACGGGCGCCGACCCGAACCGCTTCTCGAACCGTTCGGCGTACGCCGTCGCCGACGGAGTGGACCCTTTCCAGGCGGCCGCCTGGACGTAGAGCGGGCCGGCGAGCGGGAGCGACGGCACGAGCCTGGCGTCCCCCAGCGTCCCCCCGACGGACAGGACGGGCATCCCGGGAGAAAGCTCCCGCAGCCGCTTCAGGAAGGAGAGGGAGTTCTTCCCGGGGTCTCCCAGGACGACGATGTCGGCGCCGCTCCCGGCCGCGGCGACGGCCACCGGGTCGAACGCCGGGTTCCCCGGGCTGTAGTAGCCGGCGTACGCGACGCCGATCCCCAGGCGGGCGGCCGACTGCTCGAGGGCGTTCCCGAGCTCCTTGTTCCAGCGGATCCCCGTGCCGACGAAGGCGTACCGGGCAGTTTTCCTCGCCTTGAGGAAGGCCGCCAGCGTTTCCGCCCATTGGGGGATGGAGTAGGAGACGCGGAAGACGGCGCGGAACCTGGCCGGCTCCCGGCGGATCCTGTCGGTGATCTCGGCGGTGGCGGCGACGGGGACGATTAGCGGGATACCGCGAGGCCCCGCCGTCTCCATGACCCCCATGGTCTCTTCCGAGAGGTAGGCGCCCACCAGCGCGTCCACGCCCTCGCGCGAGACCAGCCGCAGCGTTTCGGACCGGGCGACGTCCACCCGCCCTTCGGTGTCCGCCACGGCGATCTCGATCCGGCGGCCCAGGGCGCCTCCCTCGGCGTTGGCCTGCTCGACCGCCAGCGTGGCGGCCTGGACGAAGGAGGTGCCGTTGGCGGCGAACGGCCCCGAGAGCGGCGCGAGGACCCCGATCTTCAGCGGACCCGCCCCGAAGGAAACGGAAGCGGCGAAAAGGAGGAGGAATGCGGTAAGGCCGTACACTCGTTTCACCAGCGGACCCTCCCGGGCAACAATACCATGGTAACAGGGTTTCTTTTGCGGGTTGACCTCTTGCTTTCCCGTGATAATATCGCTGACTATGGCGATCCGGCGCCTCGTCATCCTCGCCGCGGTCCTGTTCTTCCTGGCCGCGCCCGGTCTTGCCTATCCTTCCTCCACCTACGTGGTCAGGCAGGGAGATACCCTTTCCTCGATCGCAAAGCGGTTCCACGTCCCGGCGAAGAGGATCCGGGCGGAGAACCGGATGTCGTCGTCGAAGATCGTCGCGGGGGAGAAACTCCGGATACCGGGGAATTCCCAGGCGAAGCGGACCGGGAAAGCCGCCGGCAAGGCGGCCGGAAAGGCCGTCGCGGCGCGGGGTCCCGCGCAGCTCCACACCGTCCGGCCGGGCGACACGATCGGGTCGATCTCCCGGAAATACGACGTCTCCGAGAGGGAGCTTCTCCGGCGCAACCTCATGAAGCGGAGCAGGCGGCTCAAGCCGGGGACGCAGATCGTCGTCCGGGCGGCGATGCCGGAGACGTACACGGTGCGCGAGGACGACACCCTCTATGAGATCGCCCGGAAGTTCGGCATGTCGACCGAGGAGCTCACGGTGCGGAACGACCTCGACTCCGACCGCCTCGTCCCGGGCCAGAGGCTCGCGCTGTTCGAACCGGCGGGAGAGGCCCCGGACCCGGCCGCGGGGGGCGGGGTCCCCGTCGTGGCCATGGCCCCCGTCGTTTCCGAGGATGAGCTGCACGAGGCGGCGAAGCCGTGCAAGCCCGCATCGGACAACCTGGTCGAGACGCCGCGGGACCGCGTCATCCGCGTGGCGAAAAAGCTGCTGACCACCCCGTACGTGTGGGGCGGCACCTCCCTGACGGGCATGGACTGCTCCGGGTTCGTATGGAAGGTGTTCTCCCTGCTGAACCACGACCTGCCCCGCTCCGCGAGGGAGCAGTTCCAGGTCGGCAGGGAAGTCGGGAAGGACGAGCTGAACATCGGGGACCTGGTTTTTTTCCAGACGTACGCGAAGTACCCCTCGCACGTGGGGATCTACGTGGGGGACAACCGGTTCATCCACGCCTCGTCGGGTTCGCGCCAGGTCCGGATCACCTCGTTGGACCACCCGTATTACGTGAAGCGGTACATCGGCGCCAAGCGGATGTTCGTCGGCGAGAACGCCCCCGTCGATTAGGGGTCCGGGACCGCCCACCTGCGCCAGGCGTCCGAAAGGCGGATCCGGCGCGCTTCCGCGTCGGGCTCCCCCGCGAGCAGCTCCTCCGACAGCTTCCGCAGCAGCGCTTCCGCCTTTTCCTCCCGGTCGACGTGCGGGATCCCCGGGTGGCGCAGCGCCGTGGAAGGCGTGCGGAAGGAGAGGACCTCCCCCGTGTCGGCGGACAGCGTCGCCCGCAGGACGTATCCCAGCCCGCTGGGCCCCTTGATGTTGAACATGCTGTACACGGCGAAGTTCCCCAGGCTGTACGCGATCAGCCTGCCCCGGTAGATCTCGATCGCCCTGGGGACGTGCGGCCCGTGCCCCAGCACGAGGTCGGCCCCCGCGTCGACGACCGCGCGGGCGAAGCGGACCGGGTTCCCGCGCTTCTCCCCCAGGAACTCCTCGTCGGCGTCCCGGACGTCCAGGGCGGCGGACCCTTCCGCCCCGCCGTGGAACGACACGACGACCAGGTCGTGCATCGACTTGAGTTCCGCGACGATTTCCTTGGCCCGGGGGATGTCGAGCATCGGGAACACGTAGGGCGTAGGCGTGGAGTAGGAGAAGCCCGCGACGGCGATCCGCTTCCCCCCCGCGGTGAACAGGGCGACCCGCCGCCCGCCCACCGGCTGGATCCCGGCGTTGTCCAGCGCCGAGAGGGTGTTGTCCATCCCCTCCATCCCGAAATCGAGGGTGTGGTTGTTCGCCACGCTGAGCGCGTCGAAGCCCGCCTCCTTGAGGTGCCGCGCGTATCGCGGCGGGGAGCGGAAGGCGAAGCAGGGCTTGACACCCGGGCCCGGCCGGTAATTCCCGCACTTCGGAGATTTCCCTCCCTCGAGCAGTGCCCCTTCCAGGTTTCCGAGGACGATGTCGCTCCCTTCGAGCAGCGGCCGCACCTCCCGGAACAGCGTCGCGCCGTCCTTCGGGGGCAGGATCTCCTCCGGGAAGGTGGTGCCCATCATGATGTCCCCGACGGCGGCAATGTGGATGACCGCCGGCGGCGCGGGGGGCGCTTCGGCGGGCCGGGCCGCCGGCGACGGCGTTTCCGCCGGGGATGCGCCTGCGTCCCCCTGCGCGGCCGCGGGCGCCGCGGCGGCGAAGAAGGCCAGGGCGAGCAGGAGCCGCAGCACGCTACTTTTCATCGTCCAGCGCCGCGCGGACCTTCGCCGCCAGGGACTGCATCGTGAACGGTTTCTGTATGAAGTGGACGTTCCCTTCCAGCACCCCGTGGTGCGCGATGACGTCGTCCGTGTAGCCCGACATGAACAGTCGCCGGATCCCGGGGCAGACCGAAGAGACGATGTCCGCCAGCACCCGGCCGTTCATTCCGGGCATGACCACGTCGCTGACCAGCAGGCGTATTTTATTCCCGTGCTCCCTGGCGGCGCGAATGGCGTCCTCCGGCGTCGGAACGGCGATGACCCGGTAGCCGAACCGCTCGAGCATCAGGGTCGTCAAGGCCAGGATGTCGGGGACGTCCTCGACCAGCAGGATCGTTTCCTCCCCCTTCGCTCCGGGGATCGCCTGGCCGGCCTGCTGCGCCCGCTCCGTGCCGGACGTCTGGCGCGGCAGGAAGATCTTGAAGATCGTGCCCACGCCCGGCTCGCTGTAGACGTCGATGAAGCCCTCGTTCTGCTTGACGATGCCGTACACCGTGGGCAGGCCCAGGCCGGTGCCCTCGCCGATGGGCTTGGTGGTGAAGAAGGGTTCGAACAGGTGTGAGAGGGTCTCCACATCCATGCCGCAGCCGGAGTCGCTCACCGCCAGCAGCACATAGCGGCCGGGGATCATGTAGGCGTGCCTCGCGACATGGGATTCGTCTACGGTCACGTTCTCGGTCTCGATGGTCACCTGCCCCACGCCGCCGATGGCGTCGCGGGCGTTCAACACCAGGTTGGCCAGGATCTGATCCAACTGCGAGGGGTCCATCAGCACCTGGCCCAGATTGGGGCCGGGCTTCCAGATCAGTTCGATATCCTCGCCGATGACGCGGCGGAGGAGCTTCAGGGTGCCCGCCACGGCGTCGTTGAGGTCGAGGTGCCTGGGGGCCACGGTCTGCTTGCGGGCAAAGGCCAGGAGCTGCCGGGTCAGATGGGAGGAACGTTCCGCCGCCTTGCGGACGGCCTGCAGATCGCCCTCGACCGGCTGGCCGGCATGCAACCGCAGCAGGGCCAGCTCCGCGTGGCCCATGATCACGCTGAGCATATTGTTGAAATCGTGGGCGACTCCCCCGGCCAGCCGCCCAACGGACTCCATCTTTTGCGCCTGGAGCAACTGCGACTGCAGCCGCTGCCGTTCCCCTTCCGCCTGGCTGCGCAATCGGATGTTCACCAGCATCTGGGCGAAGACCCTCAACAGGTGCAGCTCCGTATCCGAGTAGGTGTGGTGCCGCCGCACTGAATCGAACCCGACGAAACCCAGGCACTCGCCGCCGTTGGTGAGCGGCACCGCCAGCAGGCTCTTGATCCCCTGGGGCTCGATCACACTTCGTACCCCGCCCGGCGGCAGGGCGAAGGTGTCCTGCACCACCATGGGCTCACCCCGGAGGTGGGTGGCCACCCAGTCGGGAACCACCTCCAGCGGCACCGCCTGCAGTTCCTCGATCTGCGGCGCGATGCCGTCGGCGCACCACTCGTGGGTGTTGATGCAGATCTGCTTGGCGAAGTCGTAGTCGAAGATATAGGCCCGGTCGGCATCCACGAACGTCGCCATGTGCTGCAGCGAATCACTGATCGCCGCCTCCACTGACTCCAGGGGCAGGTTGATGTAGGTGGACGAGATCTCCATGAGCAGGTCCCGAAGCCGGGACTGCCGTTTCAGCTCTCCTTCCACCTCAATGCGCTCGGTGATGTCCTCCCAGACACCCAGGACGGCAAAGGGCCGGCCGTCGGCGTCCCGCAACGGCACCCTGGAGATGTTCGCCCAACGGCGGGTTCCGTCAGCGAAGTGCACCGGTTCGATGATATGGAGCTTCGCCTGATTGGTCGCCAACACCTCGCGGTCGCGAACGCCGTTGGCTTCCGCCTCCTCCCGCGGCCAGGGCAGGTCGTCGTCCGTCAGACCCACGATCTGGCCGGGGTCCTGCAGGCCGACCGCGGCGGCGAACACCCGGTTGCACCCCAGGTAACGCCCGCCTGGGTCTTTCCAAAAGATCGACTGGGGTACCGTGTTCAGGACCCGGTGCAGAGTCGCACGGCTCTCGTGCAACAACCGCGCCGCCCTGCGCCGGGCAAGAATGTTGGTCACCAGCCAGGCGATGGCCGCCAGTTGCAGCACCAAGGCCACGGCCATCGCCACGTGAAACAACCGGGACCGCCGCCGCAACTGTTCTTCGGCCCGGCGCCGGTCGGTTATATCCAGGACGGTGAAGGTCACCCCGGCGGACCAGTCGGTGGCGTCCAACGGCGTGGACGAGAGCATCACGTTGCGAATGGTGCCGTCCTTGCACAGCCAACGGGTCTCCACCGTACCGGTGCCGTGCTCGGCAATCTGCCGGTACTTCTCCCGGCCCACGAACTCGTACTCCTCATGGGTGGGGTACAGCATGCGGCTGTTCTGGCCCAGGAGTTCCTCCCGGCTGTAACCCGTCAACTCCAGGATGTAGTCGTTGACGTCGGCGAACACCCGGTCCTGCACAATACCGATACCTGTGGGAACAGTTCGGTAAACGCTCTCCAGGAAGCGCTCCTGTTGTCGCGCCGTGGTCGCTCCGGCAGTCTCTTCCGCCGCCGCCCACGCCATACCGCCCACCAGGCAGCAGCCCGTCGCCACCAGACCCGCCACCCACCGCTTCCCTCGACTGTACAACCCCGGCACACACCCGGGCTGAGCTTTCCCACTGATTCTGCCAGGATCCTCACGGACACCACCCGGGGTAGAGATGTGGGTTTGCACCGCCCCTCCGCCTTCTTTGCCCGATAGGAAGACATCTCGCACCGAAAGAGCCAGGCTCGACACCCGGAGTATAGGCCATCGCCGCCACCCCCCTGCAGTTCCCCGAACCCGGGACCGGGGGGCATATTCCGGAAGTTGACACCTTGCCCATTCCTGTCCCATGCTCGACGGGCCGCCGGAGTTGCGGCGCCGGGAGGGGCGGGCCATGACCATCCGCATCGAGGACCAGGGTTGCTCCACGCGGTACTTCGTCGGAGAAGACGGCATCATCGAAGACAGCGGGCGGTCCACGGTTGGCGTCTTCGGTGACGACGGTACCGTGGCGGACAGCAGCCGTTCCACCCTGGGATACCTCCGGGCTGACGGCACCATTGAGGACAGCGCCCACTCCACCCTGGGGTACGTCCTGGCCGACGGCACCGTCGAGGACAGCTCCCGCTCCACCCTCGGCTTCGTGGCCGACGACGGCACCATTGAGGACGCCACCCGCTCCACCCTGGGCTTTGCCCGGGACTTCCATCCCGGCCACCGCCAGCGGGTGGCCGCCCTGTGGTTCTTCTTCTTCAAGCCCTGATCGCGCCGGATGGCCACGCCTCCACCGGCGCTCGCGATGCTCCCGCTGGATCGACCTTGGACCTATTCCTGATCCAGCAACTCCGCACCGTTCCCCGTTGCGGACACCACCGGCGCCGGGTCGGTTTCGGGCATCAGGTGCCGCGGAACGAAGGCTGCCCCCGCCACCATGGTCGGCACGAGAGCGCTCCCGATAACCGCCGCCACCACGAACGAGTACTGTGTCCGACTCAGGATTCCGTGTGTCAGACCGTACAACGCTGAGATGGTGCCAAAGGTGAGTCCGGTGGACATGAGCAGCGTGTAGTACCAGCGCTCGTTCCGTTCTTGCCGAAACCTGGCAATCACCGGGTACAACCCGACGATCTTGGTGGCCACCTTGCCGCCCAGCAACAGGAGGAGCACCAGGGGAGCGCCAAGCACCACGGGCAGTGCTACCAGAGAACCGGCCCGGAGGAAGTAGAACGGTGTCAGGAAGCCGATGGTCAGCGTTCGCAGGCGCCGCAGCCAGTTGTGGTCCTCTGCCACCGCCCCCGCCAGCACCATCCCGGCAATATAGGCCGGCAGCACCGCCTCGCTTCCCGACCAGAGTGCCAGGGCGCCGAGGCCGAAGAGCACCAGCAGCACCCACTTGGTACGTACAGCAGCAGTCCGGAAGCCATACAGCGTGGTCAAGTGCCGGGTGGCCGCGGGCAGAACAGCCAACGCCACCGTGGTTACCCCCACGAAAACCAGCGTCTTCCACGTAAATGGCGCAAACAACAGTCCCAAGGCGATGACTGTCCCCAGGTCGTTGATGAAACATGCTCCCAGGATCCCCTTGCCGAATTCAGTGCGGTTGAGACCCGTTTCCAGCATCACCGCGTACACCACCGCCATGGACGTGGTCGACAGGGCGACTCCCACCAGCAGACTCGCGCTGGGATCCCAGCCCAGGAGGTAGCGGGCCACAGCGGAACACCCCAGGAACGGCGCCAGAAAGCCTACCAGGCCCACCAACCAGACTTCCTTCCACCTGACCCGCAGCACCTTGGGTTCCAGTTCGGCACCGGCCAGGAAGGTCAGGAGAACGGCGCCGGTCGCGGCCAGGAAACGGAGCCACGACTCCTCGCTGCCGAAGAATTCCGGCCCTACGTAGTACTCGACCACACCAGCTGCCACCATGCCCACGACAATCTCCACCAGGGCCATGGAGACCTTGAGATGATACGCAATGATCGTGGCGAGCACCGCCAGACCCAGCCACAACGCCGCATGTGAGAAAGCCTCGGTCACGCGTACTCCTCCCGGGCACCCATGCAGCGCTCTCATTGAGCCGCCGCCGGCGCCGAACTCCAGAGCATCCCTGGAGTCATTCGCTGTGCTGCCGAGGAGTCATCAGCCCGAGGGGCGGTTGTAAGGGGGACTCCATCCCCGCCTGACGGAGCAGTATAGGCAGCGAATCGCTGGCGGACAACCCATGCGAAGGCGGCGGGCGGGGGGACGTCCGCCGTCAGGGGTGGATTGGCCCGAACTCCTCCGGAAATCCCCGCGGTGACGGGGTTGGACCAGATCTCAATCGCCGCCGAGAACCTTTCCACCACACCGGACGCCAACGCCCGGCCCCACTGGTCGGGTTCGACGGATTCGACCAGGAGCGTGGCCTGCCGTANNGCCGTAGACCCCGGAACCCGCGGGCGGCCCGCCGCCCCAGCAGTCCTGCGGTCCACGGCGGCAACCAACCCGGAGCCATCCGAGGTGTCCTCGGTCGAGCCCGGCGCCACCGCACCCTATCCCAGCCGTTTCAGGAACAGGAAAAGCTCAGCAGACTCACCAGCGTTGTGTTCCGCTCAACTGCCGAGCAGGGCCCGGGCACTGGCCCGGGGCGCCCCGTGGCCCAGGACCCTCGCTGCCCGCCTGACAACCACTCCGACTTTCCGTCGTCTCTCAGCCCCGCGCCACAACGTGATGTCCCATTCCGGGCCCTCCCGGTGGAACTCTCCGCCATCTCCGCGATGTTCCCCGGAAACGCTCCCGATTCCCGTGGATCAGGGCAAGGCGGAAGGCGATGGAACGTTCAGGGCACAGGCCGTCCTGGGCGGAAGGGTGGCCCGGGCGCCGTCGGCGGAGCCGGCACGGCAGGTGGCGGTACAGTGGGAACCGGCTGCCGGGGAGGCGGCGCGGCCAGGGGGCGATCCGGCCTCGGCAGCAGGAATCGTGAGGCGCGACGCTGGCGGGAGGTACTGGCCTCACCCGAATTGCCGAAGGCGCCCAGGTTCCGCCGCCCCCCGTTGGGCGCAGGCTCCACTTCGAACGCCGAGGCCGGGTCGCCGGCGTCAATGGCCGGACTGTGCTCGACATCCACCACCCAGCCTGCCGCGTCCGGGTCCCACCGCCCGGTGCGCGACCGCAGGTGGAAATCGCCGGACGCCGGGTCGGCGAACAGCGGGTCAACAGAGAAGTTGCCGGTCCCGGGCAGGTCGTCCCGGGAAAGGGTGTAGGTGGCCGTGAGGGTGCCCCCGTCGACCACGGCACAGTCCTCGTAGCCATTGAGGCCCATGTTGTTCCAGAGGATGCTGTCCCGGACCGCCACGTCGGAACCCTGAACGTACACTCCCGCACCCCACCCCGGCCAGCCCACCGAGGTGTTCCCGGCGACGGTGCACCCGATGATCGACGCCTCCGAGCGCCGGTGGTCCCAGGACTGGTCCACGTAGACACCGGCGCCGGCCCCGTGCGCGGTGTTGCCGACGATCAGTTCACCCTCCAAAACCGCGGCGGCGCCCTCGTCGATGAAGACCCCGCCGCCGGCACTGGGCGCGAAGTTGCCGGAGATCACGTTGCCCCGCATCACGGTGGGAACGCCGTGCTCCTCGATGATGATCACGCCGCCGCCCCAGCCGTAGCCCACGCTCTCACCGATGCGGTTGTTGCGGATCACGTTGCGGCGGATGGTGCCCCAGCCGTTGATGGCCAGGCCGCCCCCGTGGTCCCCGTGGCCGATGTTTCCCTCCACCAGGTTCTGCTCGATCAGGGCGTTGGAGCACCCGTGCAGATACACCCCGGCGAAGGAGTCCCCCAGGTTGTTGCGGATGGTGTTCCCGCGGATGACCAGGTTGTCGCCAAGGGCCCGGATNNGCCACCGTGCACATCCTCCGCGCCGTTGGACTCGATGAGACACCCGGTGATGGTGACGTTCTCCACGATGGGCGGCCACGCCACCGCGTCCACAAGAATGCCGTGGCGCCCACCGGTCATCCTGAACCCCTCCACCGTGGCGCCGGGGGCGTCGGTGAGGCGGACGACCGGCTCGCCGCCCGGACCTTGCACCCAGGTCAGCGAAGGGTCCATGTCCCGGTTGACGAAGTCGCCAGGTCCCGAGCCGTAGGTCGGAGCGCCCACGAATCCTCCCACCAGATGCACGGTCTTGCCGCTCACCCAGACGGCCTCCCGGTGATGCCCCCGGGCCACCATGATGACGTCGCCGGCGGCCGCCGCCGCCACGGCGGCCCCGATGGTGGGATACGGGTACGAAGCGCTGCCATCCGCCGTTCCGGTGGTGTTGCGCCCGTCCACTGCAATTCCCGGTGTGCCCGATGTCGGGCGCTCGAAGGCCCCGATATCGAGAGGCCCGACCCCGGGGCGCACCTCGGCAGTCCCCGGAGCCTCCAGGCCGCCCATGGGGGGGTGCATCGCCGGAGGGAAGAGGGGGCCCGGGAAGGGAAACCCAGGCGGGCCGACGGGCATCGAGGTTCCCTGGTTCAGCAGCGGGCTCCCCTCCCCGGGCCGCAGGTCATTGCCGGCCAGGCCGACGAACCCCGGAGACGTACCCGTGATGGTGCCGGCCCACTGCGACGGCACTGCGGTGGAACCGGCCGACACCCAGTTCCGGCTGCCAGCGATCTGCTCCCCCGCCGTCCACCGGGCCTCGACGGTTCGCATGACCGCCACCGGGGCGCCCTCGCGATGGAAGACGTTGTTGTGCATCTCGATGCTCTCGATGCCGTCGAAGATCCGGAACACCGCGGCGGAGCCACTGAGGAACGTGTTGTTGACGAAACGGTAGCGGCCGTTGGTTTCGCCGGTGCCGTCCCCGCCCACCCGGGTCACGTAGAAGTCGTTGCGCTTCACGAAGACGTTGCCCACCACGTCGGAATCCTCCCGCTTCAAGGAGGGGTCGGCGCCGTCGGGCCCGATGAGTTCCAGCTCGTGGTAGTACGCTCCTTCGATCCAGTTGTAGTAGATCTCGTTGCGTTCGGCCCGGGACTTGACGTTGTTGCCGCCGTTGCCGCTGTGGATGAAGCAGTGCTGCATGCGGAACACCGAGCCCGGCCGGTTCACCTCGTCCGTGGCCATGTAGATCTGGTGCCGGGAGCCCCCGTCACCGCAGCGGGCGACCTCCGAGTACTCCAGCAGCAGCGAGCCTGACCCCTCGTCGGCCCCCAGGATGCCCTGGGCTGGGCAATCGTGCACCACCGCGTCCCGGACCACCAGGTTGTCTGCCTGGTGGTAGATACACCGGGAAGAGCCGCCGGTGACGGCGAATCCCTCGAAGATGTAGTGGTCGGCGCCCGGACCCGAATAGGGCCAGGGCGTGGTGAACGCCACCGTGTTCACTCCCCCCGCCAGCACCGGGCGGTTGCCGTTGACCCGCAGGCCGCGCACGGTGATGGGCTGGGCCGGCGTGCCCGCCCGGGTGAACGTCACTCCGCCGGCGTAGGTGACATCCCCGTCCACCTCCACCACGTCGCCCGGGTTGAGCAGCCCCGCCACCTGCTGCAGGCTGGTGTGCGCCCGGCCCGGACCCACCTGGTAGATTGCCGCCGAGAGGGGTCCCACCGCAAGCAACGCCACTGCCGTGACCAGGGGTGTCGTGGTTCTCATGTGAGGGGCTCCTCTCGAGAGGAGTGTACCGGCATCCCAACGCCCGAACCGGTGTTCGCCGTCACTCCCGGCCGTTCCGGCCCTCACAACTCATGCCCTGATCGGGATCCCCTCTGGGTGTCCGGCGCCACTGTGGCCGGCGCTACCCGCCTCCTGCGTACCGGGAGGCGCCCGGTGGAGTGTCTCGACCACCGCGGGCAGCCTGCCCATCCACTCGAGATCGGCGGCGAGCCTCTTGGGCTTCACCGGGGCGTACACCGTGGGCTCCAGAGGCAGCGGCTCGGGGATCATCAGGGCCAGGGAGATCCCCGACTCGTTGAGGGACAAAAAGAACGAACGGCCCAGCACATCGCGGATCAGCCGGCACGCCTCCCGCAGCCGCTCCGGAACCACGGGCACGGGATCACTTCCCGAGTCTGTGACCACGTAGAACTCCTGATCGAACCGGGACTCCCCGGCGGCGGACGGCCGCAGGGCGCTGGGGCGGATGGGGCGGTACTCCTGGCGGTCCGGACCTCGTTGCAGGGAGGCGATGCGGATCGAGTCCCCGGCCGCCACGGGCAGGGCTACGTGGACCAGCACACCCTGGAAGACCCGAAAGAAGGTCCGGCGCCGATCCCGAACCCGCCCCGACGCGTCAACGACGTGCACCCGCAGGGACTGGACCCGCCAGCGGACCCCGTTGGTCTGACCGTCGAACAGCTCGCGCCCCTCGAAGGTCGAGACCTGCTGTGAGAAAAGCCTGGCGCCGTGCAGCAGTTCCACATCCTCGACCCGCCGGCCGCTCACCGTCCCACCCCGCAGTACCTCGCTCAAGGAAGGCACCGCCACTGTGTCGTAGAACGCGTCCTCGAAGGCCGGGACCGCGTCCTCGCGAATGCGGACGATCCGCGCCCCGACCCGGAACAGCAGCAGGCTGATCAGGGCCGTGGTCCCGAGGAACACCACTACCACCAAGGCCACCGACTTCGCGATGTGGTGAGCAGCGAACCACACGGCGCCGAACACCCCGCCCAGCAGCATGGGCAGCACCGCCAGGGCGAACGCGACGAGCAGGACAATCCGGATCCAGTGTGCCGAGCGCGCCCGCCGGTGCGCCGCTGCCACCAGGTCCAGCCGGGCGCCGAGAGCCACGTGAGCGTCGAGGGTGCGGGAGTCCATGCACCCAAGACACCGCGCCCCCCCCAGCCATTCCCGGCCCGCGCCGGGTCAGCTCGAAAGCAGGTACGCCGCCACCACGAAAGCCATGGCCGCCAACACCATGGGCACCACGCG